>RGFZ01000021.1 GCA_010024875.1 Oxalobacteraceae bacterium | reverse complement strand
ATCGATTTGCATAGTCATCTGCAGCGTTTGTCAGTAAGGTCGCGTTGAAGCAGTGACGGCCTTTGCGGATATCGCTATCGGCCTGACCCACACCATCAGAAATAAAGGCAACGCTATGGACGAACTAGCAGAATCAAAAGTAGAGGCAGAGGCAAAAATACCAGTCGGCGCAGCACGCGCGATCAATCCCTCGGACCGGCATAAGCTGGTGGCCGATATATCGGTGTTCCACTACAAGCGTCTGAGGATGGTGGCCTTTGAGCGTGGCATACCTATCGGGGAGTTGCTGGAAGAGCTGATCGACAGAATGTGGACTTATCGTAGTGGATGAGCTGCTAAGTATCTCGAGAGGGACGATGATGCGGGTCCTGGTGGGCTGTCTGGCATGGCTTTGCAGCGTTTCTGCATGGCCGAACACGGAGGGTCGAACAGACGTGGCCCGACCTCTGAACAGCGAGCTGAGGCCTTTGACCAAGCGCAGCCCAGCGTATTTGTCGCAGGTAGGTGGGCATATCAAACGCTTTATCGTTTACGTCGCGAAGAATGGCGAAGAGCGGGCGCTCAATCCGATGGCTCGCTTCAATATCAAACTGTCTCCCGCCGGCGAGGTGCAGTCGGTTCGGCTGATACAAACCAGCGGTTTCAAGAATTGGGACCTCACTGCTGCCCGAGCCATCGAGAAAAGCAGTCCGCTACCCTTGCCTGAAGAGGGCGGGCCACCCGAAGAGATCGAGCTGTTGATACAGCCGAAAGATGACCGGTGACCCTCGTTTGCAGAGATTCAGTGAGATTTTTCAGTGACGTAGTCCATCACTGCCAGCAGCACTCCGGAGGCAACGAAGGTGCCGTGAAGGATGAGCAGCCACATTAGATTTTCTTTGTTGATGCTGTCGATCGCCATGAAGGATTTGAGCAGATGAATGCCCGAGATCGCAACGATGGATGCGATCAGTTTCAGTTTCAGACCGCTGAAATCAACCGTTCCCATCCAGTCGGGTCTGTCCTCGTGAGAAGCGATATCGATCTTGGAGACAAAATTCTCGTAGCCTGAGAAAATCACCATCAGCACCAGATTGCCCGCGAGCGAGAGATCGATCAGCGACAACACCCAGAGGATGACCTCTGATTCTTGCGAGGAGGATGCCAGTGGAAAAAAATGGATCAGTTCTTGAAGGAACTTGAACATCAACACCGCAAGGCTGCCAATCAGTCCCAAATAGAAGGGCGCCATGAGCCAGCGTGATCCGAAGATCACCCGTTCCAGGGGGCTTTCCAGTTTCCTGAATTTGCGCTCGACGACATCAATCTGTTTGTCTATGGGCATAGGATCTCGCGTTCAGTGGGAGCAGGGTTCGCAGTGGCGGCGCCGCGTTATAAACAGACCTGACGGGCGCCGTAAGGCACGCCCTGGGTCCAGCTATTCACATATTCGGTAATCGATACCGTGCCCGTGCTGTTCAGGTCATCATCAAAATATTCGAACAGCAGGCCATCTAGCGCGGTCATGGACAGTAACACTGTTCCACCCTGCTCGCCGCCGCGCTCTATGTGGGGGAGCGCGTCTGCTGAAGCCAGTGCGTAGTCGCCTTTTTTACGGTGTATGTGCCGGATATGGCCCTCGGCGTCCATCTCCTCGAGTATCTGCTCACCCTCTAATACGAGCGTCGCTGTCGAGGCGATATGCCTGTGCCGGCGGCAGTGGCCGCCTTTGCCGTATCGAAGCAGCATGTCAAGTCGGCCGGTGGCGTGGTCATAACCCAGCAGGCTGTACTCGAAATCCACCAGAAAGGCTTTGCAGGCAGGGTCGGTGACCCGGCGCCATTCGACAGAGTTCAGATCAAATCGACCAGAGATACCGGGCATAGCAATATTCTCCTGTGAGAAAAGAGCCAGTGATTGTTGGGTGCATGAAGCGCTATTTTAACGTTGTGAAGCATAATCCTCTTAATGAGCAAACATATTTCCGAAACTCCAGCCACGCAATTCCTATCGCAGCGAAAGATCAGCTTTGGCCGACATCCTTACGAGTATGTTGATCACGGTGGCACCGCAGAGTCATCCCGCCAGCTTGGTGTGGTTGAGCATGCGGTGATCAAGACGCTGGTGATGAAAGACGAGCAAAAAAAACCGCTGATCGTTCTGATGCACGGGGATCGCAAGGTATCGACCAAAAATCTCGCGCGTCAAATTTCACGCAAGCAGATCGAGCCTTGCGCGCCGGACGAGGCGCACCGTCATACCGGCTACCTGGTCGGAGGCACCTCACCCTTCGGGACGCGGAAAACTCTGCCGGTCTATGTCGAGGCCTCGATACTGGATCTACCAGTCATTTACATCAATGGCGGCCGCAGAGGTTTTCTGGTGAGTCTGGCGCCGCAGTTGCTGACCGAGCTGCTGAGGGCGCAGACAGTGCATTGTGCGCTGGAAGACTGAGTATCTCTCTCGTCAGGCCAGCTCGTTATAGAGAACGCCCTTGAGGTTCTCGATCGAATGCGCAACCCGCAGCACGGATTCAGCCGGAATTTGTCGCACCAGCTCGCCCGTGTTTTTGTCGGTGACGGCAACGATGGCGGTGTTGAGCCGGCGATCAAGCGCAAATGCAAGATTACGGTTGCGGGACTGCATGTGCGTATTAAGCTGCTCAACCACGTCCAGAAAAGCTTGCGTGATGCGTTCGGCATCATTCGGCGCCAGCGGGCCCACTGGCGGTGTCGGCGCGCTGCGATTCGGTGCGGGCGTGATTACGCGTTCGGCAGGCACTTGGGGCCTGGCCGGGCCGGTGGCGGGTGCGTAGGGTGTGGGACCAGCATGAATAATCACTTTGACAATCCTGTCAGATGCATTCAGGCGACCGTTATGATAGACGATTACCAGACCGGGATCCTGATAGGTAGTCGATATAATCCCGGACAATTCACCGACGAGCTGGGCTGGGCGCCCTCGTGATTACCATGACCCGTTTTCTCATTGTCTCGCTAATGATTTGCTCGATGCCCGCTAGCGCGGGCTGGGAACAAGTCATCAAAAATCCGCGCGGCGACGTGTACTACCTTGATAACGAGATCCTGCAAAAGGGTACCGTTCACCAGGTGTGGAGTCTGGTCGAGCTGATCGAGCCAATCGAAAAAAGCGCGTCGGTGAAGCGGCTCTACGAGGCCGATTGCGTGAAGGGAAAGCTCCGAGTTGTGCAGAAGTTGGTTTACTCGGGCAAGGGCGGTCAGGGCACCCTGCTATCGACCGATCCAAAACCTGGCCGCTGGGTGTATCCCGACCCAGCGTCCGTCAATGAGGAATTAATACTTCGAATTTGCTTCGGCGGGACTGGCGCTAAGGCTGGTGCGAAGAAGGAAATTCAATCTGATTCCAGCCGCATGCCGAGCTCAACGCCAGACAAATAGACCTGAGGTGTCGAGCTTGAGCTCGTAGGGTGAGAAATGATCTGATCTTAAGGCCTTGCTTAATCAGCACCTCTGCAAGGTTCAAGCATGGAAGGCTATTTTCATAGCTGAAAGCAGCCGGTACGGATAATTCAAAATATGACAACTACGGCCTTGATATTGCAGGCAAATTTGCCCTCGAGGCCATATAGACAATGCACATGAACTGTGCAAGAGTCCGATACAGATTCCACAAAGAGGGAAGCGATGTTGGGCGATATTCTCAAGAAGCGGCGTGAAGAGCTAGGGCTCGAAGTCCAGGACATCGCGCGTGTGACGGGGATGCCGCCCAAGCAAGTGATCGCTCTCGAGGCCGATAACCTTGCGTATTTCGTAGGTGGTAAGCCAGAAATCGAGCGACTCACCAAGCTCTATGCAAAGAAGTTGAACATGCCGCTGGATGCCGCATTCTCCATTGATGCGCCTCAGCAGAAAAAACCGGTGGACGTCAGAAACACCGACGTTGCCATCCCTGCGTTTCTTATTTCCGGTCAGAGCCAGGAATCTAAGGCGACCAAGAAGCCTCGCGCCACCCACGAGCTGAAAAAAGCCGACACCTGATCTGCCCGCATGCCGCCGATCGCAAGACCCCGCGGTACGCATCTTAAAAATACAATAATCGCAACTTCGCTCGTGTGCGAGATGTATTACGCCCATTATTTTTTCCTGTTTTGCACAGTTGACTGCGGCACGCGATTCGGGGCCCTCCAAAGTTAGGTATCCTTGAAACTTAGTCATCAACTTGCCGTGCCCCGCAAAGCCGGGCTAACGCCAATGGATCCGAGAGAAATCGCCAGAAAGCTGGGAATCTTGTCAATCGAAGAACGGGTGCAGATCATCCAGTGCCTGCTGGAGGTTGGTTCAGAGGGACTTGAAATGCCAGATATCGCTGTGAAGACGGGGTTGGGAGCACCCGCGATCGTCAAGCAGATTGAGGCGCTGATGGGTGCGGAAATGGTCTCGTTCAAGACCCGGGACAACAACAAGGTCTATCTGGTTAATGAGCGCGCGCTAAGGGAAGTGTTCGACTTCATGTTTAACGATTACGCGCCCCGATCCGCCTGATGGTTTCCAGTCAACGTTTGGAGTGAGCCTTGACAGCCCTGCTCGGTATTTTCAAAAAGCTATCGATGGTCTCTGCACTGGTTGTGGGCTGGCTAGTCGTGCTGCTGATGTTCGTCGGTTGGTTGATCTTTGCCTATGACCAGGCCGAAGCGATGGGCTTTATCGACTATGTGAAGTCCAGCGTTGGGGTGGTGAACAAACCCTTTGATGCGCTGGATATCGGCTCAGTGCTGCGGCTGGTGTTTGCGGCTATCTCCGCAGTGTTTGCGGTGATATTGACAGTATTCACCATCCCGATGTTCGTGTTTGTTTATGCGAATCTCGGCTACGGCAAGCTGATCGAGCGGCTGAACCGACCGAAGGAGACCCCGGAGGGCGAAGCAGGCGCCGCCGGCACGTCTGCCGGCTCCTGACTCGTTTTTCGCCTTTTCCCTGTTTGACGGGTCAAGTTTCGTCTCGGGCTTCCGATAGCTCTCCTAGCCCCTGTTTCGCCTGCCGCGATCAGGACCGGCAAGAAACAGGAGCCAGATCATGCTGCCCGTCGATATCGAAATCCGCCTCACAATTTTTTCCTTCGCGATGGTGACCGTCGTGCTCATCCTCGTGATGGGTTAAAGAGACGCTGAACCGTTGAACGTCTTTCACTGGCACTCCTGGGCCAGCTTCTCTGCGGCTCTACGCGCGCGCACCCGAGCCTTGCGATCTTCCTTCAGCGTTGCATCCCGCAAATCTTCCTCACGCCACCGAAGTTGAAGCGACAACGAACGGCACTTGCGTTCGCGTGCAGCCGCTCCGCGTGCCGCCAGATCGCGTATCTGCTGGTCTTGCCTCTCGCGCTGCTCGCGCAGCCGCTGAAGGCGGGCGATTTCGGCTTTTTCCCGATGAAGCGAGTCCTCCGAGGCACCGCTTCGCGACGCGGGAGCCACTGGCAGCGTCATAGACTCGCTGCCGCAAGGGCGATCCGTGTAGGTCAGTGCGCCATCGATCGTGCACTTGTAGACAGCGTGCGCGGGAACGGAGCATGCAAGCAGCAGTAGTGGAATCACGCGATTCAAAAAAAACGCAGCAGGCGCAGCCAGATGCTTGGCTGATACAGCAGATGTCATGATCTCCTCGCGACAGAATGGGTCTGCCGCGTCTGCGCTCAGACCACTTTTCCTGGATTCATCAGGTTCAGCGGATCCAGTGCCCGCTTGATGGCTTCCATCATGGCCATTTCTGTCCCGGATTTGTAGCGGCGGATTTCTTCACGTTTGAGCGCGCCCAGTCCATGTTCGGCTGAGATCGATCCGCCATAGTGATGCACATTATCGTGCACTCGGAGGTTGATCGCATCCTGTTGTTGCAGGAAGGCCTCGTGTGTTTCACCCAGCGGCGCTGAGACGTTGTAATGCAGATTGCCATCGCCGAGATGTCCGAAGGTCACCATTCGGCAACCCGGAAAATCTTTTTGCAGCAACGCATCGGTCTGGTCAATAAATTCGGCAATGCGTGACACTGGCAGTGAGATATCGTGCTTGATGTTCAGGCCTTCGGCTGCCTGCGCCATCGAGATATGTTCGCGCAAGGCCCATAGCTGCTGCGATTGCGACAGCGAACTGGCGACCACCGCATCGGTGATCAGCGCTTTTTCCATGCCCGCCTGCGATACAGCTTCCAGCATCATCATCGCATGCGTTTCTGATTCGCTGTCAGACAGTTCCATCAGCACATACTGCGGATGTCGCGAGGCGAAGGGAAGGCGCTGCTCAGGAAAATGTTTTTCTACCAATTGCAGGCAGAAGTCTGACATCAGCTCGAAGCCGGTCAGACTAGCATCGCATCGCTGCCGCGCCAGTTCCAGCAAGGCCAGCGCGTCGTGTGGCGAGCCGACGGCCATCAGCGCGGTGAGTCGTGCAGCCGGCTGTGCATACAGTTTGAGGACCGCAGCGGTGATGATACCCAGCGTGCCCTCGGCGCCGATGAACAGATCGCGCAAATCATAGCCAGTGTTGTCCTTGCGCAGCCCGCGCAAGCCATCCCAGATCTCGCCCGAGGCGGTCACCACTTCAAGACCCATTGTCAGCTCACGCATGCTGCCGTAGCGGAGTACAGCAGTGCCACCTGCGTTGGTCGAGAGATTGCCACCTATCGTGCAGCTGCCTTCAGAAGCGAGCGACAGCGGAAATAGTCGGTCAGCCTTCTGCGCGGCCTCCTGCACTTGTTGTAGCAGACAGCCGGCCTCGGCCGTTAGCGTGTTGTTGAGTGTGTCGATCGCGCGGAGGCGTTGCATTCGTGACAGCGACAACACGATGGCTGTGCCACTGGCATCGGGTACGCTGCCCACCACTAGGCCAGTATTGCCACCCTGCGGGACGATGGGCACTCGGTGTTGCGTGCATAGTTTCACGATGGCTGCGACTTCAGCGGTGTTCGCCGGTTTGGCGACGGCGAGCGCGCGTCCAGTGAAGCGCCTGCGCCAGTCAGTCAGGTGAGACGCCATCGCATCGCCGAGCAGCAGATGATCATCGCCGAGGATCGCGGCGCAGCGCGCAAGGAACTCAGTCTTCATGCGCTGTGGTAGCAGCCTTGCGAATGGCTTCGCTGGCCAGCTGCTTCGCGGCCTGCTTGTAAGGACGTAGGAAAAAGATCGCGCAGAAGAAAAACACGGTCGAGAACACGATCTCGAGCGCTGCCAGCGCTTGCGACATGCCGCGCTCGCTCCAGGTGCGCACCACGCCCTCGGCGAAGTACATCAGCACCAGCATGGATGCCCACTGCAGCGTGTAGACATTGCGCCGTAGCGTGCCGGCGAGCGGCGCGAACAAGGGTAGTGCCTTGATAACCATCCATGAACCACCGGGACGCAGTGGCGCCAGTACGAGTTCCCAGGCAATGCACAGCACGATGAGTAGCACCAGACTGCCCGAGGCGAGCTGGTGAAGGCGATGCTGTGTGGAAGAGATGTCTAACATTCGCGTGTCGTTTCTGAATCAGTGAGGCATCATTCTCGTGTCATTCTTTGCGCAGCTTGAGTGCAGCCTCGCTGAGGCGTTTGCCAAGTGCGATGGCGAGCATGCGGCTGTCTTCGGTGATCTCCAGCTTGCCGCTCGCGCCAGACCAGTGCGTGGCGCCATATGGCGAGCCGCCGCTGGCGGTATTCATCAGCGCGGGTTCGGCGTAGGGTAGTCCGACGATCAGCATCCCATGATGCAGCAGCGGCAGCATCATCGACAGCAACGTGGACTCCTGCCCTCCGTGCAAGCTCCCGGTAGAAGTGAACACGCAAGCCGGTTTGCCCGTCAGCACGCCCGACAACCATTGCGCGCTGCTGCCATCGATGAAGTACTTCATCGGCGCAGCCATGTTGCCGAAACGGGTAGGTGAGCCGAGCGCGAGTCCAGCGCACTCTTCCAGATCGGACAACTCGACATACGGGGCACCTGAGGCCGGCACAGCGGGCTCGGTGGCCTCCGTCACGGTGGATATGGCGGGCACGGTACGCAAACGCGCTTCGCAGCCCGGAACGCTCTCGATGCCTTGTGCGATCAGATCAGCCAGCTTGCGCGTGGCGCCATGGCGCGAGTAGTACAGCACAAGCACGGGAAGCAAGGGCGTCTTTACCATGGTTGCTATTATATGGCGCTTTAGCATGTTCACTGGTGCCGAGCGCATGAGCCCACATCCTTCAAATCCCTCTGGCGGCTGGTCGCGGTTGCAGGTTCGCGATCTGGTTCGCTTTGCTCGGCGCCGGCTCACGGAAGAGCGTATCTCCGAGGTGGCGGCCAGTCTCACGTTCACCACGGTGCTGGCGCTGGTGCCCGTGTTGACGATTGCATTTGCGATTTTCACGACCTTTCCCCTGTTCACGACCTTCAGGGATTCGCTCGATGCGTATTTCATGCAGATTCTGATGCCCAAGGGCATATCGAACACTATCCTCGATTACCTGAGTCAGTTTGCGGCCAAAGCCAGTCGGCTGTCGGCAGTGGGGGCAGTGTTCCTGATCGTGACTGCCATCATGATGTTTGGTACGGTGGACCGCACGCTCAACCAGATCTGGCGCGTGACTGAACCGCGTCCATTCTTGCAACGCATGGTTATCTACTGGGCAGTCATGACGATGGGCCCCTTGCTGTTGGGCGCGTCACTGTCCTTCGCCAGCGAGCTGTCGCCGCTGATGAGTTTGCTCGGACGCGAGACTGCGCTCCTGCGCACCACGCTGATGGTTCTGGTGTCGCTGGCTTTCTCAACACTGGCGTTCTCGCTGCTGTATCTGACCGTACCCAATCGCATCGTCGACTGGCGAGATGCAATGATTGGTGGACTGGTCGCGGCCATCGCATTCGAGATAACGCGCAGGTTGTTTGCTTTTTTCATCGCGCAAGGCCCCAGCTCCAGTTACAAGGTGGTCTATGGCGCGCTGGCAGCCCTGCCCATCTTCCTGATCTGGGTGTATCTGTTCTGGCTGATCACGCTGGTGGGCGCGGTGATCGCCGCAGCACTGCCGGTTGTCAAGTATGAGCGCTGGTGGCACCGGCCGGCACCGGGCGGTGAATTCCTCGATGCCATGAATGTGCTTCGCTTGCTGGTCGAGTCGCGCAACAGTTCCGCTGCCGTCGATGTATTGCGCTTGCGAGAAGAAACCCGTCAGGGCTTTGAAGAATCGGAGCGACTCTTGCAGCGCATGCTGAATGTGGGCTGGGTTGCACGCATTCGAGCTGAGCGCTCGCGCGGCTGGCGTCTGGGTCGTCGCAGCAAGCTGCAGCAGGATCGCTGGGTACTGCTGGCCAACCCCGATAAACTGACGGTAGCCGAGGTCTACCAGCTATTCGCGTTTGCGCCGGCGCCGCAGTCTCCGCTGGGGCAGAAGGTCGAGGGAGTGATCGCTCTGGGGCTCTCGAGCCCCATTGCCGCTTATTTTGCGGCGTCGGCAGCCTCGGCTGCGAAAGCAAACAACGCATCCAGCACCTGATCGGGCTGCTCTGCCATCAGTGAATGGCCGCTCCCCTCAACCTGTATCACTCGTGCCTTGGGCATCGCCGAGCGCAGCGCGGCGGTGGCTTTGGGCGGCGTCATGATGTCCTTGCGTCCCAGCAGTAGCATTGCAGCACAGCTCAGTGCGCTGGCGGCAGCTTCACCGTTCGCATATGCATTGCAGGCGGAAAAATCCGTGAAGAAGACTTTGTCCGGATTGCCGCGCGCGACGTGCTGCATCAGCCGCCGTGCGCCACCGGGCACATAAAAGCCCGGACCGGGCGCGGACGGCTTTTGCGCGATGCCCGAGTGTGACCAGATGTTAACCATATCGATCGCCTCGGGTTCGCGGTGTTCGGAAGCTTCCAGTAATTGCGCAGAGACTTTCATCGGATAAGCCGTGCCCACGAGCGCAACGCCGCAGACCCTATCTTTCGCTCGCAGGGCGGTCTCGAGTGCGATCAGGGATCCCATGCTGTGGCCAATCAACACAGCCTTTTGCACTGCGGCGGCGAGCATCACCTCGCTCAGCCAGTCCGCCATGGCCTCGACGCTTTTTAGCGGCGCGCCAGCACTGCGCCCATGACCTGGAAGATCAACGGCCAACACGGAAAATCCATGATGCGCGAAATAGCGCGTCTGCAGCGCCCACACCGAATGATCACTCTGCGCGCCGTGAATGAAGATGGCAGTCGGCAAGCCAGGGTTGAAAGTCTTGCCGCCAGTGTAGGCATAAGCTGTATGAGGTGTCAGCTGAATGATCATCGCTTACGCTCCTTTTTGCGCCGCTTTGAGACCGCGTTTGAGATCATCGATCAGATCATCGGCATCTTCGAGGCCGATCGACAAGCGCATCGTGCCTTCAGTGATGCCGGAGGCCGCGAGTTGTTCCGTCGGCACGCGGAAATGCGTCGTCGAGGCTGGGTGAATCACCAGAGACTTCGCATCGCCGACATTGGCGAGATGCGAGAATAGGCTCAGCGATTCGACAAAACGTCGTCCGGCAGCACGGTCTCCCTTGATCGCGAACGAAAACACTGCGCCGCAGCCTTTGGGCAGCAGCTGTTTTGCCAGCGCATGATCGGGATGATGAGGTAGCTCCGGATAAGATACCGATTCGATTGCTGGATGCGTGCTAAGGAATTCAACGATCTTGCGTGCATTGGATACATGCTTTTCCATGCGTAGGCTCAGCGTCTCAATGCCTTGCAGAATCGTGAAGGCGTTATAGGGACTCATCACCGCGCCAAAGTCGCGCAAGCCCTCGCGACGCGCGCGCAGCGAGAAGGCGCCGACGGTCGATTCTTCGGCGAACACCATGCCATGAAAGCCATCGTAGGGTTCGCACAGTTCAGCGAAGCGCCCCGTCTTGTCATACGCAGCCTGCCAGTCGAACGTGCCGCCATCGATCAACAAGCCACCCACGGCAGTACCGTGACCACATAAAAATTTGGTCGCTGAATGAAAGATCAGATCAGCGCCATGATCCAGAGGTCTGAGCAGGTAAGGCGTCGTGAAGGTCGAATCCACCATCAATGGCAGATGATGATCATGCGCGATGGCGGCCACATTCGGAATGTCGAGGACATCCAGTCCCGGATTGCCCAGCGTTTCGGCGAAGAGCACCTTCGTGTTCGGGCGGATATTGTCGCGCCAGGCGTTCAGATCGCGAGGGTCGATGAAGGTCGTCTCGATGCCGAAACGTTTCATCGTGTAGCCCAGCAGATTTTGCGAGCCGCCATAGAGCGCGCGCGAGGCGAGCACATGCGAACCGGCGCCGGCAAGGGTAGCAAGACCAAGATGCAACGCTGCCTGCCCGCTGGCCACGGCCAGCCCGGCGACGCCGCCTTCGAGCGCCGCAATGCGCTCTTCCAGTACAGCATTGGTGGGATTTGAAATACGCGAATAGACATGGCCGGAACGCTCCATGTTGAACAGCGAGGCCGCATGATCAGAATCGCGAAAGACGAATGAGGTGGACAGATAGATCGGGGTCGCTCGCGCGCCGGTCGCAGGGTCGGGCGCGCCACCCGCGTGCAGCGACAGGGTATCGAAGCCTGGGTACTTGGGCTCACTCATCGGGGGCAGGTCTCCGGGGCAGTTTATTGGCTTGGTGTAAGAGCAATGATCGATTATAGGCCGCCAGAGGCTGATTGCTTGGCCGTCTTCACAGGGACTTGCCCACAGTGCGCAAGCCCTCTGGCTTTTTTGAATGGGGTGGGCTACAGTCCCTTCATGAAATACACCTCTGGGGGCGACCGATGAAAGTTTCCGAAATCCTCAAAGTCAAAGGCAACATCCTCTTCACCGTCACGCCCGACACAGCGCTGATCGATGCTGTTGATACCATGAGCGAGAAGGACATCGGCTCACTGGTCGTGATGCAGGGCGGTTCGCTGGTCGGGCTGCTGAGCTTTCGCGAAGTGATGAAAGCCGTGCACCGCCACCGCGGAACGATCGCCGGCACGGTCGGCGATCACATGGATCGCGAGATGCTGACCATCTCGCCTGACACGGAAGTCAATGAGGTTCGCCGCGTGATGCTGGAGCGCCATGCGCGTTATGTGCCTGTCCTCGACGGCAAGGTGCTGTTGGGCGTGATGTCCTTTTACGATGTGGCCAAAGCCGTGTTCGAAGAGCAGAGCTTCGAGAACAAGATGCTCAAGGCCTATATCCGCGACTGGCCGTCCGAAACTACGGAAGAGTAGATGCTTCAGAAAAACAAAACAAGGGAATTTACCGAGTGAGTTCAGGCCAGTTTGCACTACTGACCCAGCGTCGTTTTGCTCCCTTCTTTGGCGCGCAGTTTCTCGGCGCTTTCAACGACAATCTGTTCAAGACGGCGCTGGTGACCGTGATCACCTTCGATGCAGCGGCATGGACCTCGCTGAATGTGGGCCTGCTCAACAACCTGATCGCTGGCCTTTTCATTCTGCCTTTCATGCTGGCGTCAGCCACGGCCGGTGAGATGGCCGATAAGTTCGACAAGGCGCGGCTGATGCGTTCCGTCAAAGTGCTGGAAATCCTCATCATGCTGGTAGCGGCGGTGGGCTGGTATACGCATCAGTTGTGGGTGCTGGTACTCGCCGTGGTCGGCATGGGCTTGCACTCGACCTTGTTCGGGCCGGTCAAGCATTCCTACCTGCCGCAGCATCTTGACGCGGGTGAGCTGGTGGGTGGTAATGGCATGGTGCAGATGGGTACCTTCGTCGGCATACTCAGCGGCCAGCTGATCGGTGCCGGCCTGGTCAGCTGGGGAGCGATCGGCGTGCACATGATCATCTGGTCGACTGTGTTGGTGGCCATCTTCGGTTTGTTATTCACGTTGGCCGTACCCGCGACACCCGCGCCAGTGCCCGAGCTTGCGATCAGCCGCAATCCCTTCCCGGAGGTGCTGCGCAACCTGCGCTTTGCGGCCAGCCGCTCTGATGTGTTCGCTGCAATGCTGGCCAATTCCTGGTTCTGGTTTTTCGGCGCGATCGTGCTTGCGCAATTCCCTGTCTACGCACGCGATGTATTGCATGGCGCGCCGGAGATTTTCGCTGTCCTGCTGACCGCGTTTTCCCTCGGCATCGGTGCGGGTTCGCTGATGTGCGAGCGTTTGTCCGGCGGACGTCTGCAGCTGGGACTGGTGCCGATCGGCGCGCTGGGACTGACCGCATTTGGTATTGATCTGTATTTGGCCAGCCTTGGGCCCATGCCTTCGCTGCTGATCGCGCAGGACCTGCTGATCGGCGAGCAGTTCCGCATCCTGGTCGACTGCCTGATGCTCGGCATGGCGGGTGGTATTTTTGTTGTGCCTTTATTCACGTTGATACAGACGCGTGCCGAGCGCAGCCATCTATCGCGCATCATTGGCGGTATGAATATACTCAACGCCCTGTTCATGGTGGTGGCGGCGCTGCTGGCAATGGTGCTGTTGCAAGCAGGTCTGTCTGTGCCCGAGATCTTCGCGACCACCGCCATGCTGAATCTGGCAGTGTTGATCGCACTGTGCCTGAAGCAGCCGGAGTATCCGCGCGCGCTGTGGACATGGCTGGCAGACTTCTTCGGCAGGCCGCCGCTGGTAAAATGACGGTTTTTCGCACACCTCATTTTCCTCACCATGTCTGGCAATACGATAGGTAAGCTTTTTTGTGTCACCACCTTCGGCGAATCTCACGGTCCCGCCATCGGTTGCGTGATCGATGGCTGTCCGCCGGGCATGCCGCTGTCGGAAGCCGACATTCAGCCCGAGCTCGACCGTCGCAAGCCAGGTACCTCGCGCCATGTCACGCAGCGCAAAGAATCGGACACCGTCGAGATTCTCTCCGGCGTCTATGAGGGCAAGACCACCGGTACGCCAATTGCGCTGCTGATACGCAATGAAGATCAGCGCAGCCAGGATTATGGCAATATCGTCGATCGCTTTCGCCCCGGTCATGCAGATTTCACCTACTGGCATAAATACGGTATTCGCGATCCGCGCGGTGGCGGACGTTCTTCTGCGCGATTGACCGCGCCGGTCGTGGGCGCAGCGGCAGTTGCGCGCAAATGGCTGCAGCTGCAATATGGCACCACCTTCCGCGGATGCATGAGCCAGCTGGGCGAGATCGCGATTCCTTTTCAGTCGTGGGATCATGTTCACAACAATCCGTTTTTCGCGGCGAACGCCGATATCATTCCACGGCTGGAGTCATACATGGACGATCTGCGCAAGGCAGGAGATTCCTGTGGCGCGCGGATCGAGATCGTGGCGCAGCAGGTGCCGGTCGGTTTGGGCGAGCCACTGTTCGACAAGCTCGATGCTGATATCGCTTACGCGATGATGGGCATCAATGCGGTGAAGGGCGTAGAGATTGGTGCCGGTTTCCGTTCGGTTGCGCAAAAGGGCACCGAGCACGGCGATGAAATCACGCCGGATGGTTTTGTTGGTAACAATGCCGGTGGCGTTCTTGGCGGGATTTCGTCGGGTCAGGACATCACGGTATCCATTGCGATCAAGCCCACGTCCAGCATACGCACGCCGCGCCGTTCAATCGACCGAGACGGCAATCCGGTGATGGTCGAGACTTTCGGTCGCCACGATCCCTGCGTGGGCATACGTGCGACGCCGATCGCCGAGGCGATGCTCGCGCTGGTGCTCATGGACCATGCGTTGCGTCACCGCGCCCAGTGCGGCGACGTCAGTCATTCGTACTCGACATCATAAGGGCATCGCGCTCAGGCGCCGGCCTGGCCGATGGCGATGGGCGCTGCTTTCATCGCGGCCCATGCCGAGACCCGGTGATTTCGGCAACCATTCGTGATTTCTGTGACTTTAGCTTCCAAACCCGCCCAGTCGCTTAACTTCGCGCTGTTCTTCTTCGCGTATTACGGCTACGTGGGCGTGTTCTCACCTTATGCAAGCCTGTATTTCGCGGACAAAGGCATCAGCGCCGCCCAGATCGGCGTACTGATGTCGCTGATGCAGGTGATGCGTATCTTTGGCCCCAATCTGTGGGGCTGGGTGGCAGATCACACGCGGCAGCGGGTCAATGTGCTGCGCTTTACCTCGGCAGCCGCCGCGATGGCGTTCTGCGGCATGTTCTGGGGCGAGAGCTTTGGTTTTTTCTTTGCGCTGATGGTGACGGTGAATCTGTTTACCAGTGCACAGGGGCCGATCTCCGAGGCGCTGATGCTGTCCGCGATGCGCGGTGATCTTACGCATTATGGACGGCTGCGTCTCTGGGGTTCGGTCGGTTTCATTGTAGCGGTCATGCTGTCAGGGCAGCTGCTCGACTGGCAGGGTATCGCGCTGATGCCGTGGATCGCGCTCTCACTCTTGCTGATGGTCTGCGGTGTCACGCTGAACATGAGCGAAGACGCGCCCGCGACCCATCTGCATGACGTGCCCTCGGTGCGCAGCTTGCTGCGGCAGCGGCAGGTGCTGGCGTTTTTTGTCTCGACCTTCATGATGGTGGCGGCGCACTCATCGCTGTATGTGTACTACTCGCTTTACTTGTCCGACATTGGCTACAGCAAGACCGTGATCGGTCTGATGTGGTCGCTGGGCGTGCTGGTAGAAATCATGTTCTTTTTTTATCAGGCCCCGTTGTTTCGCCGCTTCGGCATTCGTCCTCTGATGCTGTTCAGTCTGGCGATCGCGGTGGTGCGCTTCCTGATGATCGGTGTCGGCGCTCAGTCGCTGATCGTACTGTTGCTCGCGCAAGTGCTGCATGCGGCGACGTTTGGTGTGCATCACTCGGCGTCGATCGCGACCTTGCAGCGCTGGTTCTCCGGGCCCTTGCAAGCGCGCGGTCAGGCACTGTTTATCAGCATCTCTTATGGACTTGGAGGCACGCTGGGCGGCTTGCTGCTGTCAGCTTGCTGGGATACATTGGGCGCCCGTCCGGTCTATCTGATTGCCGCGCTCATGTCCTTGCTGGGGCTGCTGGCGGCGATCCTGAGTTATCACTGGCAGGCAGAGGCAGGGAGAGATTCATGAGAGTGACGCTGTATCGCGGAGTGCTAGTGGCACTGCTGGCGCTTCCTTTGGGGGCTTGTCAGACCGTTCAAACCACGCAAGCGGGCACGGTGGGCGTGGATCGCACGCAGCGCATGGCGGTCTCGGCCGAGGCTATCGAACAAAGCGCCAACAAACAGTACGCGCAAGTGCTGGCCGAGGCAGAAAAAAAAGGCAAGCTGAATGCCGACCCCGCTCAGTATGAGCGCGTCAAGACGATTGCTGACAAGCTGATCAAACAGACTCCGGCCTTCCGCAAGGATGCGCTGGGCTGGAAATGGGAAGTCAATGTGCTGACCTCTAATGAGGTGAATGCCTGGTGCATGCCCGGCGGGAAAATCGCGTTCTATACCGGATTGATCGAGAAGCTGAAAATTTCTGACGATGAACTGGCCGCCGTGATGGGTCACGAGATCGCTCATGCATTGCGCGAGCATTCCCGCGAGCGCGCCTCCGAGCAGGCGATCGCCGGCATCGGCATTTCGATTGTCGCGGCGGTGGCCGGTGTCGGGCAGATCGGGCAAAGGGGCATGGAGTACGCCTATCAGGGCTTGCTCGGTTTGCCGAACTCGCGCGCGCACGAGACCGAGGCCGATCGTATCGGTGTCGAGCTGGCAGCGCGCGCCGGTTATGATCCGCGCGCCGCGATAACGCTGTGGCAGAAAATGGGCCAGACCGGTGGCGATGAACCGCCGAAATTCATGTCTACCCACCCGCCACGGGCAGATCGGGTGAAGGATTTGACCAAGTACTCCGAGCGCGTGCTGCCGCTCTATCAACAAGCGAAACCCCGGGGCTAAGACGAGTTTCAATCGGGATCGGTTGGGTAAAACCGCTTTCCCGAGGGGATTGGGCAAGGGTTGGTGTGGCATAATTTAGGGCTGTTTTCCTTGATTCGCCGGGCAAATAGCCCCGTCCCCCCATGGCCCAAACTCTCTACGACAAACTCTGGCAGTCCCACGTGGTGCATACCGCAGACGACGGCACCGCTGTTCTCTACATTGACCGCCATCTGATCCATGAAGTCACCAGCCCGCAGGCTTTCGAGGGCCTGAAGCTGGCCGACCGCCAGCCCTGGCGCACATCGGCGAATCTGGTGGTCGCTGACCACAATGTGCCGACCACCAATCGCGCCGGTGGCATCGCCGATCCGATATCGCGGCTGCAGGTCGAGACGCTGGACCAGAACGCGAAGGATTACGCGCTCACTTACTTCAACATGAATGACAAGCGTCAGGGCATCGTGCACGTGATCGGGCCGGAGCAGGGCGCGACGCTACCCGGTATGACCGTGGTCTGCGGCGACTCGCATACGTCCACCCATGGTGCATTTGCCTGCCTCGCGCATGGCATCGGCACCTCCGAGGTCGAGCACGTGCTGGCCACGCAGACACTGCTCGCAAAAAAATCCAAGGCGATGCTGATTCAGGTCGAGGGCAAGCTGGGCCCAGGCGTCACCGCCAAAGACATCGTGCTGGCCATCATCGGCAAAATCGGCACGGCCGGCGGTACGGGTTATGCGATCGAATTTGCTGGTTCGGCGATCCGCTCGCTGACCATGGAAGGCCGCATGACCGTCTGCAACATGGCCATCGAAGCGGGTGCGCGGGCCGGTATGGTCGCGGTCGATGACGCCACGATCAATTACGTCAAAGGTCGTCCGTTCGCCCCGGTCGGCCCGCAATGGGATCAGGCGGTCGCCTACTGGCGCACGTTGCATTCCGATCCGGACGCAAAGTTCGATGCGGTGGTGATGATCGATGCCGCCGAGATTCGTCCGCAAGTTACCTGGGGTACCTCGCCCGAGATGGTGGTGCCCGTCGATTCGCGCGTGCCAGATCCTGACAAGGAAAAAGATCCGGTCAAGCGCGACGCGATGGAAAAGGCACTCGTCTACATGAATCTCAAGCCCAACACGGCGATCACCGATATTCGCATTGATAAAGTCTTCATCGGCTCTTGTACTAATTCACGCATTGAAGATCTGCGCGCCGCAGCCGCCGTCGTGCGTGGCAAGCATCGCGCATCCAACGTGACACTGGCGATGGTGGTACCAGGTTCCGGTCTGGTGAAAGAGCAGGCCGAGCGAGAAGGTCTGGACAAGATTTTCAAGGACGCCGGTTTTGAATGGCGTGAGCCGGGCTGCTCGATGTGCCTTGCCATGAATGCTGACCGTCTGGAGCCCGGCGAGCGCTGCGCGTCGACTTCCAACCGCAATTTCGAGGGACGTCAGGGCGCGGGCGGGCGCACGCATCTCGTCAGTCCCGCGATGGCGGCCGCAGCTGGCGTTGCAGGTCACTTTGTTGACGTACGCGGTCTGTAATACCAAGTATCTGTATTCAGGGAGCCCATCATGAAAAACATCCTCGCCATCCTGCTCATCGCAAACTTCGCACTGGCTGGCTGCAACACTATTCAAGGCATAGGCAAAGACGTTGAAAAGCTGGGCGAGAAAGTCCAGGAAGCAGGTAAAAAATAATCATCATGAATAAATTCACTGTACTCGATGGGCTGGTCGTGCCGCTAGATCGCGCGAATGTCGATACCGACGCCATCATTCCCAAGCAATTCCTGAAATCGATCAAGCGCTCAGGCTTTGGCCCCAACTTGTTCGACGAGTGGCGTTATCTCGATCACGGCGAGCCTGGCATGGATAACAGCAAGCGTCCGCTGAATCCGGATTTCGTACTGAACCAGCCGCGCTATCAGGGCGCCTCTGTTCTTCTGGCACGCAAGAACTTTGGCTGTGGGTCCTCGCGCGAGCATGCGCCGTGGGCGCTGGATCAGTATGGCTTTCGCGCAGTGATTGCGCCGAGCTTTGCCGATATTTTCTTTAACAACTGCTTCAAGAATGGTTTGCTGCCGGTGCGCCTCTCCGAGGCCGAGGTCGAGCAAATTTTCAATGAGGTGAAAGCCTTCCCCGGTTACCGCCTGGTCATCGATCTGGCCGAGCAAACGGTATCGACCGCCAATGGCAGCTCGACCTTCCATTTCGAGATTGACGAATTCCGTAAGCACTGTCTGCTCAACGGGCTGGATGACATTGGTCTTACCTTGCAAAAAGCCGATGCCATCCGCGAATTCGAGGAGCGCCACATCAGCCGCTTCCCTTGGCTGGCAAACACGATTTAAACCCAAACACAATCACCATGAAAATCGCAATCCTGCCGGGCGACGGCATCGGCACCGAGATCGTTGAACAGGCGGTCAAAGTGCTTAACGCACTCGGCCAGACATTCGAGATGGAGACCGCACCTGTGGGCGGTGCTGGTTACGAGGCGCATGGCCACCCGCTACCCGAGGGCACACTGAAGCTGGCAAAGGAAGCCGATGCGATTCTGTTCGGCGCTGTGGGTGACTGGAAGTACGACACGCTGGAGCGCGCGCTGCGTCCCGAGCAGGCGATTCTCGGCTTGCGCAAGCATCTGACACTGTTCGCAAACTTCCGTCCCGCGATTTTGTATCCCGAACTGGTCGGCGCATCGACGCTGAAACCCGAAGTGGTATCGGGTCTGGATATTCTCATCGTGCGCGAGCTCAATGGCGATATCTATTTCGGTCAGCCGCGTGGCGTGCGCGAGGCGCCTGATGGTCTGTTCAAGGGCGCGCGCGAAGCTTTTGACACCATGCGCTACTCAGAACCCGAGATCCGCCGCATCGCGCATGTGGCCTTCCAGGCAGCACGCAAGCGCAGCAAGCGCCTGACCAGTGTGGACAAAGCCAATGTGTTGGAGACTTTCCAATTCTGGAAAGACATCGTTACCGATGTGCACAAAGAATATCCGGATGTCGAGCTGGATCACATGTATGTCGACAACGCCGCAATGCAGCTGGTGCGCGCACCCAAAAAATTCGACGTGATCGTCACTGGCAATATGTTTGGCGACATCTTGTCAGATGCAGCAGCGATGCTGACTGGCTCGATTGGCATGCTGCCCTCAGCTTCGCTGGATGCCAACAGCAAAGGTCTGTATGAGCCTTCGCATGGCTCTGCGCCTGACATTGCTGGCAAGGGTATTGCGAATCCGCTGGCGACGATTTTGTCGGCAGCGATGATGCTGCGTTTCTCCCTGAACTTGCCTGCCGAGGCAGACCGCATCGAGAACGCGGTGAAACAAGTGCTGGCGCAAGGCTTGCGCACACCAGATATTCATGAGGCCGGTACGACCAAGGTGGGCACGGTCGAGATGGGTGACGCGGTGGTGAAGGCGCTGGCATAAATTTTTGGAAGACACTGGATTCCGGCCTGCGCCGGAATGACGATGGAAAAGCTATCCGGCCATCGAACTGTCATACCGGTGCAGGCCGGGATCCAGTAGCTTTGGAATACTCGAAGGAATTGAAGATGAAACTCGTAGGTCTGGTAGGTTGGCGCGGCATGGTCGGCTCGGTGCTGATGCAGCGCATGAAAGAAGAAACTGATTTCGCGCATATCGAGCCAGTATTTTTTTCGACCTCGAATGCAGGTGGCAAAGCGCCCGCAGTGGCAAAAAACGAGAGCACACTGAAAGACGCCAATGATATCGAGTCGCTGAAAAAATGCGACATCATCCTGACCTGCCAGGGCGGCGATTACACGACTGAAATATACCCAAAACTACGTGCAGCCGGCTGGAATGGCTACTGGATCGATGCCGCATCGACGCTGCGGATGAAAGACGATGCAATCATTGTGCTCGACCCGGTCAACCTCGATGTGATCAAGAGCGCGCTGTCCAAGGGCGTGAAAAACTATATCGGCGGCAATTGCACCGTGTCCTGCATGTTGATGGGGCTGGGCGGTTTGTTCAAGCATGATCTGGTTGACTGGATGACCTCGATGACTTACCAGGCAGCCTCAGGTGGGGGCGCGCAGCATATGCGTGAGCTGCTGACGCAATTCGGCAGCATTCATTCGGAAGTCAAGGCACTGCTGGATGACCCGGCGTCGGCGATTCTGGAGATTGACCGCAAGGTGTTGGCCAAGCAGCATGCACTGACAGCCGACGAGACCCAACAATTTGGCGTTCCGCTAGGCGGCAACCTGATTCCGTGGATCGACAAAGATCTAGGTAATGGTCAATCGCGTGAAGAGTGGAAGGGCGGTGCCGAGACCAACAAGATCCTGGGTCGCGGCGAAGGCTTCGGTGCGGGTGCGAAGTCGGCGATTGCCATCGATGGTCTGTGCGTGCGTATCGGCGCGATGCGCTGCCACTCTCAAGCACTGACCATCAAGCTGAAAAAAGACCTTCCGCTGGACGAGGTCAATGACATGATCGCTAACGATAACCCGTGGGTGAAATTCGTGCCCAACACCCGTGAAGCCTCGATGCATGAGCTGACGCCTGCAGCGACCACAGGCAAGCTGACGATTCCCGTCGGCCGTGTGCGCAAGATGCAGATGGGTGGGGAATATATCTCGGCCTTCACCGTCGGTGATCAGCTGTTGTGGGGCGCTGCGGAGCCACTACGTCGTATGCTGCGCATTGTTCTCGATACCTGAATCACCGGTTCGCTGATCAACTCGTCAAGTTGTCAGCGTACAACTAAACCCGCAGAGTTTTCTCTCAGTAGAAAACATGCGGGTTTTTTCATGGCGCGAGATCGCGCTTCCGCTTGCTGCAACTAACTGCGGATGATAAGGTCAGCTTCTTCGAATGCCTGATCAGGCGTCTCTCTGCGCTCATCATGCATTCATGTCTACGCACTCACTCCCTAATCCACGAATCATGTTTTCCCTCAAGCGCTACGCCGCATTGCGTCTGACGCTACGAACGGTCGTTTTAACTGCTGTCCTGACAATAGGTTCACCGCATGTCGCGAATGCGCTGGCACTGGGCGAGGTGACGGTACGCTCGGCACTGGGTCAGAAGCTGGATGCAGTCATCGATATTGCTTCGGTATCCGCTGCCGAATCCGAATCGCTGGCAGTTCGTCTGGCCCCGGCCAGCATGTTTGTCGATGCGGGTCTGGAGTTCGGTGCGCTGCAGCGCTCATTGCGTTTGAGCGTAGAAAAAAAAGCGGACCGCGCCTCCATACGGGTCAGCTCCGACCTTCCCGTCAGCGATCCGTTTTTGATACTGTTGATTGAAGTCAATGCTGCTGGCAATCGTACTATCCGGCAGTATGCGCTGTTATTTGACCCGCCTGCGACCGACCGGGATGCGCAGCAAACCACTGTGGTCGATCCGCCGGTAGCGGAACCGACGGCAGCAGCGCCGAAATCAGCTCCGCCTGCAACAATCGTAAAAACGGAAAACACTAAGACCATCGAGCAGAGTGCGGCATCATCCATCCGTGTCGTTCGTCGCGGAGATACGCTGAACAAATTTGCGCGGGAGATCTTGCCTCCCGGCGCGACCCTAGATCAGGCGCTGCTCGCTTATCTGCAAGCCAATACTCGCGCATTTGATGGCAAAAATATCCACCGCATGAAAACCGGCAGCGTGCTTCGTGTGCCGGACGATCAGGCGATTGCCGATATTCCTGCTGCAGAGGCCCGCCGTGAAGTGGCGTTGCAGACCGCCGATTATCAGCGTTATCGCAATCTGCTCGCGCGCTCGGCAGTGCGGCCGGCAGATGCATCGACCGACATCAGCTCCCAGGCGACGTTTGCGGGCAATCGCAGCCGGGGCGGCAAGGTGGGAGTCAACGAGACTCAAGCAGGCGTTACCGATAAAGCTCGTGATCAGTTGAGGCTGGAATCCGCTTTGACCGCCCAGTCGAATTCGGAAGATCGTCAGCAAGGCAATGACCGAGAGCTGGCGCAGATCGCCAACGATAAAGCGCTGACGGATGCGAAGTCACGCATTGCCGAGCTGGAGAAAAACATCGAGCAGATGCAGCAGCTGGCAGTGCGCAATCAGATGCTGGCCGATGCTCAGCAACGCTCTGACCACTCGACCTCCGAGGCTCAGCCAGCTGCGGAGGAGGCACCGCCGAAATCTCTTGGTGATGCAACGCCCAAGCCTAGTGTCGACAAGCCGGCAAAGCCAACATGGCCATCGACGCCATCAGTGCAGGTGGTGCCCGAGGAGGAAGGATTTCTCACTCAACTGAGCCAATGGCTGGGCCAAATCGCCAACGATCCACGGGCATTGATCTGGCCGCTTGGTCTGATGTCCGCAGGCTTATTGATGATCTGGCTGCGCTCTCGGCTGAAAAAGCGTCAAGTGCCGGTGGCAAAGATAGAGCCGAAAACCGAGGCGCAGTCTGTGTTCGGACAGGCGGGTGGCAGAAACGTCGACACCAGCAATAGCGTGTTCCACTCGAATTTTGTTCCCTCAGTCAGTCAGCTCGACGCGAATGAGGTTGATGCGATTGCCGAGGCCGATGTCTACATTGCCTACGGACGTGATGAGCAGGCGGAGGAAATACTGCTAGACGCATTGAGACATCATCCGCAGCGGCAGGCATTGCGGGTCAAGCTACTGGAGATTTATCTCGCACGCAAGGACACCCAGAAATTTGGGGCCGTCGCCGCCGAGATGCGCGTGATGACTCACGGTCAGGGTCAGGAGTGGATGCAGGCAGCTCTGATGGGGCAGCAACTCGATCCGGGTAATCTTTTGTATGGAGGAGCGCCAGTATCCGTGACCGTGATCGGCGCTGCGCAGAAAGTCGCACCGCCGGTATCGGCCGTGCCGGCCACGATGGCAGCTGGGTCGAGCGCACCGACGTCGGGCACGGCCCCGCTGTCTTCTTCATTTTCCTCCGTGCAGGCGCCAAGCACGCCGTCGGTATCTGCACCTTCCGGTTTGCAGTCTCCTCTCGGGCTACCCGGGTCGGACGAGGCGGCGCTGTCGTCATCCGCAGTAGATGATTTAGGCCTCAAGCTGGAGGGCCTGCTGGATGAGCATCGAAAAAATTCCAGCATGGGTTTGTCGCTCGCGCCGGTGGATACGCCTTTGGCGCAGCGTCTACCCGAACGTACGCCGGATGATGAATTTCAGCTTTCCGGCGCAGGGCATCCATTGCCTTCTGGTAGCAACACAAAAACCGATGCCGTCGCGTTGAAGACCAAGATCGATCTGGCGCTCGCTTGCGACGAAATCGGCGACCGGGACGCCGCGCGCGAGCTGCTTGCCGAGGTCGCTGGCACGCATCATCCCGAGCTCGCCAGCCGCGCCCAGTCTCTGCTGAAGCAACTCGCGTAAAATTCGCAACCAAGCTGCCATAGCGCGGCGATACAGTCGTGCCGGCATTCGTTTTTCGTGCCGGCGAAGCACGGGCCGTGCGGGCCGGTCGCGGCGACTCCAATCCCACCGGCATTCCAGAGTATCCCTTTGAAACGAATCGCGTTCGGCCTCCAGTATGACGGCAGTGGCTGGCAGGGCTGGCAGACTCAGCCTCATGGCCGGACTGTTCAAGATGTGCTGGAAAAAGCATTGGCCGAGTTTGCTCAGCAGCCCATCGCCACGACCTGCGCGGGACGCACGGATGCCGGTGTGCATGCGCTGGCGCAGGTTGTGCACATCGATACCGATGCGGTGCGCGAACCTTTTTCTTGGGTGAGGGGAGTCAATGCTTTTCTTCCACCCTCGGTGGCGGTGCGTTGGGCTGCTGAAGTGGAGGGCGGTGATGAGGGATTTCATGCGCGATTCACTGCCACCGCGCGAACCTACCACTACCTGATCTACAACCACGCAGTCAGATCGCCGCTATGGGAGCGCCGCGCGGGGTGGGTGTTCAGACCGCTCGATGACCTGTCCATGCAGGCTGCGGCACAGGCACTGTTGGGTGAACATGATTTTTCGGCCTTTCGGGCGGCCGAGTGCCAGGCGCGCTCGCCGGTGCGTACCATGCACCGCATCGAGGTGCGGCGTGCTGGCGATCTGGTTGCAGTCACCTTGCAGGCGAATGCCTTTCTTCATCACATGGTGCGCAATATTGTGGGTTCGCTGATTCAGGTCGGTAATGGCAACCGCCCGGCGGAGTGGATCGCCGAGTTGCTGATCGGCCGAGACCGAGAACTCGCCGCGCCGACGTTCAGTCCTGACGGCCTCTACCTTGCCAGAGTCGACTACGATGCGCGCTGGAGCTTGCCGCCGCAGGACACGGACTTGCCATTCTTTAAAGATTTTTCGTGATGACTCATCGAACCAGGATCAAGCTGTGCGGACTGACCCGTCTGGAAGATATCCGCGCCGCCGTCGCGGCCGGTGCGGATGCGATCGGCCTCGTGTTCTACCCGCCCTCGCCACGCAATGTTTCGGCCGAGCAGGCGTCCCGGCTGCTTCAGGAACTGCCCGCCTTCATCAGCAGTGTCGGTCTGTTCGTGAATGCCGATCTGGAGCAGGTGAGGCAGGTACTGTCGATCGCGCCGATATCAATGCTGCAATTCCACGGCGACGAGACCCCAGAGCAGTGCGCCGGTATCGCCGAAGCTGTCGGGCGCCCGTTCTTGCGCGCGCTCAGGATACGGCCAGAGACAAAGTCCACAGATTTGCTAGAATCAACCCTCAACTACCGAGGCGCCAGTCCCTTGTTTGCCGGGCTGCTGCTTGATACGTGGAGTGATGCCTACGGTGGCACTGGAAAGGTTTTCGATTGGTCTCTCATTCCCGCAGAAATCGCGCATCAGGCCGTTTTAAGTGGTGGCTTGAACGTGCAAAATGTGACTGACGCAGTGCGCCGGATCCGCCCGCACGCCGTCGATGTCAGCAGTGGCATCGAGGCCAGCAAGGGCGTGAAGGACGCGGCGCTGATGCAGGCATTCGCGAATGCCGTACGCGCTGGCGACAGCCAATAAAATTTCTGAGGAAAGACACCATGGATCACCATCCCGCGCACGTGGGCGCTTATGATTTCCCCGATGCCTCTGGCCACTTTGGCCCCTACGGTGGCAGCTTCGTCTCCGAGACACTGACCTACGCACTCGACGAGCTCAAGGCGGCGTATGAGCACTACCAAAATGACCCCGAGTTCCTGCGCGAATTTCACGACGAGCTGAAGTACTTTGTGGGCCGTCCTAGCCCTATCTATCATGCCAAGCGCTGGTCTTCCGAGACTGGTGGTGCGCAGATTTTTTTCAAGCGCGAAGACCTCAACCATACGGGCGCGCACAAAATCAACAATGTGATCGGACAAGCACTGCTCGCCAAGCGCATGGGCAAGCCGCGCGTGATCGCAGAAACCGGCGCTGGGCAGCATGGGGTGGCGACCGCGACCATTTGCGCACGCTTTGGTCTGGAGTGCGTGGTCTACATGGGCAGCGAAGATGTGAAGCGTCAAGTACAGAACGTGTACCGGATGCAGCTGCTCGGTGCGACCGTGGTGCCAGTCGAGTCCGGTTCCAAGACACTCAAGGATGCGTTGAATGAAGCGATGCGCGACTGGGTGACGAATGTTGAAAACACCTTCTACATTATCGGTACCGTGGCGGGCCCGCATCCGTATCCGATGATGGTGCGCGATTTTCAGTCCGTGATCGGCAAGGAGTGCATCGATCAAATGCCGGAGCTGACAGGTCGTCAGCCCGATTACGTGCTGGCCTGTATCGGAGGTGGCTCGAATGCGATGGGCATCTTCCATCCGTACATAAACTACCCGGAAGTCAAACTGATCGGTGTCGAGGCAGCGGGCGAGGGTGTCTCGACCGGCAAGCATTCGGCATCACTGGGCGGCGGTATTCCCGGCGTGTTACACGGCAATCGTACTTATCTGCTGCAAGATGAAAATGGGCAGATCATGGAGACGCATTCCGTGTCGGCCGGGCTTGATTATCCCGGCGTCGGCCCCGAGCACGCATGGCTTAAGGATTCGCATCGCGCCGCCTATGTGAGCGTCACCGATGCCGAGGCCATCCAGGCTTTCCATCATTGCTGCCGCATTGAAGGCATCATTCCTGCGCTCGAGTCCAGCCATGCGATTGCCTACGCTGTGACGCTCGCGAGGACGCTACCAAAAGATAAAACCATTCTGGTGAACCTGTCCGGTCGCGGCGACAAGGATATGCATACCGTTCAGGAATACGACAAAGACCACGCAGCACCGAAACACTAAGGTCAGATCATCATGTCCAGAATCCAGAAAACTTTCGCTGACCTGCAGTCGAAAAAGAAAAAAGCCTTGATCACCTTCATCACGGCCGGCGATCCCGCGCCCGAGCTGACGGTACCGCTGTTGCATGCGCTGGTTGAGAGTGGCGCCGATATCCTCGAGCTGGGCGTGCCGTTTTCAGATCCGATGGCCGAAGGCCCGGTGATTCAGCGTGCGAATGAGCGTGCACTGAAGTTCAATGTCGGCATGCACGACGTGCTCGGCTATGTACGCGAATTCCGCAAGACCGATCAGCATACACCGGTGGTATTGATGGGTTATGCGAACCCCATCGAGCGCATGGGCGTCGATCGTTTTGTGACCGAATCCAAGGCGGCGGGTGCCGATGGTGCGATCGTGGTCGATTACCCGCCAGAAGAAGCGTCCGAGTTTGCGCAGAAACTCAAAGCGCAAGACATGGATCTGATCTTCCTGCTCGCGCCCACCTCCACCGAGCAGCGCATCAAGCAAGTCGCGCAGATCAGCAGTGGCTTTTCCTACTATGTGTCGCTGCGTGGCGTGACCGGCGCCGGGCATATTGATACCGCAGAAGTTGCCAGCCGTCTGGAGGCTATTCGCGAGCACGTGAAATTGCCGATCGGCGTGGGCTTCGGCATCCGCGACGGCGCGACCGCGAAGGCTGTGGCCTCGGTATCGGATGCGGTGGTGATCGGTAGTCGCATCATTCAGGAACTGGAGAACACGCCGAAGGACAAGGCCGTTGCGGCCGTCAGCGATTTTCTGTCCGGCATCCGCGCGGCCATTGACGAAGTGCCGGCCTGAGCCTCTCCCTTGACTAAGCATTGCTACCTTGGCAACTTGATTGCCAAGGTAGCAGCGCCCCGCCCGGCGCGGTTAAAATATGTGCTCACGCTGCCACCAGCCGTCCGACCGAAAGAGAGCCCCCATGAGCTGGCTAGAAAAACTTCTCCCGCCCCGCATTCAGCGCTCTGACGCTGCCACCCGCCGATCGGTGCCCGAGGGTCTGTGGGTCAAGTGCCCCTCTTGCGAGTCGGTGCTGTACCGAACCGACCTCGAATCCAATCAGCAGGTGTGCCCCAAGTGTGACCATCACATGCGTATCCGCGCGCGTGACCGCATCGATGCCTTGCTGGATCAGGAAGGCCGTTACGATATCGGACAAGAGGTACTTCCGGTCGATACGCTGAAGTTCAAGGACTCCAAGAAATATCCCGAGCGCCTGAAGTCGGCACTTGACGCCACCGGCGAGACCGATGCCCTGATCGTGATGGGCGGGGCGATCATGTCGCTCCCTGTGGTCGTCGCCTGTTTCGAATTTGAATTCATGGGCGGCTCCATGGGGGCGGTCGTTGGTGAGCGTTTCGCGCGCGGCGCACAGACAGCGCTGGAACAAAAGGTCCCATTCATTTGCATCACTGCCACCGGCGGTGCGCGCATGCAGGAAGGTCTGCTGTCACTGATGCAGATGGCCAAGACGACCGCTATGCTGACCAAATTATCCGAGAAGAAGCTGCCGTTCATTTCTGTGCTGACCGACCCCACCATGGGCGGCGTGTCAGCCTCGTTCGCTTTCATGGGTGATGTGGTAATTGCCGAGCCGAAGGCGCTGATCGGATTTGCGGGCCCGCGCGTGATCGAGAACACCGTGCGCGAGAAGCTGCCTGAAGGTTTCCAGCGTTCCGAATTCATTTTGCAAAAGGGTGCGATCGACATGATCGTCGACCGTCGCAAGATGCGCGAAGAGATCGCACAGTTGCTTGCGCTGCTGCAGAATCAGTCGCCGGAAGTGCTGGCCTGAGTTTTTTGACGTCCAATGTAAAGACACTCGATCCCGGCCTGCGCCGGGATGACCGTGTGATGGCCTGACTTATTTTCTATCCTCATTCCGGCGCAGGCCGGAATCCAGCGACTTCCGCACATTCTCTCTCCATGCCACTCTCCCTGACCGACTGGCTGGCCCGTCTCGAATCGCTTCATCCGAAAGCGATCGACATGGGCCTCGAACGCGTTGCCAGCGTCGCACAAAGGCTGGGCCTGCACTTCGACTGCCCGGTGATCACGGTGGGCGGTACCAATGGCAAAGGTTCGACCTGCGCGATGCTGGAATCGATGCTGCTGCAGGGCAGCTATCGCGTCGGGCTCTACACCTCTCCGCACCTGTTGCACTTCAATGAACGTGCGCGACTCAATGGTGAGCCGGCGAGCGATGAGATGCTTTGTGCATATTTCGAGCAAGTCGAGGCAGCGCGCGGTGAGGTATCGCTGACGTATTTCGAATTCACCACGCTGGCAATACTGAAGCTTTTTGCTAGTGCTGAGCTAGACGCGGTGATACTCGAGGTCGGGCTCGGTGGAAGACTTGATGCAGTCAATATCATCGATGCAGATGTTGCGATTGTCACCAGTGTCGATATGGATCACATGGAGTATCTAGGCGATACGCGCGAAAAAATCGGTGTCGAGAAAGCGGGTATCTTTCGGCATGGCCGCACCGCGATCTGCAGCGACCCTCAGCCGCCGGATTCTCTGTTGGCACATGCGACTGCCACAGGCGCTGATCTATGGCTGTTCGGGCGCGACTTCAATTATTCAGGGGATCGACAGCAGTGGAATTACGGCGGCCGCAGCCTGCGTCGCAATGCGCTTGCGTATCCGAGCCTGCGGGGTGCAAATCAATTGCTCAATGCCAGCGCCGCGCTGGCCGCATTGGAGGTACTACGTGACCGTCTGCCACTCGGCGCGCAAGAGGTCCGAAGCGGGCTGGTGATGGTCGAACTTCCTGCACGCTTTCAAGTGTTACCAGGGCGGCCGGCAGTGATACTCGATGTTGCTCACAACCCGCACGCAGCGGCCACGCTCGCTCAGAACCTCGACAACATGGGTTTTCATCCTTACACCTTTGCGGTATTCGGTGCGATGGCCGACAAAGACATTCAAGGAATCATGGCTCAGTTAAAAGATCGTATCGATCACTGGTGCCTGACCGACCTGCCACTGCCGCGTGCCGCCAGCGCAGAATCTTTGGCGCAACACCTGCGCGCCGCAGGGTTCAAGGAAAGCACTGAGCCGGGGGTAGAGCGGACGCTAAGCTGCTTCACTACGCCCGAGCAGGCGTTCAACGATGCCAAGAATCGTGCCGGTGAGAATGATAGAATGGTGGTCTTCGGATCCTTTATTACGGTTGCTGGTGTGATGGCGGCAAGATCCTCCGGCTGAGCTGATCGCTGCCTCATTCTTTGGCAATCACACAACGCACACAACGCGATTTATGGGCTTGTTCTCGTTCCTCAACAAAAGCAAGCAGGACCCCGACGACGATATCGATGCTCCGGTCAAGCCGCGCCGTCGTGCGAGGGCTCAGCAAGAAGAACCCATCGATCCCATGCTTCCTGAGAAGAAGCGCGCCCGCCGGCGCCTGATCGGCGCCACCGCACTGGTGCTGGCGGCCGTGATTGGCTTGCCCATGATTTTCGATTCCGAGCCCAAGCCGCTGACCGACGATATCGCGATACAAATTCCTTCCCGCGACAGAGCCGGTGTCCCGGTCATCGCAGGCAACGCGCCACAGGACTCTGAGCCTACTCGGCCGTCATCGGTGGTCAAGGCTGAGCCCTCGTCGTCCGAGAAGCTGCCAGTTGCTGAGGCCGTCAAACCCGCGCCCGAGAAACCAGCGGATAAGCCGGTGGACAAAGCAACAGACAAATCAGCAGACAAATCGCACAACAAGCCAGCAGAAAATATCTCTGCCGAGAAGGCCGATTCGGCTGCTGAAAAATCCAAGGCATCTCGTGTCATTCTTCAGGTGGCGGCAGTCGCCACCAAAGCCAAGGCTGAGGAATTACAGAACCGGCTGAAGCAAGCCGGCATCAAATCCTATTTGCAAAAAACCAGTACCAAAGAGGGCGAGCGTTACCGTGTTCGTGTTGGCCCGTTTGGCAGCCGCGAAGAGGCTGACAAAATGCGCGCCCGCCTGTTGAAGATGGGTTTGTCGGCCACTGCGCAGCCCGCATAAGTTTTTCCCGGTAATCACGCTGGGTCTGTTTTTGAAGGAGCCCACCATGTGTGGCATCGTTGGCGTCGTTTCGCATAGCCCGGTTAATCAGATCATTTATGATGCATTGCTGCTCTTGCAGCATCGCGGACAAGATGCTGCGGGCATTGCCACCAGCCACGGCAACGCCTTCAGCATGCACAAGGCGAATGGTCTAGTTCGTGATGTCTTCCGTACCCGGAACATGCGCTCGCTACCCGGTAACTCTGGTATCGGGCAGTGCCGCTACCCAACGGCCGGCTCCCAGAGTGAAGAAGAAGCTCAGCCCTTTTACGTGAACGCACCTTTCGGTATTACGCTCGCGCACAACGGCAATCTGACCAATGCCGAGTCGCTGAAGATCGAGATGTTCAAGAATGACCGGCGTCATATCAATACAGATTCTGACTCTGAAGTCTTGCTGAACGTGCTCGCACACGAAATCCAGGAAGTCACGACCGGGCTCTCACTCGACCCATCCATGCTGTTCAAGGCTGTGGCCACGCTGCACAAGCGCGTACGCGGCTCGTATGCGGTGGTCGCGCAGATTGCGGGCTATGGTTTGCTGGCCTTCCGCGATCCTTTCGGCATACGTCCGCTATGCATAGGTTTCAATGACACGGATCGTGGCCCGGAATACCTGATCGCCAGCGAATCCGTGGCGCTCGAGGGACTGGGCTTTCATTTCCTGCGCGACGTCATGCCGGGCGAGGCCATCTTCATCGACAACGATGGCAAGCTGTACAACCAGCAGTGCGCAGAGAATCCCACGTTGAATCCTTGCGCATTCGAATTCGTCTATCTCGCACGTCCCGATTCCGTGATCGATGGCGCATCAGTGTATGCAACGCGTCTGCGTATGGGCGAGCATCTGGCTGACAAAATACGAAAGCAGTTTGCCGACGGCGACATCGATGTGGTGATGCCGATTCCAGATTCGTCCCGTCCTGCGGCGATGGAGCTTGCGCTCAAGCTGAACCTGAATTATCGGGAAGGCTTCATCAAGAACCGCTACATTGGCCGTACCTTCATCATGCCGGGGCAGGGTGTGCGTAAGAAATCCGTGCGCCAAAAACTTAACGCGATAGGTTCAGAGTTCAAGGGCAAGAGCGTGCTGCTGGTTGATGATTCCATCGTGCGCGGCACTACCAGCCGAGAGATTGTCCAGATGGCGCGCGACTCTGGCGCCAAGCGTGTGATTTTCGCGTCAGCCGCGCCACCCGTGAAATATCCGAACGTCTACGGGATTGACATGCCGACGCGCAGCGAGCTGATCGCGCATGGTCGAAACGAAGAGGAAGTCTGTCGCGAGATCACCGCTGATGCGCTGGTCTACCAAGATATAGAGGCTATGAAGCGATCAATTACCGATGTTAACCCCTTGCTGAAACAGTTCGAAGCCTCCTGCTTTGATGGTCATTACATCACCGGCGATATTTCGCGCGATTATCTTGATCGGGTTGAGTATGCGCGCCAGCACCCGAAAGCCGTGATCGAGGACGCCGTGCGCACTCAGCTGAACCTGAATCTCGCTCAGATCGAATAAGCGATCGGGCTGGATCGACTACTCCATGAACAACAACAAAAAATTCGGCTTTACCACCACGATACTTCACAGCGATCGCCAAAAGCCGATTGAGCATGGCTCGCTGCACAAGCCGATTCATACGGCGGTCGCTTACGGTTATCGCGATGCGCGCGAGCTGGCCGAGGTTTTTCAGGGCAAGAAGCCGGGATATCGCTACGGTCGGCAGGGCAATCCCACCGTCAGCGCGCTCGAGGAGAAGATCACGCGCATGGAAGACGGCTTGGCGACGCTATGCTTTTCTACCGGCATGGCGGCGATCGGTGCGGTGGTGCAGGCGCTGCTGCGCGCCGGCGACCATGTGGTGTCATCTTCCTTTTTGTTTGGTAACACCAACAGCCTGTGGCAGACGGTGAACCTGCAGGGTATGCCGGTCAGTTTTGTCGATGCGACCGATGTAGCGAACGTCGAAAAGGTCATCACGCCAGCGACCCGCATGGTGTTTGTCGAGACTATCGCCAACCCGCGCACGCAGATTGCCGACTTGGCCCGTATCGGCGAGCTATGCCGCGAGCGCGGTATTCTTTACGTCGTCGACAATACGATGACCTCGCCGTACTTGTTCCGACCCAAACACGTGGGCGCTAGTCTGGTGCTCAATGCGCTGACAAAATCGATCGGCGGTCATGGCAATGCGCTGGGTGGCAGTTTGACCGACACAGGCCTGTTCGACTGGGCCCGCTATCCCAATGTCGCAGAGAGCTACAAACGCTTCGCACCCGTGCAGTGGGGTATGGCGCAGTTACGTGCGAAGGCCTTGCGCGATTTCGGCGGTGCCTTAGGCCCTGAGGCCGCGCATCATCTGGCCGTCGGGTCAGAGACTATGGCGCTGCGCATCGAGCGCGAGTCGTCGAGTGCTTTGGCGCTAGCGAAGATGCTGGATGCGGATGAGCGCGTCGCAGCCGTCTACTATCCAGGCCTGCCCCTCCACCCACAGCACTCCCTTGCGACCGAGCTATTCCGTGCCTATGGCGGTTTATTCAGTTTTGAGCTGAAAGCAGGGACGGATTGCTTCGACTATCTGAATCGCCTCCAGCTTGCTATCCCGGCCAGCAACCTTGGGGATACCCGCACACTGGTAATTCCGGTTGCGCACACGATCTATCACGAGATGGGTCCCGAGCGCCGCGCCAGCATGGGCATTGCAGAGTCACTGATTCGTGTATCAGTCGGCATCGAAGACACCGATGATCTGCTGAATGATTTCAGGCAGGCGCTGGATCAGTAGTTTTTTAAACAGGCACTCAGGGCCCCAGTGTGCGGGCTGCCTGCCGGCTCAGCCAGCTGACGCCCTCTGGCATCCGGAACTCGCGCAACCGTTCTAGCAGCGCCGAGGGCTCGCTTTCATTGATGAGTAAATTCCTGTGCTCGGCGCGCAGAAAGCCTTCCTGCTCTAACTGGGACAGGAAGGCGAGCAATTTGTCGTAAAAGCCATTCACGTTCAAGAGGCCGACGGGTTTTTCATGAAAGCCGAGTTGAGCCCAGGTCATCGCTTCGAATAACTCTTCCAGCGTGCCTATGCCGCCTGGCATCGCGATAAAGCCGTTTGCCTGTTCGGCCATCAATGCTTTTCGCTCATGCATGTCTTTCACAACCAGCAGTCGCGTCAGCCGGTCATGGCCGACCTCGGTGTCCATCAGCGCTTTGGGTATCACGCCCGTGACTTCGCCTCCGGCTTCCAGCACAGTATCGGCGATGATGCCCATCAGACCCACATGGCCGCCGCCATAGACCAGTGCGAGTTGTTGTTGGGCCATCTCGCGCCCAAGCGCTCGTGCCGCCTCGGCATAGAGGGGATCATGTCCCGAGGAGGCGCCGCAGTAGACGCAGACTGAGCGAAATGGAGTCGTCATGACGAAGCGGGTGATAGATTAGGGCCCCGATCATAGCGGAGTGATGGCGAACACCCACGGCCAGACGCTGGCGGTCGCGGGAATCCATGCCGGACGGAACGTTTTCTCCCTGCAGGCGGTAGGGCTACTGACTTGGTTATCATAAAAACAAATGCGTGCGGCACACGTTCTCGTGCCGTATAATCCGAGCAATTCCAAACCGTGCGGCCTTCATCGCAACCGATGAGTACAGAACCCAAGCTCTCGTTCAAGCAGCAGCAATTGATTGTGCGTGAGAACGCCATCGTTTTGCTGCTGCGGCAATGATTCGCTTGCTGGAGAACACGCTGGCCTTTGTGCGCGGACTCGCTGCTGATCAGCCCGCCCTCGGACAGCTCAAGAGCGTATTGCAGTGGGCGCTGGAGATAAGAATGAAGGGCGGTTTGCCGACCCTGCCGGCTGAGAACACCAGCCTTCGCGATGCGCTGCTGAATAACACGCGCTACATCAGCCGCTTGATGGACCTCAATGAGCTGATGGGCCAACTGATCGAAAAGGCGAAGTCAGAGGGGTCCATCCGCAAAGACTTGCCGACCGAAGTCGTGCTGTTCACTGTCTATGCGCGTTCCTGCGATCCTACGCTCGACTATCTGCGCATGGGCGAACAGTACACTGATGACCAGGTCATTCACTTCCTGCTGACCACCTGCTTCGACGGGCTGCACTGATTTCCTGCATCACCTGATCCAGCACCCGCGCGTCAAAACCCAGCGCGACGTGCCCGACGCCTTCCACCACGACATTCTTTGCATGGCTTAGTTCGGCCGAGTCTTGCGGCATCACGATATTGTCATGTCGGGACCACAGGCTGACAAGCAGCGATCGTACTGAGCTATCCTCCGACGTCGACAATGCCGAGAGCCAGTGGCGCTCCTCATTGTTCCAGGCGCTAGCCGGTAGCATCTGCCGTGCATTGATACCGATGCCATAACCCGCCAGTAAGCTGCCTGCATGTGGCGTGCCCAGCGTGATCACCCGCGCTACCCGCTGAGGACCGTAACGACGAAGCCATGCGCGCGCTGCAAGACCTCCCATGCTATGACAGACCAAGATAACTGATGATGCGTGGTTCGCCTCAAGCAGGCGGTTCGCCGCTTCCTCGATGTGATCAGCGTAGCTATCGATGCTGCCCAGTACTGGCTCGAGATCGACCGCGCCATGACTGATGCGATCCGCCGAGAGCCGCCGGTGCAGGCGCTGCCAGAAGCCGCTGTTTGCTCCGTAACCGTGCAGCAGCAATACCGGAGGACTGAGGTCGCCTTCAAACTGGAGGTCGTAGGGACGCGCGAACGGAAACAGGCGAAACCAGCAGAGCATGCTGAACCAGAACTCTCTTAGCATCATCGATGCGATCGCGAGCAGCCGAAGCCGATGACCATCAGCGCAGGGTTGACGCAGTGCGCCCGACAGAAAAAAATTATTGAAGATGATGCTGGCACGAACCAGCATCAGTATCGCCGCCGAGGCGGCTAGCGCCAGCGACCAGCTGTCCAGTGTCTGAAACTGTTTAAGCAGAGCGGCGATAAAAACCAGCGTCAGCAGCTGGAAAAGGATCATGATGCGCGTAAGGTGGGCGATCATGTCTGCCAATGCGGTTGTTCAGTCCTTATCCGTTGCCGCAAGAACGGGTGCTGCGCTGGCGTCAGATGGTGGAGTGCGTGGCACCAGCGCAATGCGCGTGCGTGCGATCCGGTCGTGCAGGAATTGACGGTCGGTATCAAGGCGTGAGCTCAGCGCCCACAGCACCACATTCACCGCCGGCAGCAGCACCAGCATCCAGCCTTGCGCGCCGACCAGCTTGGCTATAGCTAGCCCGGGCAGGAACCACAGCCAACACAGCGCATACCGGATCACGGCGCGCCCCCAAGACAGCGGCGTACCTTTGCGATCCAGCACCCGCAAGTCCCAAGTCTTCATTGCCAGCGTCTGGCCTCCATGGGTCCAGAACCAGCAGAAATACAGCGCCAGCACTACGAATAACCAGTCTTGTAGCGCATCGCGCAGATACAGCGCGTGCCGTTGCTGCAGCAGCGTCGAGAACAGCCAGGTGGCGATGAACAGCACACCGAACAGCAGCATGGCCTCGTAGACCATGCAGAGCAGACGGTTTTTCAAAGGGGCGGGTGGCAGTAAATACGGGGCAGTGTCGGTCACGGCAAAGTCCATCATGGTCCGCGCGATAGCTCGCGGCCCGGCATTGTACTGCGCCCCCGTCGAGTGCTCTGGCGCCGGGAAGATTGATATTTTTTTTGCAATCTCGAGAGGCTCGCGCGTCTGGTAAAACTATTGATTTCAAAGGCTTTTTCCAAGATTTTCCTTGACCTCGGTGCTGCGACGCAGTAACGTATCGTTCCCCTCGCCACCGCGAGGGGTATTTTTTAGCGTGTGTCGGAAGTACATGATGCTTTCGGCTTACACGCTCTTTCGATGTGAAAGCAGTTTGCTCTAACCCACGCCACAAGCGTGAGGCATCGATCGCACAAGCACGACAGCAGGCTGAACGAGTCGCGTTGAGCGTCGTTTTGAAATGCACCGGAGTGTGCATGAAGGATCGACGTGACCGCACAAAAAAGGAATGCCTGTCACGTACTGATGCGAGCGCTGCCGTCAGGAGAGAGCATCCGTTCAATTTCCAATGGACCTTGAAAGGACGTGGCAATGAGTTCCGAAATCACTGGCGCCGATATCGTCGTGCGCTGTCTCGCCGAAGAGGGCGTCGAACATGTGTTCGGCTATCCCGGTGGCGCAGTTCTTTACATTTACGACGCGATTTTCAAGCAGGATAAATTCCAGCACGTGCTGGTTCGCCATGAGCAGGCGGCGATTCATGCGGCAGATGCGTATTCCCGCAGTTCCAACAAAGTCGGTGTTGCGCTCGTGACCTCGGGCCCCGGCGTGACCAATGCAGTCACTGGCTTGGCGACAGCGCACATGGATTCCATTCCGATGGTCGTCATCACCGGACAGGTCCCGACCCACGCTATCGGTCAGGATGCATTCCAGGAATGCGACACCGTCGGCATTACCCGACCCTGCGTCAAGCACAACTTTCTCGTCAAGGACGTGAAAGACCTGGCCTCGGTCATGAAGAAAGCTTTCTATATCGCGCAGACTGGCCGTCCCGGCCCGGTGCTGGTCGATATTCCCAAAGACATCACGATCGCCAAGGCGAGCTTCGACTATCCGAAAGAAGTCGACATGCGCTCGTACAAGCCGGCAGAAAAAGGCCACGCGGGCCAGATTCGCAAGGCGGTGCAACTGCTACTGTCGGCCGAGCGTCCGATGATCTATACCGGCGGTGGTGTCATTCTTGCGGATGCCGCACCCGAAGTGAATCAGCTGGTCGACAAGCTTGGCTATCCGTGCACGAACACGCTGATGGGCTTGGGTGGCTATCGTGCGTCGAGCGACAAGTTCGTTGGCATGCTCGGCATGCACGGCACCTACGAGGCCAACATGGCGATGCAGCACTGTGATGTGCTGATCGCGATCGGTGCGCGTTTTGATGATCGCGTGATCGGTAATCCCAAGCATTTCGGCACGGTACCGCGCAAAATCATTCATATTGACATCGATCCGTCGTCGATTTCCAAGCGCGTGAAAGTCGATATTCCCATTGTTGGCAATGTCAGGGATGTACTGACCGAAGTGCTCGCCCAAATCGACGCCTCCGAAACCAAGCCGAATGCAAAAGCCATCGATGCCTGGTGGAAGCAGATCGGTGAGTGGCGTGGCCGCGACTGCCTGAAGTATCCGTCCTCTGACGAGGTCATCAAACCCCAGGCAGTGGTCGAGAAACTCTGGGAGATCACCAAGGGCGACGCCTTCATTACCTCGGACGTCGGCCAGCACCAGATGTGGGCTGCGCAGTACTATGGCTTTGACAAGCCGCGCCGCTGGATCAATTCCGGTGGCTTGGGCACCATGGGCGTGGGCCTGCCGTATGCGATGGGCGTGCAGATGGCGAATCCCGGTGCTGAAGTCGCTTGCATCACGGGTGAAGCTTCGATTCAAATGTGTATTCAGGAGCTAGCGACCTGCAAGCAGTACCACCTGACGCCGAAGATCATCCTGTTGAACAATCGCTATCTCGGCATGGTGCGGCAGTGGCAGCAGATCGATTATGGCTCGTCTTCATGAATTTCGTCACCGATCGCGATGAAAACGTCTGGCCGATGGTCAAGGCGGGCAAGGGCTTGACCGAGATGCTGCTTGGCTCGGAGGACCTGTAATGCGACATATTATTTCTGCATTGCTGGAAAATGAAGCCGGCGCATTGTCCCGCGTGGTCGGCCTGTTCTCGGCCCGCGGCTACAACATCGAGACACTGACCGTCGCGCCGACCGAAGACCCGACACTATCGCGGATGACCATCGCCACCAGCGGCTCCGACGATGTGATCGAGCAGATCACTAAGCACCTGAACCGACTGATCGAAGTCGTCAAGGTGGTTGATTTGACCGAGGGCGCACACATCGAGCGCGAGCTGATGCTGATCAAGGTGCGCGCGGTCGGCAAGGAACGCGAAGAGATGAAGCGCACCACAGATATCTTCCGTGGCCGCATCATCGACGTCACCGAAAAGACCTACACCATCGAGCTGACCGGCAATAAATCCAAACTTGATGCATTCATTGATGCCATTGACCGTACCGCCATTCTCGAGACTGTTCGCACTGGCGGCTCTGGCATTGGCAGGGGTGAGCGCATCCTGAAGGTCTGATCCCAAGCTCCCCGACAACGAATAACCTTCCTCAATATTTCTACATCACAGGATAATCATGAAAGTTTTCTACGACAAAGACTGCGACCTCTCCCTCATCAAGGGTAAGAATATCGCCATCATTGGTTACGGTTCCCAAGGTCATGCACATGCACAGAATCTGTCCGAGTCCGGCTGCAAAGTGACCGTCGGCCTGCGCAAAGGCGGTACTTCCTGGGCCAAGGTAGAGAAAGCCGGCCTGAAGGTCGCTGAAGTAAATGATGCCGTGAAGGGTGCTGATGTCATCATGATCCTGCTACCCGACGAGAATATCGCGCAGGTGTACAAAGAGAATGTCGAGCCGCACGCAAAGCAGGGCGCAGTACTCGCATTCGCGCACGGTTTCAACGTGCACTACGGCCAGGTCGTGCCGCGCGCCGACCTCGACGTGATCATGGTCGCGCCGAAAGCGCCCGGCCATACCGTGCGCTCGACCTACACCCAGGGCGGCGGCGTGCCGCATCTTGTGGCTGTGTATCAGGACAAATCCGGTCATGCCCGTGATATCGCGCTGTCGTATGCCATGGCCAATGGTGGTGGTCGTGCCGGTATCATCGAAACCAACTTCCGGGAAGAGACCGAGACCGATCTGTTTGGCGAGCAGGTCGTGCTGTGCGGCGGTACTGTCGAGCTGATCAAGGCAGGCTACGAGACGCTGGTCGAGGCAGGTTACGCGCCCGAGATGGCTTACTTCGAATGCTTGCACGAACTGAAGCTGATCGTCGACCTGATCTACGAAGGCGGCATCGCCAACATGAACTATTCGATCTCGAACAACGCCGAATATGGCGAATATGTTACCGGCCCGCGCATCATCACTGAAGAATCCAAGAAGGCAATGCGTGAGTGCCTGAAAGATATTCAGACCGGAGAATATGCCAAGAGCTTTATTCTCGAGAACAAGGCGAATGCACCGACCCTGATGTCGCGTCGTCGATTGAATGCCGAGCATTCCATCGAAATCGTGGGTGCCAAGCTGCGTGCGATGATGCCGTGGATCGCCAAAAACAAACTGGTGGATCAGTCGAAGAACTAAGCCACTGCAAAGTTCAACCGGCATCATGCGGCGCGCGCGACAATGCGCGCACCGCGCTCGCCCTAAAAGCCATCCGCAGGGATGGCTTTTTTACGGGCTCACGTGCCGTGGATCGCCAAAAACAAGTTTGCGGGCCTGGGCAACAGTCCCGTTAACTAATGTCGATTTTGAGAGAGAGGTTTGGCGCTCCGACCATCTTGGGATCGATGATGCCTCGCTTGAGCTGCTCCGGATCGAGTTCTATCGTTACCATGCCTTTTGCTGAATGATCTGTAGCACTAGCAGGTGTGTTTCTCGATAACTGAGGATTGATACTCATAAATCCCTGATCACTATCGAGATCAATCATGCCAATATGTTTCATGTAATTAGTGTAAGTGACATGAATCTTTCCATCGTCAGTATGCTGCAGATCTATCCAGAAGTCTGAACCGGCACTGGGAAGTTTGTCCTCCCCGTCGGAGCTCACAATAGAAAAAAGATTCTGACCTCTGCCAAGAGCAGTGCTCATCGCACTGAGGATGCCGTTGCCGCCGGCTTGGAACAGTACGTGGCTGAGTGTCTTCCTTACCTCGAGATCAGGGGCAAACTTCTCCAATTCAGACTGCGCTCGCGCCGGGTCGGTAACTACGATGGTGCCTTTCTCGCCGCCGCCAAAATTAAATTTTTCGCGTCCTACATCGCGGAGGAATAAGTCCGACAGTCCGGTAGTTTCATCAACAAGATGTGCCGCGAAGCTATCTGTCAGAAAATTCATGAGGTCATTTCCGAATTTTTGGGTGTCCTTCAATTCGCGTGAGCCATCAGACATGGTTCTCCATATTTGGTCGTCGTTCCAGCCGGCGGGCAAAAGCTGCGCCAGCTTTTCGTATTTATAGCTATCCAATGATGCCCTGATTTTGTTCAAAGCCTTATCTCTATTTGCAGGAATCTCCCCTTGTATCATTCCCGCCTGCAGCGAGATTGTTTTGGCATCTTTAAAAGAGGTTTTATTTTCCACCATCAGCTTTGCGATTTCTGTCAACTGAGCGCCAGAAAATGTTTTCAGTTTGTCGTTCCGTTTTAGCTCAGCTGCTTGCTTTGCGATAGCGTGCGCAGTGCCGAAGCTCACCTGATAGGTCAGCATCAGCGTGATCTCAGTTCTTGCATCCTTGATTTGCGTAGGTTTGCCATTTATTGTTTGGCGTTCAATGCTCGTTTTTAGATCTTTCGCTTTTGATAGTGTCAAATTGTGATGGACCCTCAGATACGCTAGAGGAAACAGGTCTTTGTCGGGAAACTGCCTAGTGTTTTTCATTTGTCCTGCAAGCTTCAGAATTTCCAGTGATTCATCGATATTGCTGTTGTAGCTAGTCATCAGCTGACCAAGGTTTTGTGCCAGACCTTTGGCATGATTTTTATCCATGCCCATTTCGTTGTGTAGATAATCACTCAAACCCTTTTCCAACGGGATGCGAAAAGGCTGGTCGCCGCTGATATGTGGCTTTACATACGGAAGAATTTTGCTGTTTTCCGGATTCTCAAGGAAAGCGATTCTCTCTATTGATTCAGCCAGTTGCTCGTTTTTGAGTTTGAGATAATCTAATCCCCTTGCTAGCGCACTTTGAGCTGAGCCAGGTGTCTGTGTCATTTTTGATTTTTTTATGTCGGCTAACAGACTTTCCAAATCATTTCTATCTTTAGAGCTCAGTTTCTTTCCGTTGATATGGACTATTTCGTTTTCAAGTTTTTGTACCAATGCATCATGAGCCAGTCTGCTCCAGTCGGTCGCGACCTGAGAGTTGCTCAGCATGCTGCTGAGTGAACGACTGGCACGCTCAAACAGCATCGTGGCTTCACTTGCGACAGTGATATCACCCGTATCTGTTACACGCAATGCGTCAGGGTTATTTTGCGCCGACAGGTAGGCCCCCAGCGATCTCATGGCTGAATAATTAATGTTATTCGCACTCATGAACGGTTCTTCTCTTTCAGTGTTTCTACGTGCTGGTCTGGCGCGCCAGCCTGGGGCTCGCACGATGATGGCCGGTTGTCGCTGGTCGGTTGGTGGGCCACGTTTCGTCGACGGAACCCATGCTTTCTCCAGCCCTTACCCGGGTTTCAATTTGTTAACGATTTTGTCTTTCTACGCTTGGCTCTGTTCCTACCGAAACACAGTGATTTTGCGTAGGGTCTGCGCTACCTCTCTCGACCCCAAAAAGCCGCATTTGGCTTGGCGCGAGTACAGTTCTTCCGTTTTAGAAATCTGGAGCTGTCTTGAACCACTATCCTCATCCCATCATTGCCCGCGAGGGCTGGCCTTTTCTGGGCATTGCCGTCGCAGCGGCTTCAGTTGCTCGGCGGCTGGTCCTGGCCTTTGTGGATTATTGCTGTGTTCGTGCTGCAATTTTTCCGCGATCCGCCACGCACCATCCCGCAAGATGCGAACGCCGTGCTGTCCCCGGCCGATGGTCGTATCGTCGTCGTGGAGAAGGCGCATGATCCGTATGCCAACCGCGAGTCGCTGAAGATCAGCCCACAAGACCGGGTGACGCCGAACTGGTGCGCCACCATCAAGTGCGTGACTGCCTCACGCTTGGCTTGTGGGCTCACCACTTTCGGCCAACAATATCCTTCAAGGCTGCGTTATCGAGCAGCGACTCGGCTAACAAACGCTTGAGCTTGCTGTTCTCACTCTCCAGCGCCTTGAGTCGCTGCGCCTCCGAAACCGTCAGACCGCCGTATTTGGCTTTCCAGTTGTAATACGTCGCATCGCTGATGCCATGCTTGCGGCAAAGGTCGGCGATCTTGCCACCAGCTTCTGCTTCCTTGAGTACCCCGATGATCTGCTCTTCCGTAAATCGGTTCTTCATGCCTGCCTCCCTGTGAAGCAGACTTCATTTTAACTTCGTACTATTTCAGGGGAGCAGGTTTCGCATCCAATTCAGCCTCATGAAGAATAAGATCGTACTCGATGGTCGCCTCTTCTGCCTTGCAATACTGTTTTCCGGCTTTCAGGTCAGCGTCGCTTATATTCCCCTTGAAATCATATTTGACGGTAAAAGCGTCTTGCCTCGCCTTTGCTCCGTGGCCAGCATTTTCAATCAGGGGAATATCGAAAGGCTTTGTAGTGGAGCGGTATCCCGTAGGTTCTTCGTTTTCCAGAAAATCGCGGTCGAATTTCAGGGTTGTCGCGTTCTGCATCAGCGTGTTGTGAACCAAAATTCCCTTTGAATCCGGTGTATCTGACTTCAATAATCGGTAGATAAAAGATGTCGTTCCACTCTCGCCAGCGGCTGAGTGCATCATTCCAGGGATGCTTTGGGATCGGCCCGTGGATCTCGTCAGATCAGCAAATAGTGTCTGGGAAATGAAGGCGCTGCATGCTGAGGCGGCCGTCTCTCCACCAGCAAAAGAAATTAATTCGTCCAGCCATTGTCCGAGGATTTTGAATGGTAAGCCGGGTTTTGGCGCTCTCTTTTCTTGTTCTAGCGACGTGAAAGCCTGGACGGGTATGTTGTTATTCTTTAGCTCATACGCAGCTCTGTGAGCATCGTATCCAAACTGAGGATCCATTTTAGAAAATTTCGGAGCGGCTTGTAATATCGCACTAGAGTGTTCAGTTTCTCGCCCGGTGGTATCGTTAATCCTATTTGTGAGTTGCTCCAACTCCTGCTTTCCGAGCGACCGTTTTAATCTCAGATGTGCGCCCTGATGGATACTCTCAATCTTCATTCCGCTCGGAAGTTTCGACTGTATGAACTTCCGGTTGCTCAGCCTAAGGCGGATGGTTTCGTGTATCTTTTCGTCTGAGAGTCCTCGTTTTTTTAGTTGCAAACAACAAATTCCTGCACTTAACTTCATTTGATCTGAAGTTTTTCCTAATTCCGGTATTGTCCCGATCAGAGAATTCGAAATTTCGCGCAAATTGTTCAAGCTGTTTGCTTTTCCTTTGTAAAGTTCGTTGATCTCAATAGCGTAATCCAGTGCATCATCCGGCTTTAAATGATGTTCACTGATCAGCTTTCCAGAACAAAGAAGAATCTCTTTTGCGTTATTTAAGGAGATATTTTTAGATTTGGAGAGCTTGTAGGCATTGTTGGAGAGTTGTAATGCTGACTTCTCTTCCAGCTTGAGTTCTTTCCCCCATTGCTTTGCAGTACTTATTACCTCAAGTGCCTCGTCCACGTTAGCTTTGGATCCCGGTGAGGTTTTTTGATTGATGACAGACCACACAGAACGGAGATCTTCGCCTTGCATCTTGTTGCCGATTTTTTTTATATCTGCTAATGCTTCTTTCACTTCTGGTTGAAGTGTTGAGGAATTTTTGGGATTGTCAGAAATGGTCGGGTCTTCGATCAGCTCAGTGGCGATCGTTTTTGAGTCAAAGCTTTGTCTTACCTGTTGACTCATTCCAAGCGCCGCGAATTCTCTTTCCAGCTTTTCGCTGACGACCCGCTCCGCTTCTTCGATCCGTTTTTCTCGGGCAGCAGGATCTATCCGATTCATCAGCTTTGCGACCATCAACGGCAGACCGCTCATGACTCTGACGTTATTCGACCAAGAGACCGTCAGTTCGAGGTTGTTGCTGGATTTGGCGGTTTTAATGATCTCCGCTGCCTGGAGCGAAGTTTGTCGGGATATTTGCCCCATAAAGAGTACCCTTTTCAAAAATCTGCCCAATGTTCTGCCTCGTTGCCGTAACAGTGTTAACTTATTAATTATTTTGTCAGTTCCAAGCTCTGACCTCTCCTGCCGGAGACACGCGCTGCTGAATGGTGGATGCACCATCTCCCCGACGCCAAACAGCCGCACCTCGTCTTGCGCGAGTACAATCCTTCCGTTTTCGGAATCTGGAGCTGTCTTGAACCACTATCCCCACCCCCTCATCGCCCGCGAGGGCTGGCCTTTCCTCGGCATCGCCGTTGCGGCGGCCCTGATCGCCACCCAGCTGCTGGGTGGCTGGTCCTGGCCGTTCTGGGTGATCGCTGTTTTCGTGCTGCAATTCTTCCGCGACCCGCCCCGGACCATTCCTCAGGATCCGAATGCGGTTCTATCGCCGGCCGATGGCCGGATCGTTGTCGTGGAGAAGGCGCATGACCCGTACGCGAACCGCGAAGCGCTGAAGATCAGCGTGTTCATGAACGTGTTCAACGTGCACTCGAACCGTTCACCAGTAGATGGCAGGATCGAGAAGGTCGAGTACTTTCCCGGCAAATTCGTGAACGCCGATCTGGACAAAGCCTCGACCGAAAACGAGCGCAATGCGGTCGTGATGACAGCGGCGAACGGTCAGACCATCACCTTTGTTCAGGTGGCGGGCCTCATCGCTCGCCGGATACTTTGCTATGTGAATGCGGGAGACGCTCTTGCGCGCGGTCAGCGCTACGGCTTCATACGCTTCGGTTCCCGCGTCGATGTTTATTTGCCGCTGACGGCACGGCCAAGGGTGACGGTGGGCGAGAAAGTGTCGGCCACCGAGACTATCCTTGCCGAGTTCTGATTCTGGCCACTGGTCGGGTCGGTTACCATAAGCGTCATGGCACTTTTCAATCACCGCAAAAACAAGGCCAAGGCCTCGCAAGCCAAGGGACTGCGCTCGAACAAGTTTGCGTTTCGGCGATCAGCAGACGCTAACGACGATGCCGCCGAAGGGGTGGCACCGCGCAGCCGCGGAATCTATTTACTGCCGAACGCGTTTACGACTGCGGCTTTGTTCTGCGGCTTCTATGCAATCGTGATGGCCATGAATGGCCAGTTCTCGAATGCGGCGGTGGCCATCTTTGCGGCCATGGTGCTCGACGCCACCGATGGTCGGGTCGCGCGACTGACGAATACGCAGAGCGAGTTCGGTGCGCAATATGACAGCTTGTCGGACATGGTGTCGTTTGGCGCAGCGCCCTCACTGATTGTCTACGAATGGTCACTGCGCGGCATGGGCAAGCTTGGCTGGCTGGCGGCGTTTGTTTACTGCGCCGGTGCGGCGCTTCGGCTGGCGCGATTCAATACCAATATTGCGGTGGTCGACAAGCGCTTCTTTCAGGGACTGCCCAGCCCGGCGGCTGCGGCACTGGTGGCGGGCTTCATCTGGCTCGTGGATGATCTGCGCATTGCCGGAGCAGACTTCAATTGGCTGTCGTGGACAATTACTGTCTACGCCGGGTTGACCATGGTCACCAATGTGCCGTTCTACAGCTTCAAGGATGTCAACTTCAAGAAGTCGGTACCTTTTATCGCGATCTTCGTGATCGTACTGATTTTTGTCGCGGTCTCCAGCGACCCGCCCAAGGTGCTGTTCGGCTTGTTCGTGATTTATGGGCTGTCCGGCTACGGGGTGTTCTTCTGGCAGTGGTTCAAGGGGCGGCCGGTGTCCATCGTTCAGACCAGCGACGAGCCGCTGGAGAAATAATCACTGCTGCCGCTCGGGCTGGTGCTCTCACTCTCGAAACAGATGCTCCAGTATCCGGGCAAGACAAGTATCAAGATCCAGCCTGCTTAATGCCGAGGGTGGGCTCATCGGGATGTCGTCCCATCCAGCTCTGTGCTGAGCATATCTCTTAAGCATGCCGGTCCCAGCGACCATCCTTTTTCGAGCGCCGTCGTTACCGGGTCAACCCGTGTTCATCCACTTGAAGGAGGGTGTTGGAGCTACCCATATCGGCTCTTCTACTAGACGAGCTGAGCGCGCGCTCGAGTCGTCCGGACGACGCCTATGAGCCCGATAGATTCCGCCGAGTTGCGCTTTTCGCCAAATCCCCTTATTCTTTGCCTCATGTCAAGCGCACACCACAACACCGCTTACCTCTACGCCAGCAGCCCGACCGGTCTGCTGCTGTACCTACTGCGCTGACCGCGCAGACATCCCATCCCCCACAATTTGTGTTTTTCCCCTCTCAGGCAAGAATGGCCCGGGCAGGTGAAAATATATGCTTATCAGGCATTAACCTCAGGAGCCCCAGATGGCCGACTCAAACAAGCTGATCATTTTCGACACCACATTGCGCGATGGCGAGCAGTCGCCCGGCGCTTCGATGACCAAGGATGAAAAAATTCGCATCGCGCGTCAGCTGGAGCGACTCAAGGTCGATGTGATCGAGGCCGGCTTCGCGGCGTCGTCGCCGGGAGATTTCGAGGCGATCAAGGCTATCGC
>RGFZ01000003.1 GCA_010024875.1 Oxalobacteraceae bacterium | reverse complement strand
CGGTGGTCGGAGAGCTCTGGCGGGGTGCTCAGCCTACCGAGAGCAGCCCAAGGCAACGGAGCGCTCAGTATTGCAAGGCGATGTTGGGAAGAGAAGTGAAATCGAATTTTTCACTGACATCATTCGCAAAACGAGATACTTGCTTTACAAATGATTTGTAGTCGACGCGACGTTCGATCTTCAAACAATATGCGAGTAAAACTCGCTGGAGATAATCGGTGATCGGCTAATTCAGCAGCGATCTAGAAATTTCAATAATCCTTTCAGCGCATGAATGACAGTCTGCTCTCTCACAGCTCGGCGATCGCCGCTGAACACCAGCCGCTCTGTGTGAATGATTTTGCCGTGTGCCCATCCGAAGCAGACGGTACCTACTGGCTTGCCCGGCACTGCGCCGGCGGGACCCGCGATGCCGGTGGTGGAGAGTGCGACATCGGCATCGGTGTTGACGAGCGCGCCTTTGGCCATTTCAGCGGCGACTTCTTCGCTGACAGCACCAAGCTGCGCAATCAGCGCCTCGGGCACCCCGAGGCATTGTGTTTTTGAATTGTTCGAATAGGTCGTAAAGCCGCAATCGAACCATTCCGAGGAGCCGGCGATATCGGTAATCAGCTGAGAGATGCCGCCACCCGTTACGGATTCTGCGGTAGCTAGCAGCCAGCCTTTTTTCTTCAGCGCCTGGCCGACTTGCTCGGAGAGTTCATTCAGCGTGTCCATAAGGTGCTCCAGTGATCTGATGCCTACATGGTCTCAGGGATTCACCAAAAACGCCATAGCGCAAGCACTAGCAGAGTGAAGAATGCCGCGATGATATCGTCGGCCATCACGCCAAAGCCGCCCTTGAAGCGCTGCTCGAATTGTCGGATCGGTGGCAGCTTGGTCATGTCGAAAAAACGGAATATCAGAAACGCTGCCAGCTGCGCCTTGAAACTGGCAGGCGTGACGAACAGCATCACCAGCCATATAGCGATAATTTCGTCCCAGACCATCGCGCCATGATCCGGTACGCCCAGCGCGCGCCCGGTACGGTCGCAGGCCCACACGCCAATAACAAATCCGACGACGATCAGTAGGCCCCAGACGGGAGGCGTCAGTACCTCGGGCCAGCGCACAGACATCGCATGGAACAGCAGCCAGCCAAACAAGGTGCCAATGGTCCCCGGCACCCAACGCGATAAGCCACTGCCAAAACCAAACGCCAGCAGATGGGCTGGATGGGACAGCATAAAGTCTGCGGTCGGTTTTCGCGGCGTGGCAGACAAGCTAGAGTCTGCAGCCTCGGTGACGGATGGCTCGGGGTTTGTCATGAAGTGAAATGATCGAAAGACTGGTTCATTAGCGCGAGTGTCCGCCCGCTCGCATCCAGCAGTTGTACGCCGGGCTCGGCGCGCAGACGGCCGATGCAAGTGACCTCGGTGTGGGACTGTCGGCCAGCATCCAGCACGGCATCGTGCCGGCTGGCGGGCGCACAGAAGCAGAGCTCATAGTCATCGCCACCATTGAGCGCCAATGCGCGTCGCTGTTCCGGGTCGCGGCGTGACAGCGCAAGGCCATAGGGCAGCTCGTCGGCATGAATGACCGCCCCGGCGTCGGATTGTTTAAGAATATGGCCCAGATCGCCTAGCAAGCCATCCGAGACATCGATCGCCGCAGTTGCTATGCCGCGCAACGCCAGTCCTAGCGCATTGCGCGGCGTGGGTCTGTGAAGTCTCTCTGAGGCGAGCGACAGCTGATCTCCCGTGAGCGAAATTTCTCCGAGCAAAGCCGATAGTGCGAGCTTTGCATCGCCCAAACTGCCTGATACCCAGATTTCATCGCCGGGCCGCGCGCCATTACGTCGGATCGCCGCACTCTCAGGCACGCTTCCCAGGACGGTCACGCACAGATTGAGCGGGCCGCGGGTGGTATCGCCGCCGACGAGTTCAATCTGATGCAAGTCGGCCAATGCCAGCAGTCCTGTTGAGAACGCGTGAAGCCACTCGGCGTCAGCGGACGGCAGCGATATCGCCAAAGTGAAGCCCAGCGGGCGCGCACCGATCGCGGCAAGGTCGGACAGATTGACCGCCAGTGTCTTGTGTCCGAGCGCATGAGGATCGGCGCCTGTGAAAAAATGGCGACCTTCCACCAGCATGTCAGTCGAGACGGCGAGTGTTTCCCCCGCGGGTATTTGCAGCAATGCACAATCGTCTCCCACACCAAGGCGTACCGGCCCTGCGGGCCGCGGTGCGCGGTGGAAGTAACGCTCGATCAGCTGGAATTCAGACAACATCCGGCGATTGTACCGAATGGCCATGTTGGCTCGAGGAGGAGGCTCATATAGGGCCCGGCGGGCGGGCCTCACATGAATGGTCTGTTAGAATCATTCGCCTTCGAATACGCACCACAGAAAGCTGCCCCGCATGGATTCCGATCGTAATCAGCAAGAGCTTCGCCAGCAATTTCGCCAGGCAGCCCTCGAGTACCACGAATTTCCCACCCCCGGCAAAATCAGCGTTACTCCCACCAAACAGCTCACCAATCAGCGTGACCTGGCACTGGCTTATTCGCCTGGTGTGGCGGCGGCATGCGAAGAGATCGCCGCCGAGCCATCGAATGCTTTCCGCTATACCGCCCGTGGCAATCTGGTGGCGGTGATCACCAATGGCACTGCGGTGCTCGGTCTGGGTAATATCGGCCCGCTGGCCGCCAAACCGGTCATGGAAGGCAAAGGCGTGCTGTTCAAAAAGTTTGCCGGCATCGATGTGTTCGATATCGAGATCAACGAGACCGATCCGGACAAGCTGTGCGACATCATTGCCGCGCTGGAGCCGACCTTCGGTGGCGTGAACCTTGAAGATATCAAGGCGCCCGAGTGCTTCTATATCGAGCGTAAGCTACGCGACCGGATGAAGATTCCGGTATTTCATGACGACCAGCATGGGACGGCCATCATTGTCGGCGCCGCTATTCTGAACGGCCTGAAAGTGGTTGGCAAAGATCTGAAGAAATGCAAGCTGGTGGTGTCAGGTGCGGGCGCTGCGGCGCTGGCCTGCTTGGACTTGATCGTTGATCTGGGCTTCCCGATCGAGAACATCACCGTTACCGATTTGGCGGGCGTGGTGTACAAGGGCCGTACCGAACTGATGGACCCGGACAAGGAACGCTTCGCGCAAGCTACTCAAGCGCGTACGCTGGCCGAAGTGATTCCGGGCGCCGATATCTTCCTCGGCCTGTCGGCAGGCGGGGTACTCAAGCCGGACATGGTGCGTGCGATGGCAGATCGTCCGCTGGTGCTGGCGCTGGCTAACCCGACTCCCGAGATTCTTCCTGAGGAGGTGCGTGCCGTGCGCGATGATGCAGTGGTCGCGACGGGCCGCTCGGATTATCCGAATCAGGTCAATAATGTGCTGTGCTTCCCCTATATTTTCCGTGGTGCGCTGGATTGTGGTGCGACGACGATCACGCGAGAAATGGAAATCGCTGCGGTGCACGCGATTGCCGAGCTGGCCCAAGCCGAACAATCCGATGTGGTCGCTACCACCTATGGTGTGACCAATTTATCTTTTGGTCCGGATTACCTGATTCCCAAGCCTTTTGATCCCCGCTTGATGCTGAAAATCGCACCAGCTGTGGCGAAAGCGGCGGAGCATTCGGGCGTCGCGTCACGCCCGGTTCGCGATATGGCGGCCTACACCGACAAGCTGCAGCAGTTTGTCTATCACAGCGGTAGCTTCATGAAGCCGGTGTTTGCCATGGCAAAGAAAGCCCCTGCCGAGAAAAAGCGCATTGTGTTTGCCGAAGGCGAGGAAGAACGGGTACTGCGTGCGGTGCAGGTGGTAATCGACGAGGGGCTAGCCAAGCCGACCCTGATTGGTCGTCCAGCGGTGCTTGCTCAGCGCATCGAGCGCTATGGTCTGCGCATTCGCCCCGAGCTCGACTTTGATGTGATCAATCCGGAGCGTGACGAGCGCTATCGTTCGTACTGGGAGACCTATCTGTCGATGACCCGCCGCAAGGGGGTGACCGAACAGTACGCCAAACTCGAAATGCGTCGCCGCCACACGCTGATCGGCTCGATGGCCATTCATAAAGGTGATGCCGACGGGATGATTTGCGGCACCTTTGGCACGACCGCGTTGCATCTTCACTATATCGATCAAGTATTGGGCATGCGTCCCAGTGTAAATACCTATGCTGCAATGAATGCGCTGGTACTGCACGATCGTCAGGTGGTGATGGTCGATACGCATGTCAACGAAAATCCGACCGCTGAGCAGATCGCCGAGATCACGATACTGGCAGCCGAGGAAATGCGACGCTTTGGCTTGCATCCGCGTGCCGCGCTGCTGTCACATTCGAATTTTGGCAGCAGCAACAGCGAGTCTGCGAAAAAAATGCGTGATGCATTGGCGATCATTCGCCAACGCGCACCCAGTCTCGAAGCCGATGGTGAGATGCATGGTGACACCGCACTGGATGCGCACCTGCTCAAACAAACCATGCCCGACACGCCATTGAAGGGCGATGCCAATTTGCTGGTGTTCTCCAATATCGACTCAGCCAATATCGCTTACAACCTGCTGAAAGTCGCTGCTGGTAACGGCGTGGCGATCGGCCCAATACTGCTTGGCTGCTCGCGTCCGGTGCATGTGCTGACTCCGTCAGCGACGGTGCGCCGCATCGTGAATATGACCGCGCTGGCGGTAGTGGATGCGGTATCGCAGCGGTAGTCGTTTCAGTATCTCTGCGCCAGATGCGTGCTCTTCTAATCCACGATCTGGCTGACCAGAGGAGGGCGTGCGCGTGTCCAGGAGTCTTTGAATGCCTGCATAACAGTCGCTGGAGGTCTTTGGCCATTCAGATTGTGCATAGCCTACCTCGGGAAAAGCGAGAACATGCCAGATAAAGCAATCCAAAGAAAATGGCAGCGGGCTGAACAAAAGCTTCGCGTTGACTTCGGTATCCCGAGCGAGCGGCTACATCTGATTGACACGATCAAGAGGCTGTTTGGAAAATATGTCGAAGAAAACAATCTTTCCGACAACGCGTCGATTGCCCTGTACTACCGCCTCTCTTTTTTCTCCATCCTAATGACAGTGAGGACGCTCAATACGATGGATATGCAGCTTCCGGAGTTTCGGCTGAACGACATCATGCCAATCTATATTGATTCAAAAAGGCTATCTGCGGAGGCTGAGGATTGCATGATTCTTGAAAAATGCATCGCTAACATCAATGATGCGATCGATGCACTGATCAAAGATTACCAGTAGACAGACTATTTGTTGCGCAGACGACCAGTCGCGTCAAAAGCCTTTCGAAATTCCCGCCGCCTCGCCTCTGACCAACCCCATGCACCATAGAATCGCGCGGGTTGATGTTCAATATGCTGATGGTAATAATGCTGATAGCGTCGGCAGTAGGCTTCGAGTACCTCAAGCGGTACATCGTCGGGATACTTCGCCCGTATTTCGCGCATAAGGGTGGGGAGATTGTCCATCGGTTGATTGAACGACTCAGGCAATCATTCGTTATGTATAGTTGGTATTGAAGGAGTGTGCTCACCGGCGAGTCGCTGCCAGTGAGTGGAGTCTAGCTCCTTAACTCGCTGGTGGGGTTGGCAGTACCTTGCCGTATATCCGCACTGTCTGCGGCGATGCCGCCTTGTCATCGACCTGACGTGGCGGATTCTCAGCTTCAGTATTTCCCCTGATTTACAATACCACGCAGTTTCGTCCCCGAGGACAGGCATTTGACTTCGATCCCGCTGGCTGTTGATCTTGATGGCACTTTGATCCTGACGGATACGCTTCACGAGTCAGCGATCCGGGCGCTGCGCTCGCATCCGCTGATGGCGCTGCGCATACCGGCATGGCTCGCCAAGGGCAAGGCGTATCTCAAAGCCAGGCTCGCCGCACTCACCGAATTCGACGCCGCGTCGCTTCCCTACAATCAAGCCTTGATCGACTGGTTGACAACGCAACGCCAGCAGGGGCGGCATCTGATACTTTGCACGGCCTCAGACAAGTCGATGGCGGACGCCGTCGCTACGCACCTCGGACTGTTTGATGAGGTGCTAGCCAGCGATGGTCAGCACAATCTCAGTGCACGCAACAAGGCGGCGGCGCTTGAATTGCGTTTCGGACGTCAGGGCTTCGACTACGCAGGCAATTCTCATGATGATGTGCATGTCTGGCAAAAGGCGCGACAGGCAATCGTGGTGAATGCTCCTGCAAGCGTCGAGCGGCAGGCACGCGCATGCTGTCAGATCGAAGCAGTATTTGTACCCCAGCCCTTGTCATCTGCGCCGCTGCCTCGCGTCCTCAGACTGCATCAGTGGATGAAAAATCTGCTGCTGTTCATTGCGCCTCTGGCCGCGCATCAGATACCTGATCCCGGCACGGGCTCAGCGATGCTGCTGGGCTTTCTGGCGTTCTCATTGTGTGCATCGGCAGTCTATGTCATGAATGATCTGTTCGATCTCGACAGTGACCGTCATCATCCGCGTAAGCGACTGCGGCCGTTCGCCTCAGGCCAGGTGCCTGTCGCCAAGGGCGTGATGCTGGTGCCCCTGCTGATGCTCAATGCGGTGCTGTTTGCGCTACCGATCGGCCCCGTGTTCACTGGCTGGCTGTTGTTTTATTTTGTGCTCACTTGTGCCTACTCATGGGGTCTGAAGCGGCTGATGCTGGTCGATTGCCTCGTGCTGGCCATGCTGTACACATTACGGATCATCGCTGGTGCGGGGGCGGCGGGCATACCGTTATCGTTCTGGTTGCTGGCTTTTGCGGTCTTTTTGTTCTTGTCGCTGGCCTTCGTCAAGCGTTACGCAGAGCTGATCGTGCAGGCCGATGCAGGTAAAGAAAAAGCGCATGGCCGCGGCTATCTGATATCTGACGCGCCGCTAGTGCAATCGCTGGGCATCACCTCGGGCTACGCCGCTGTCGTGGTGCTGGCCTTGTACCTGAACAGTGATGCCGTGCTTAAGTTGTATCAGTCACCAACGATCATGTGGTGTGCGGTACCCGTCATGTTGTTTTGGGTCAGTTGGATCTGGATGAAGGCTCATCGTGGGCAGATGCACGACGATCCTTTACTGTTTGCGCTGCGTGACCGCGCCAGTTTGCTCTCTGGCTTGGCGTTTGCGCTGGTGCTCGCCGCTGCATCGAGGGGATGGGTATGGTAGCGGTGACTTCCTGGGGACGGCTTGGTGAGTTCGAGCATCGGGTGCATTCGCTGTCTGACCGTATGCAGGTCGCTGCACGCATGAAGCGCGATGCCTTTGGCCTCGCCTATGGCATGGGCCGCAGCTATGGCGATGTTTGCCTGAACCCCGGTGGCGTATTGTGGAATACGACAGGTCTAGATCGGTTTATTTCATTTGACGAGCATCAAGGGAGGCTGGTCTGCGAATCGGGTCTTCTGCTACGCGACATACAGCGACTGTGCGTGCCGCGTGGCTGGATGTTGCCCGTGGTGCCGGGCACGCAATTCGTTACGGTCGGCGGTGGGATCGCGAATGATATCCATGGCAAAAACCATCATCAGGCAGGTAGCTTTGGGGATCATGTGCGTCGACTGTCGCTGGCCCGCACGGATGGCAGCCTGTTCGAATGCAGGTCGGGTGAAGCGTTGTTTGAAGCCACGGTTGGTGGTCTCGGGCTCACGGGCGTGATTACCGAAGTGGAGTTGCAGCTAAAGCGCGTGCCTGGCCCCTGGCTGTCGGTCGAGACACTGCCGTATCGTGACTTGTCCGAATTTTTTGCCTTGTCGGATGCCTCGGAAGCGGACTGGGAGCATACCGTGTCCTGGGTGGATTGTCTGAATGGCGCAGGGCGCGGTATTTTCATGCGCGCGAATGCGGTCGACGCGGGCAAAGATACGCCACTTGCATCGCGGTCATGGCGCATGCCTTTCGTGCCGCCCGTGTCGCTGGTGAATTCGTTGTCGCTGCGGCCTTTCAACGCGATGTATTTTCATCTGAAAAAAGCCAAACGCAGATCGGTGCAGCATTACGAAGCATTTTTCCATCCGCTAGACCATGTGCGTGACTGGAACCGTATCTACGGACCGCACGGATTTTTCCAGTATCAGTGTGTGCTGCCACGCGAGCTTGGCCAGCCAGCCGTGAAGGCGATGTTGAAGCGTATCGCGCGCTCGGGAACGGGATCTTTTTTGGCGGTGCTCAAGACCTTTGGCAACCGTCAGTCGACGGGCATGCTCAGTTTTGCAATGCCGGGAGTCACGCTGGCGCTGGATTTTCCAAATCAGGGTCAGTCCACGCTGCAATTGCTCGCTGCGCTGGACGCGATCGTACGCGAGTGCCGGGGCAGGCTATACATGGCCAAGGATGCGCGCATGCCCGTCGATCTTTTCGAATCGGGTTATCCTCGGCTGAAAGAATTTTTGTCGCTGCGTGATCCGGGTATTAGCTCGGCGATGTCGCGACGGCTCATGGGTAGCTGACGCGCGCGTCATTCAACGGAGATCCTGCTTTGTCCAAACCACGCATCGTGATCATCGGCGCCAGCTCGGCCATTGCAGAGCATTGCGCGCGGCTGTGGGTGCGCGCGGCGGTGGAGCTGATACTGGTTGGACGCGATCTGGTGCGAGTCTCTCGTGTCGCGGCTGATCTGCGCGTGCGCAGTCCACATTCCACCGTCACGGCGCTCGAAGCAAGCTTCAATGATCCGGGGGCGATCGCGCGTCTGGCCAGTGCGCTGACAGCGGAACGTCCAGTCGACGTGGTGCTGATCGCACACGGGAGCCTGCCGGTACAAAAAGATTGCGAGTCGGATCTTTCGATGGCCTGTGATGCGCTGGAAGTGAACGGTGTTTCGCCCGTGTTATTTGCCGAAGCCTTTGCCGGCGTGATGGAAACGAGAGGCAAGGGGACGCTGGCCGTGATCGGCTCGGTCGCGGGCGACCGCGGGCGCAAGACCAATTATGTCTATGGCGCTGCCAAGGGCATGGTCGAGCGTTATGTACAGGGCCTTCAGCACCGGCTGGCAAACTCTGCAGTAAAGGTCGTGCTGATCAAGCCGGGCCCGACGGCTACGCCGATGACCTCGCATTTGCCTCAGCATGGACTGGCCCCTGTCGAACAGGCGGCGCGCCGTATCGTCGAGGCGATCGCGCAGGGTCAGCCCGTTGTGTATGCACCGGTGAAGTGGTGGCTGATCATGATGGTGATCCGTCATCTGCCGCGCGCCATTTTCAACAAGCTTAATATCTGAATGACAGAACAGAAAATCATCCTGCCTGGTGGTGCCGGTTTGGTCGGGCAGAACCTCGTCGCGCGACTGAAAGCGCGTGGCTACACGCAGCTGGTTGTGCTCGACAAGCATCACGCTAACCTCGAGGTTTTGCGCCGCATGCATCCAGATATCGTGATCGAGTATGCTGACCTTGCCGAGTCGGGTGACTGGCAGCGGCATTTCAGTCATGCGCGCGCGGTAGTCATGCTGCAGGCACAGATCGGCGGCACCGACTATGCAGAGTTCGAGCGAAATAATCTGACTTCAACGAAAAACGTGCTCGACGCCCTACGTGCGGGTCAGGTGGATCAGCTGGTGCATATCAGCTCCTCCGTTGTGGAATCGGTTGCGGATGACTATTACACCAATACCAAGAAGCTGCAGGAGCAGATGGTGCTGGAGAGCGGTATCGCTTGTCCGGTGCTGCGACCGACCTTGATGTTCGGCTGGTTTGACAGGAAGCATTTGGGCTGGCTGTCGCGCTTCATGCAGAAGGTGCCGGTGTTCCCTGTGCCCGGTGATGGCCGCTATCTGCGACAACCACTGTATGTGGGTGATTTTTGTAACATCATCATTAGTTGCATTGAAAGCGGCAGACGCGAAGGTATTTTTACCATCTCGGGCCATGAAAAAATCGATTACATCGATATCATCCGCGAGATTCGCCGCGTAATCGGTGCCCGCACGATGATCATGAAGATTCCCTATAGTCTGTTTTATTTTTTGCTCTGGTTGTGGAGCCTATTCGACCGCAATCCGCCATTCACTACGCAACAGTTGCAGGCACTGGTCGCACGAGATGAGTTCAATCTAATCGACTGGCCAGGTATTTTCGGCGTTCGCTGCACCCCGTTTGCAACCGCCATCGAGGAAACTTTCCGTGATCCGATCTACAGCCGGATTGTTCTGGAGTTCTGAGCATGTCGTCGTCATCTCAGCAGTTTTCGCCTCAGTCACCGCAACGCATCGCTGTGTTGGGCGCGGGCCCGATGGGGCTGGCGGTTGCTTATCAGCTCGCGCGCGATGGTCATCAGCCTGTAGTCTTCGAGGCGGACGATCGGGTCGGCGGTATGACTGCCTGCTTTGATTTTTCCGGACTGGAGATTGAGCGCTATTACCATTTTCACTGCACCTCCGATACGGCTTTTCTGCAAGTGCTCGATGAGCTGGGCATCGCCGACAAGATGCGCTGGACCGAAACGAAGATGGGGTACTGGTATCAAGATCGGATGCAGTCCTGGGGTAATCCTTGGGCGTTGCTGGGATTTCGAGGCCTGAGTCTGATCGCGAAATTCCGCTATGGCCTACATGCCTTTTTGTGCACCAAACGTACTGATTGGAGGCCACTCGATCATGTCGAGGCGACTGGCTGGATACGTCGCTGGGTGGGTGAGGAAGCATGGGAGGTATTGTGGCGGCGTTTATTCGACTACAAGTTCTACGATTTCAGCAGCAATCTGTCTGCGGCATGGATCTGGAGTCGCATACGCCGTATCGGTCGTTCGCGCTATGACCTGTTCCGCGAGAAGCTCGGTTATCTGGAAGGTGGCTCGACCACGCTGCTCAATGCGCTCAAGCGAGATATCGAGCGGCATGGCGGCACCATCAGACTTCGCGAACCTGTGCAGCGCGTGATTATCGATCAGGGCTGTGTGGTGGGTGTGCAGACCGCGCACAGCGGGGAATCGTTCGATAAGGTCATCAGCACGGTGCCGCTGCCCTATGTGCCACGCCTGATGCCGGATTTGCCGGCTGAGATAATGCACAAATTCACTGCGCTGAAAAATATTGCAGTAGTCTGCGTGATTGCCAAGCTGAAAAAACCACTGTCGCAGAATTTCTGGCTGAACGTGAATGATCCTGAGATGGATATTCCAGGGCTGGTCGAGTATTCAAATCTGCGACCGCTGAATCACAGTATTGTTTACGTACCGTTTTACATGCCAGGTGAGCATCCGAAATTTGCAGAATCCGATCAGGCATTCCTACACAAGGTACGCCGCTATCTTAAGAAGATCAATCCTGCACTGCGCGATGAAGATTTCATCGACATGCGCGCCAGCCGCTACCGGCATGCACAGCCGATCTGCGATCCTGGCTATCTCGACAAGTTGCCCCCGGTTGCATTGCCGGTCAAGGGACTGTGGGTCGCGGATACTTCATATTACTACCCCGAGGATCGGGGTATCTCTGAGAGCATTGGTTTTGGCCGCAAGATGGCGCGTGAGGCATTACAGTGATCCGGCACTTCATGTCGCGCCAGTTTCTGATCTTCGTGGCCACCGGTGGTTTTGCGGCGATGGTGAATTTCGGTTCACGTATCGTTTACAACCGGTGGACAGATTTTTCATCTGCGGTCGTGCTGGCTTATCTGACCGGCATGCTGACCGCCTTCGTGCTGGCTCGTCTGTTCGTATTTACGGATAGCGAGCAGCCGATGCGTCGCAGCGCATTCTGGTTTGTGCTGGTCAACCTGATCGCTGTGCTACAGACTTGGGCGATCAGCATGCTGCTGGCTTTTTATCTGCTGCCAATGATGGGTGTGGCTCGTTTTATCCCCGAGATCGCGCATGCGGTGGGCGTGACTGTGCCGGTATTCACCAGTTATCTGGGCCACAAGCACTGGTCGTTCAAGTCTGCGAGGATTACCGACACCTGAGTCAGGGTGTCAGCGGTTCTGCCGCTGGAATCCGTACTGCTCCATGAAGCGGCAGCCATGCAGTGGCAGAAAAGCCGGCAGTCGGTAGTAGGTCTGTGCGACTTGGGTCAGTACTTGCGTTCGATAGGGCTCGAAGCGGAAACCCTGTCCATCTGCTACCCAGAAGCGCGCACCGTCCAGCATTCGCTCTGACACGCTCACTGAATCGAAATAAGGTAAAAGGGTGGAGGGATCGATCTTGCGTGTACTGACGATGCGTATCGGCTTGCCAGCGTAGCTGTGAAAATCAGTGACATTGTCATCGAAGCGCGCATGGAAGCTGCCGCCCCCAAACACGGGCACGTAGCTGCCGCCGTGGTAGCTCAGCAAAGACGCAAAGCTGTATGAGGGCGTCATGATCGTTGCGTCGGTGGGTAAATCCTGTCTGAGCATTTTAATCAGTGCCTTTGCCTCTCGGTGCATCACGATGTCGGTATGTAGTTTAGCCCCTTGAATTACATTGCTGGGCAGATAGGCGAGTAGCAGCAATGCGATCAGATGAGGTAGGCCCAGCCACAGATTCCAGCGCCGATGTTTGCTGAGCACGTCGATATCCAGGGATGCCCCGGCCCACAAGAAGAAGAACGGCAGGAAGGCTAGCACCCAGTGCAGACCGATGGTCTTGAAGAAGGAGAGCAGCAGGAAGAGTGCGAATGGGACTGCGAACAGACTGACCAGCGGCCAGTAGCCGCGCACCGCACCGGTTCGCACTAGCCGCAATCCCGTCCATGGAGTGATGAGATACACCATCATCAGCATATAGATGATGAGATGCGATGCATCGAATTGCGAGCCCGCGTTGCGGTTGTATAGGTTGAAAAGAATATTGTTCCAGCAGTGCGTGGCATTCCATGCCATGTTCAGTAGCATGAATGGCAGCGCGCACAGGGCAATCAGTATCAGCTTGAGCCAACTGCGGCGGCTGCGAGGGAGCAGATACGCTGCGTAGGTGATTGCCAGCAGCCCCGCAAAATACTTCGACAGCAGGGCTAGCCCGAGCAGCAAGCCCGCAACGGCATACCAGCGAAGATCATCGGATTGCTCTCCGCGCAGGAACGCATAGCCCGAGAAGAAAAGGAACAGGATGAGAGGCGTATCGGTCGTGATCAGGTTGAGCGACCAAGTGAACGGCAGCGCCAGAAACAGACTGCCCAGCATCCAGGCCTTGTCGGCGTGATGTGGCTGCAGCCGCCGCAGCAAGTCCATCATGCCAAAGACAACCGCTATCCATAGCAAGATAGCGGGTGTGCGCAACCAGAGCGTCGATGAAGACACTCCCTGCAGGACCCAGAGCCACCAACCTGCCATGGGTGGATGGTCGTAATAGCCGCCCCAGTCGGGATAGCTACCCCACAGATAAAAGTAGGCCTCGTCACCCGTGAAGGGAATCGCCGCTGCCAGCCACAGCTTGATGAGAGTGGTTATGGCCAGAAGCAGGAAGAACAAGCGGCGCGGGGCGGCTTCGTCAGTGGAGAGCATGAATCGGGAACGGATCGAGTTAGCCGGTGTTGACCAATGTTACGAATTCGACAGCTTTCGTGTTCGGGAATCGGCTGGCACGATGCTGAAAATATAAATATGGCATTGTAAAGAAGTTATTCCGATTCCTCTGACACCGACTGACAAAGATGCAGGACAAGGCTGAATGAGCGCAGTTGCCGTTGCAAATAATAAATGTTACCGTTCCGGCCAACGACGCGGGGCACCTGACACCCTGATCTTTTTTCCACCATTCAAAGTACCCTTCTGTGAAAACTTCTTTCTCTTTGCGCCTAGCCGTTGCAGGCTTAGCAGCGACTACTTTTTTTTCGATGTCTTCCGCACAAGCGTATGACTGGGGCGATGGTTTCAATCTGTCGTCCAAGGCGGGCGATAGTCTCAACCTGATGGTGTCGCCCTACACTGCGCATTTTCATCCCAGCGATGATCACAAGTATGTGTGGTTGGTCGGCGTGGAGCGCGAGCGTGCTGATGGCGCGCTGGCGGGTGCGGCCTTCTTCAGCAATTCCTTCGGTCAGGAGAGCGCTTACATCTTTCCCTGGGGCGAAATCTACCGGAACGTACTCGATCAGCCGCAGATGTATGTGAAATGGACCGCCGGCTTGCTGTACGGCTACCGGGGCAAGTATGAGGACAAGGTGCCATTCAACCACGGTGGTTTTTCGCCAGCCATCGTCCCCTCACTGGGATGGGAGTTCAGCAGCAAGCAGCAGATTCAGCTTAATCTGCTGGGGTTCAATGGTCTGATGCTGCAGTTCACGCAGCCACTCAAATAAAGCGTTACCACCTATGAAAATGCCCGCCAATGACGCATTGGCGGGCATTTGCGTTTTGTGCGCCTTCAATTTGCTGGAGCTTATTTTTCCAGCCCTTTGCTGACGATTTCGCCGCGCACAGCTTTCAGCGTTTCTTCGATCTGCTCCATGTCCTCGGGCGTCACCCCTTCGTCTTCCAGCACGGCGAGAAAAATTTCAGTGACGTGATTGAACGACGCTTTGGTTACACCAGCCTGCATGTGCTGGTCATGAATCGCCCTCATCGTGAAATCCTGATTGGGTTTCCCCATCGCATAGGATACATAAGCAATGTGGTGCTGGATGATGCTGTCAACATGCATTTCTTCGAAATAGCGACGCAGGTTGGGCCGCCGCATCAGTCGTTCATGGAAATCCCTGACGATCCTCGTCACCGTGGGCACACCACCATATTTGTCAAAAAGAGAAACAGCCATAAATCGAATAAGGTTATCAGTGTGAGCTTATTTGCCTGAGGAGGAGGCTGGTGCTGGCGCGTTTTGGCTACCAGGCACAATGACCACCGGCGAAACTGATGTCGATGGTGTAACTGCTGGTTTGACAATCTTTGCGGGCTTTCCAGCCTGAGCAGATGACACGGTACTCCTTTGCGCCTGTGATTCCGTGATGCTGCCATCAGAACGGATCGTATCTGCCATAGCAGATGTAAATAATGTTAACGACACAGATGATATCAAAACGAGTCTGTTCATATCTACCTTGTCAAAATACATAGTCGCACTTTGTCGCACTCGCAGAGTGCAATTTTGCCTGAATTAATTAAAAAAAATCTTTATATAATTTTTCTTAAGTAAATCAAGCTATAAGAACGGACTCTGAATGTTCATTCTTCATGTTTGCTTATATGAACACGAACTTTGGTTGACAGTGCTGGCTAATTCAGAAAAACTACGGCTACGAAGCGCAGGCTATATGGTGTTTTCATAGCTGCGCAAACCCATCTGATGTCGCCGCGTGCGACGAAGGATTGCTGATGAAATTCCTCGAAAAGCAGATGCTGACAAACCGACAGCTGGCTGATTCCCGAATCGATTTCGAAGCGACGATTCAGGGCAACATCGATTTCAAGGCAAATTGTCCGGTAACCTGTTCTGCACTAACGCGATCATTGCAGGTACGGTGTGGGGCGATATCCATGCCAAGTCACTTGAGTTGCAAGAGGGTGCGCGCGTGATCGGCGATCTGTATTACGAGACGCTCGAAATCAACCCTGCTGCAGAAATCAACGGCAACTTCGTCCCGACAGAAACTGGCTCAGACGACTTGCAAGGTGGCGACGGCACTAGCGAGCAGGAGGCCTTGCGATTGTTGACGGCGGTGGGCAAGCGCTGAAGCTTTTAGCGTGGATTCGTTTCAAATGGTAAAACCAAACGGAAATCATCAAATGCAACGTGCAGAATTACTCGCGGAATTAAAGCAGCTTGAAGCCATGGAATTCGACGTGGTAGAAGAGGCGATCAACCTCGCGCAAGAGATCGATATGTCCAGCTTTGCTTCGATGTCCGTCAGAGCTGCTGCGGTCGTGGTCGCCACCCGCGGGCTGCAACAGCGGCTCGGTGATCGAAATCTCGTCAGTCTCATGAGAAGCCGCTCTACTTATCAGCCCGCCCCGGCCAGGATGATGGCGTGAAGGCTTGAGTCCGACTTGATTTAGGCGACCGAGGCCTTCCCTCGTCAGGTCGTCAGTCAGAATCTTTCATCTCCCGATGCGCCTCGGGTAAGCCGCATCACACGAAACGTCGTCAGTTATTGGCGGCCCATTTTGTTTTTACCGATGCTTTTTTCTGGTCCGATAGGTGCTGAGCGGATGCTTGCCTCGTCGTGGGCTGGCGAAACGGTGCGATGCCAAGTTTGACAAGTTTAATACATTGATATCATCCGGCTTGTCAAAAAAGTTTTCGATTTTTTCGAGCTTCTGTTCAGCTTTCATCTGCTTTTATCATTTGTCACTCAGCCTCACACTACTCAGGTTAGTTTTTGACCGAGGAGGATGCAGTGAATACCCATTCCCAGTACACCCCCGAGCTTTTTATTGACGGTCTGATGCGTGTTCTCGGCACACATTCCCGATCTGCGCTCGCCAGAGCGGTGGGAATATCGCCCTCAGTCATCAGCAAAATCTGGCATCGTCGTCTGGCGATCAGTAGTGAAATCCTGCTGCAGGTGCATGAGACGACCGGAATACCGATTCGTGAACTCAGACGCATGATGGGCGACCAGCGACGTTTTTTCAGCCGCTTCTCGGTGAGTGCACCGCTAGCGTGATGGCTGGATAATTGGCTGGACCTGCTTTAAGTGGCAAACATCGATGCAAGACGCTTGATCATGAATGGCCTTTGCGGAGTATTCCGGCGACAATAGCGAGTATTCTAAGAAGCAGGGCCACTGCCATGAAATTTCTGCAAGTCGCTCGCGCGGCCGTAGTGCTCCGATCGCTTCCGATCAGCCTGCTGGTTTTTTTGTTGATGTTGTACGCGCTGCTTCGTGTGGCGCTGCTGGTTTACACCGGCACCGATCTGGTGCCGGTATCCTCGTGGCCGCTGGTGCTGCTCAAGGGCCTGTGGTTTGACCTCGTGGTATCGGTGACGCTGGTTGCGCCCGTTCTGCTGTATGAAGCACTTCTACCGAACCGTTGGCGGTCTTCTGCATGGCACCAGAAGCTCAGGAATGTCTGGCTGTTTGCCTCTCTGTTCGTATTGTTGTTTGGTGCGGTCTCAGAATTCACTTTCTGGATCGAGTTCTCTACCCGTCTGAATTTCATCGCACTCGATTACTTGCTCTACACCAGCGAGGTGATTAGAAATATCAGGGAGTCATATCCGGTAGGTTGGATTCTGACGGCTATAGCCTTGCTCGCGCTTTTGCTGGTTCGGTTCCTGCACCAATGGCTGCGCGTGGGATCTGTCATTTTTCTGCACTGGCGAGAGCGGCTTGGGCTGGCCGCGGTGGCCGTGGCCATGCCCGCAATCCTTCTTGCCGTCGCCAACGTCGAGCAGATGGATGGAAAAGTCAGTGCCTACGCAGACGAGTTGTCAGGCAATGGTCTGTTTACGCTGGCAGCGGCTGCTCGTCGCAATGAGCTTGATTATCTGAAGTTCTACCGCACATTGCCCGACGAGCTGCTACAAAAAACGCTCGCCGGGCTAGATGTTTCCAGACCAGTCACGGCAGCGCTCCGGCCCGTGAACCTTGAGATTCATGGAAATCGTCCGTCAAGGATGCTGTCCTCGCACTTTACCCGTTTGCCTAAAAACATTGTCCTAGTGTCCATCGAGAGCTTATCTGCGTCCTTTGTTGGCAGTTATGGCGGGACTAAAGGACTTACCCCGCAATTGGATGCGCTGTCCAAGGAAGGGCTTTTGTTCGAGCAGGTGTATGCGACGGGTACACGCACCGTGCGCGGGCTGGAGGCGCTCTCACTTGGTACCCCACCGGTTCCTGGTCAGGCGATTGTTCGTCGACCTGCCAATGAGCATCTGACGACCTTGGGCGAGGTTCTCGCTCATCAGGAGGTTGATACGTTCTTTTTTTATGGCGGTTACGGATATTTCGACAACATGAACGCCTATTTCGGTGCTAATGACTACCGAGTAATCGATCGCACTGACATTCCGTCCGATCGCATTGTGTTCGAGAATGTCTGGGGCGTGGCAGATGAGGTGTTGTTCAATGCTGTGATAGACAGTATCGACCGGCGCGAAAAAGCGTCACGGCCCTTCTTTGCCCATGTAATGACCACTAGTAATCACCGTCCCTACACCTATCCTGATGGCCGTATCGACATACCTTCTCCCGGCGGGCGAGAGGGGGCCGTGAAATACACCGACTATGCGATTGGCAAGTTTATTCGAGACGCAAAAACTCGCCCTTGGTTCGCAGATACACTGTTCGTGTTCGTGGCCGATCATTGCGCATCGGTCGCTGGCAAGACGAAGCTGCCGGTCAGGAATTACCGAATACCCTTGGTTCTTTACTCTCCGGGTAACCTGAAGCCGGGTGTGTTTGCGGCAATGATCAGCCAGATTGATCTCGCGCCCAGCTTGATCGATGCTTTGGGACGCCCGGGAAGCCGCCTGTTCTATGGACGTTCGGTGTTCACTGATGGTCCTTGGTCTGAGCGGGCATTCATCAGCAATTACCAAGAGCTGGGCTATCTGAAAAACAACAAACTCACCGTATTGCTTCCCAAGCGCCGCGTGCAGGCATTCGATGTCGATCCCGAGACTCTGGAATCCATGCCTTCTGCCATTGATGAAAAACTACTGGAGGAGGCTATCACCTACTACCAGTCGGCTTCTGTGGATTTCCGAAGCGGGGCCTTGCGCGCAACATTCCATGAATATCCACGCGGAGCAAGATAATACGGACTGATGAAAACTCAGGCAAGATCGTGATTTGTTCACTCATCGAGAGTTCTGAGCAGCTTGCTCTGCCGACCTATCCGGCCATGTTGAGAGGCAATGTCGATCACTTGGTTTCCGGAGCGGGGGATTATTCTTCTGTCTTCCAGTGTCCCGATTTGCCGCCCAGTTTTTCCATCACCCGCACATCACTGATCACCATGCCACGGTCGATTGCCTTGCACATATCGTAGATGGTCAGCAGACCAATCTGCACGGCAGTCAGCGCTTCCATCTCCACGCCGGTCTTTCCATAGGTTTCGACCTGTGCATTGCACATCACGCTGGCATCAGCATCATTAATGGTGAATTCGACAGCCACTCGGGTCAGTGCCAGCGGATGGCATAACGGTATCAGGTCAGCGGTGCGCTTGGCCCCCATGATGGCGGCAATGCGGGCGATACCAAGAACATCGCCTTTTTTTGCCGTGCCGGAGGTAATGACTGCCAAGGTTTGCGGCTTCATGCGTATGAGTCCGCTGGCGATCGCGATCCGATGGGTTTCCGCTTTGCTGCCCACATCGACCATGTGTGCCCGACCGCCGTCGTCAAAGTGGGTCAGGCCACCATGGTTGACGGACGGGGAGATGTTTTTTTCTGAGCTCATGACAGGGATATTTCAGGAGGTAATCGCCACATGCGGGCGAGGGCTTACAGGTATCATAGCATCATGAAACCTGTTTCCCGGTCCGCCAGCAGCACTCGCTTTTCAGCGCGCGCAAAGCGCGTGCTGACGGCGCTTGTGCTCGCTTTCGCATCACCCGCAATGATCGCACCGGGCGGACTGCAGGCGCAAAACTTGCCCAACCTCGGCGGAACTGATGGCGAAGAGCTGTCGCCGCTGATGGAGCGTCGGATCGGCGAACAGGTCATGAACAATATCCGGCGCGACCCGGATTACGTCGATGATCTCGCCGTACTCGACTATCTGAATCTTCTGGGCGGCTCGCTGCTGGGATCCAGTCCGGAGGCACGTGGCGACGCCGGCTATGATTTCTTTTTCTTCGCGGTTCGTGATCCTTCGCTGAATGCATTTGCTTTGCCCGGCGGATTTATTGGCGCGCATACCGGTCTGGTACTCGCGGCGCAATCCGAATCCGAGTTGGCCTCGGTGATGGCGCACGAAATCGGTCACGTGTCGCAGCGACATATCGCGCGCATGATAGGCAACCAGCGACAGGATTCGCTACTGCCGATGGCGGGGCTGCTGCTGGCGGCGCTGGCGATGCGCAGCAGCCCGGATCTCTCTGCAGCGGCAATGATGGGCGGTACTGGGCTGGCTGCGCAGCGGCAGTTGAGCTTTGGTCGCGATGCTGAGCGTGAAGCGGACCGCGTGGGCTTGCAGATACTGCGCAACACGGGATTCGAGCTGAACGGCATGGTGAGTTTTTTTGGCCGATTGCAAAATGCCAGCCGCAATCGCTCCGACAATTTGCCTTCTTACCTGCGCACCCACCCGATGACGGGTGAGCGGATGGCGGATATCGAAGCCCGCATACGCAATCTGCCTTACAAGCAGCACGTGGACAGTCTGGATTTTGCACTCATCCGCTCGCGCTTGCGCGTACTGCAGGACGATACGCCGCAAGGTTGGCGCGATGCTGCGCAATTTTTCGATGAGCAGTCGAGGCAGGGTACGCGTGCGCAAGTGCTAGCTGCCAAATATGGTTTGGCAATGATCGCGCAGCGCCAGCGCGACCTGCCTCGAGCGAAGTCAATGATGGCGGAGATCCGGGCCGAGGCTGCTCGCGCTCCGGCGCTTCCTGCGTCGCAGACACTGGCCAGCTTTTCTGTCGAACAGGCGCTCGCCAGCGAGCCGCAGCAAGCGCTGGCGCTGGCCAAAGAGTCGCGGATGCAGTTTCCGCTCTCGCGAGCACTGGCGATGCAGTACGCGGACGCATTGCTCGTCGCTGGCAAGAAAGACGAGGCGACGGTTTTTCTGCGTGATCAGGCGCAGCTCTACCGGCAGGATGCGCGCGTGCAGCGAGCGCTCGCGCGCGCTTATGCCGAGCAGGGGAAGATCGCGTTGCAGCACATGACGCTGGCTGAGTATTACTCGCTGACCGGCGCGTTGCCCTCCGCATTGGAGCAGCTGAGGCTGGCGCGCGGCGCATCTGACGCATCGTTTTATGATCAGGCGATGATTGATGCGCGCGAGAGAGAGCTGCAAATGAGCTGGCGCGAGATGATGGAGAAATCAAAAAAACGCTGATGTCGCTTAAGAAGACACCTCTTCAGGCGCTCTTGCTCAGCCGGCTTGGATGAGCAACAAATCCGAAGCGTTGTTCCAATTGCTCTGACGATATCCGTTCGATATTCACTGAGTTATCGCTGAACGAGAGCCGCAACTTGTCCGATGATGTGGATGATGCCAGCCAGAACGTCAGAGCGGCATCGTCACAAGGCATGCCATTGAGGGTAAAGCGCGGCAGACACTCCGCGAGGTCACGATCGTCCAGCATCGCGATCTTGTCGTCGGACTGAAGCAGCAGCCGGCCATCACCGGTCAAGTAAGTTTTGCTGATCTTGCCCATTGGCTCGCCATCGTGCGTCACGAAGCCCAGCTTGGGGTCGGTGCGCGCGATGAAGGGCGTCGCCTCCAGCTCTACATAGACGCGCTGCGGACCATTCTGGAAAAACCAGGCACCACGATCGTCACAGCCATAGTTGCGGAAGATAAAACCAAGCAGTGCGGGATGACGAATCACATCACCTGTCAAGTTCGCGGCCTGCGCAGCATCGTCTCGCATACGGAATGACCCACGTGCGTCAAGCGCGAGCCAACCGTAACAGTGGGGCACGTTAGGCCATTTGGCGATAGCAAGTTTGACCGCTTCATCCATCGCAAGGCGTTTCTCAGTCGGTCAGCGCCAGATGATCGTGCTCGCGCAGCGCGACCTGGCCAGACAAGAATTTCACGATACGCTGCGGCAGCCAGCTGAGCGCGCCCGGAGGCCGCCCGCCCGCGAAACCCACATGGCCACCCTGCGCTGGATATTCGAGTATTACCGATCGTGCTGCGCTGCGCGGTAAATGGCGCGCGGGCAGAAAAGGATCATTGCGCGCATTGAGGACTAGCGTGGGCACGGTAATCGACGAAAGCACCTGCTTGGCGCTGGCGCGCTCCCAGTAATCATTCGTGTCTCGGTAGCCATGCAGCGGTGCGGTAACAACATTGTCGAACTCATATAGGTCGCGTGCGGCCAGCATCCGATCTGCGTCGAACAAGCCTGGAAACTGCTCGAGCTTCCGCAGACACTTGGGTTTGAGCGTTTGCAGAAACACGCGCGTGTACACCATGTTCAGTCGGCGCGATAGCGCCGCGCCGCCGGCGGCGAGATCAAGCGGCGCCGAGATCGCGCAGGCAGCCTCGACAAAGCCTGAATCTTCCGGATACTCGCCCAACCAGCGCAACAAGGCGTTGCCCCCAAGTGAAACGCCGGCCGCAAAAAAATTCGACGCATTGCGCGACAACGGATGCAGTGCCATCTTGTGCAGTATCCAGTCCACCTCAACCGAGTCGCCAGAATGATAGAAGCGGGGCGCTCGATTGATCTCGCCTGAACAGCCTCGGAAGTGCGGCACCGCGCCCGACCAGCCCAGCCCCTCGATATGTTTCAGAATCGAGCGCGCATAGTGGCTGTCCGAGGAGCCCTCGAGCCCATGGAACAGCACGAGCATCGGCTTGCCGGGCAGGCCTTCGACAAAATCGACATCGATGAAATCTCCGTCCGGCGTATCCCAGCGTTCGCGCTTCAGCGTGAGGTCGGGAGGCCGAATGAACTTGGCTGGGTAAATGGTCTGAAGATGGCCGCCGGGCAGCCAGCGAGGGGCGATATAGTCGCTCACCCGCGTCCCCGCTCAGTGCAGCAGCGCTGCGGAAGAGGCCGGCTCATCGGCCGGTTTACCCGGTGCGATGGAGGCATGATGCATGACGATGCGCCAGCCATGTGGCGTTTTCAGGTAGACGTTAGTGGCGAGGATATGTGCTTCCTGCCAGTCTGGATCATCGGGTGTTTTTACTTCTTCGATCAGGTTATGCACCGAGCAGGTCATGTTGTGCGTCACGTGCAGATGGCGCGGTCGAATATGCACCGGGCCGCGCTCGAAGATCATCTCCCAGGATTCGCGGATCGCAGTATGACCTTGCAGTCTGGGCGCGCCGGGATGCACGCAGATGATCTCTTCATCGTCTGCCCACAGTGCCATCAGGCTATCGAGATCGGCGCGAGCGATCGCATCGTAGAACGCATGCTCGACGTCTTCGGCGCTTGCTAGTAGTTTTGCTGGGTCAGAGGGCATGATGTTCGAGGTCCGGGACGAGGGCAGCGCCGGGGTTCCGGTCAGCGGTATCAGTGGCCGTGATGTGCGACAGCGCCGGGCTTGAGCCGGTACGTGGTGCTGCAATAGGGGCAGCGTGCGAGCCCATTCGCAGCAAAATCGAGGAACACGCGCGGATGCGAGGACCAGATCGGCATGGCCGGGTTGGGACAATAAGCCGGCAGGTCCTTGCTGTCGAGTTCGACGGTTGTGCTCTGTGTCAGCTCGGTCATGATTCAGCGCTCCGGTCAGTTCGACGCATCACACCTTGGTCAGCCAGTGGCGATACTTCTCCGCCTTGCCGCCGACCACATCAAAGAACATCGATTGAAGCTTTTCAGTGACCGGGCCGCGGCTTCCGGTACCGATCGTTCGGCCATCCAGCTCACGGATCGGCGTCACTTCCGCTGCCGTGCCCGTGAAGAATGCTTCGTCTGCGCAATACACTTCGTCGCGCGTGATCCGTTTCTCGATCACCTCGATACCCATGTCGCGCGCCAGTGTCACGACGGAATCACGGGTGATGCCATCGAGGCAGCTGGCGAGATCGGGGGTGTAGATACGGCCATTCTTGATAATGAACACGTTTTCGCCCGCGCCCTCCGATACATAACCTTCGGTATCAAGCAGCAGCGCCTCGTCATAGCCATCGGCGGTCACTTCCTGATTTGCGAGAATGGAATTGATGTAATAACCGCTGGCCTTTGCGCGCACCATCGACACATTGACGTGATGCCGGGTGTAGGACGATGTCTTCACGCGTATACCCTTGGCCAGACCTTCTTCGCCGAGATACGCGCCCCAGGGCCATGCGGCGATCGCCACATGAATCGTGTTGCCGCGCGCGGATACGCCCATTTTCTCGGAACCGATCCAGACCAGCGGGCGCAGGTAGCAGCTTTCTAGTTTGTTCGCGCGCACAACCTCTTTCTGCGCTTCGATCAAGGTCTCCATGTCGAACGGGACCTTCATCTGGAAGATCTTGGCCGAGTTGTACAGCCGCTGTGTATGTTCCTTCAGGCGGAAAATCGCGGTGCCATTGACTGTGTTGTAGGCACGGATACCCTCGAATACCGCCATACCGTAGTGCAGGCTGTGAGTAAGCATGTGCAAAGTGGCATCGCGCCAGTCGACCAGTTGGCCGTCTTTCCAGATTTTTCCGTCGCGGTCAGCCATGGACATGTCAGATTCTCCAGTCAGTATTTCAAACCTGCGATTTTAGCGGATTCAGCCCGTTTCCCGATAGGTCAGAAATGGCGCTGGTAGCGGCTTGAGTAGAATACCGGCTCTATCCCGGCCGCCGATGTGACATTTCGAACGATGAATCCCTTGCCGGCCGATCAGGCTGACCGTGAAAAAACCGCCTTGAAAGACGGTATACGCACCTGCGCCCCGGCCATGCCCGGCCTGCTCGCGTGGGGAGCAGTCACAGGCATGGTGCTGGTGCAGTCGGGCTTGTCGATCTGGCAGGCCATCGCCATGACGGTGATTGTCTACGCTGGGTCGGCGCAGTTGGCGGCGCTGCCGCTAATCGTCGCGGGCGCGCCGATCTGGGTGATCGTCCTCACCACGTTATTGGTGAATTTTCGTTTCGTGATCTTTAGCGCGGTGGTCGGTCCTCATTTTGCACACCTGCACTGGACCCGACGGCTTTGGTACGGATACTTCAACGCCGATCTGGTAATGGCTTTCTTTCCCCAGCGCTTCCCAGTGCACACCATGGGCAAGCCGGCGGGCAAGCTCGGGTACTTCAAAGGTCTGGCGTACTCGACCTGGTGGGCGTGGGAGATCGGTAGTCTGATCGGCATCCTGCTCGCAAGCCAGATACCGACCAACTGGGGCATTGGTTTTGCGGGCACCTTGGTCTTGCTGGGGATGACGATACCGCTGATCGTGAATGTGGCGACACTGATGGGTGTGGTGGTGGCGTGTGTGATTTCGGTGGCGGCGGTTGGTGTTCCGTACAAGCTGGGTCTGGTCGTTGCCATCGTCGGTGGCATTGCGGCGGCGGTCGTGGCTGATCGGGTAACCAGTTCACCGGATACGGAAAGCAACGTATCGTGAGCGCCTTCGAGTATCTGCTGCTGATGGCCATGATGGCGGCGACGACGTTTCTCACGCGCGGTTTTTTCTTTCTGCTCGCCGGCTCGCGCATGCCCGCGTGGCTTCAGCATGCGCTGGGTTATGTACCCGCTGTCGCACTGGCTGCCATCGTTGCGCCAGATCTGCTGGTGTCTGACGGCGCCGTGTCGCTGTCATGGACGAACATCAAGCTGATCGCCGGCGTAGCCGCGATCGCCTTCTTTTTGTGGACACGGCATGTGCTGGCGACGTTGGTGTTTGGGATGATCGTGTTCACGGTTTTGCGGCAACTGGCCTAAGGTGAGTCGGGTCACTCGCTGCAAAGATCGATATGACGAATTGAGTTTACTGAGCCCCGAGGCGATCAGATCAAGCTTGTCATGCTCGGATTCAGTAAGGATCTCTGATCCATGACCAACCTTCAGCGCATCAATGCGGTTGCCTGTCTCTCGTAAATCATTACCCTCATCACCAAAAAATAATCATTGTCATCGCCGCCATACAAACGATCATCGCCTTGACCGCAGCTCATCGTGTCTTTGCCGTCACCTGCATGGATCTTATCGTCCCCCTGTGTGCGGACCAGATTCTGTCGTTGATGAATTTCTCTCGGAATGAGTGCGGAGAGCCGACGCTGATATGTGAGGTGCGTGTCCCCCCGGTGCATCGCTCATGCATCACGCAATGCGTTGTCTGGCCGTTTGGAGGGGGCTGAATTGGCTGGGGTCATGCCGGTCTGACAACGGACTTTGGGTGGATGGGCTGCGGTAAAATATGCGGTTTTCCAACCCGCCCACGACCCCCGCCATGCGTTTCAACCGACTGAGCGACCTAGTGCAGCAAGACAAGCTGCGCGGCAAGCGTGTTTTCATTCGCGCCGATCTGAACGTACCGCAGGATGACGCTGGCAACATCACCGAAGATACGCGCATTCGTGCATCGGTTCCTGCGATTCAGGCCGCGCTGGGGGCTGGCGCTGCGGTGATGGTGACTTCTCATCTGGGTCGCCCGACCGAGGGCGAATTCAAGCCGCAAGACAGTCTCGCACCGATCGCGAAGCGCCTGTCCGAATTGTTGAGCCGTCCTGTGCCGCTGAAGGCTGACTGGGTCGATGGCGTGGAGCTTGCCCCGGGAGAGGTCGTGCTGCTGGAAAACTGCCGGGTGAACAAGGGCGAAAAAAAGAACAGTGATGACCTCGCAAAAAAAATGGCGGCACTGTGCGATGTGTACGTGAACGATGCGTTCGGTACTGCGCACCGTGCCGAGGCGACGACGCACGGCATTGCCAAATTCGCGCCGATTGCGTGCGCCGGCCCGCTCCTGGCGGCCGAACTGGATGCTCTTGGCAAGGCGCTGGGTAAACCCGCGCATCCGCTGGTGGCTATTGTTGCGGGATCTAAAGTATCGACCAAGCTCACCATTCTCAAATCACTGGCTGATAAGGTGGATCGTCTGATCGTCGGTGGCGGCATTGCGAACACCTTCATGCTGGCCGCCGGTCTGCCGATCGGTAAATCGCTGGCCGAGCCGGATCTGGTCGCTGAAGCGAAGGCCATTAATGAGATGATGATCGCGCGTGGCGCGTCGGTACCGATCCCGGTAGATGTGGTGTGTGCGAAAGAATTTTCTGCGAACGCTGCGGCAACCGTGAAGTCGGTTGAGGATGTGGCAGAGGACGATATGATTCTCGATATCGGTCCACAGACCGCGAAGCAGCTGGCCACGCAATTGCTGGATGCGGGCACCATTGTCTGGAATGGTCCAGTCGGCGTGTTCGAATTCGACCAGTTTGGTGAAGGCACCAAAACGCTGGCCATGGCGATCGCGCAATCAAAAGGCTTCTCGATTGCCGGTGGTGGTGACACGCTGGCAGCGATTGCCAAATACGGTATCGCCGACAAGATCGGTTATATCTCTACTGGCGGCGGCGCTTTTCTGGAATTTTTAGAAGGTAAAGTGCTTCCCGCCGTTGAAATCTTAGAGCATCGCTCTCACTAAACTGGATCATCATGAAACAGCGCGCCACCAAGATCGTTGCTACTATCGGCCCTGCTTCCAGCACTTTCGATACGTTGCAACGGATGATCGCCGCCGGCGTCGATGTGGTGCGACTGAATTTCTCTCATGGCAAAGCAGAGGATCATGTGGCCCGCGCACAGATGGTGCGAGACGCGGCCGCTGCCTGCGGGCGCGAGATAGCGATCATGGCTGACTTGCAAGGCCCGAAGATCCGCATCGGCAAATTCAGCGAGGGCAAGATCGAGCTTGCTAAAGGCGATGTGTTCATTCTTGATGCGGCCTGTGATTTGGGAAATCAGCAGCGCGTTGGACTTGATTACAAAGAATTGCCAAACGATCTCAAGCCCGGCGATGTATTGTTGCTTAATGATGGTTTGATCGTGCTGACGGTTGATCGGGTGAAGGGCAGCGAGATCTTCACCACGGTGAAGATCGGCGGTGAGCTGTCCAACAACAAGGGCATTAATCGGCAGGGCGGCGGTTTGTCCGCGCCGGCATTAACTGCCAAAGATATGGAAGACATCAAGACCGCGTTACATCTGGGCGCAGACTACATTGCGGTGTCTTTCCCAAAGAGTGCGACCGATATGGTCATGGCGCGCCAACTGGCAAACATCGCTGCCGATGAAAATAAAATGACCAAACCCCGCATGATCGCCAAGATTGAGCGGGCCGAAGCGATTCCTGCTTTGCAAGAAATTCTGGACGCTTCGGATGGCATCATGGTTGCGCGCGGTGATCTCGCGGTGGAGGTCGGCAATGCCGCTGTGCCGGCGCTGCAAAAGCGCATGATCCGCATGGCGCGTCACTCGAACAAGCTGGCGATTACGGCGACGCAGATGATGGAGTCAATGATCCAGAACGCCGTTCCCACGCGAGCGGAAGTATCGGATGTAGCGAACGCCGTGCTTGATGGCACAGATGCCGTGATGACCTCGGCCGAGACAGCGGCGGGCAAGTACCCCGTCGAGACGGTCGAGATGATGGCGGCCGTCTGCGCAGAGGCTGAAAAGGCCGAGCATCTGTCGCTGGACACAGATTTCCTGAATGTGACCTTCACGCGAATTGATCAATCGATTGCCTACGGCGCACTGTTCACTGCCTACCATTTGCGCGCGCGCGCCATCGTCGCGTTGACCGAGTCCGGCTCGACGCCTCTCTGGATGAGTCGTCACAATATCGACATGCCTATCTACGCGATGACACCCAGCCGTGCAACGCAACGCAAGGCTTCGCTGTACCGCAATGTGCATACTTTCGAACTCAATCCTGCCGCGAGTGACCGCGAATCCGTGCTCAAGGCTGCGGAGGATCTGCTGCTTGCCAAGGGGCTGGTGAAGAAGGATGACATGATCGTCATCGCCTGGGGTGAGCCCATGGGGCAGGTCGGCGGCACCAATGCCCTGAAGATCACCAAAATCGGTGATCGCTAATCGCTGAATTTAGTTTGGTTTTTAATTTATTCCATCATTTAATGCCTCTTTTATTTGTTTCAATCTGATCAGGAGACTCCGTAATGCCTCTCGTATCAATGCGCCAGCTGCTTGACCATGCCGCGGAAAACGGCTACGGTCTGCCGGCTTTCAATGTGAACAATCTTGAGCAAGTGTCGGCGATCATGGCCGCTGCTGATGAAATCGGTGCGCCGGTGATCATGCAGGCATCGGCGGGCGCTCGTAAATATGCGGGCGAAGCGTTCTTGCGTCATCTGATATCAGCCGCAGTCGAAGCCTATCCTCATATTCCCATCGTGATGCACCAGGATCACGGCCAGTCGCCCGCGGTTTGCATGGCGGCGATCAAATCAGGCTTCTCATCGGTCATGATGGATGGCTCGCTTGAGGAAGATGGCAAGTCAGTCGCCAGCTACGAGTACAACGTCGATGTATCCAGAAAGGTTGTCGAGTTCTCGCATGCGATCGGTGTCACCGTCGAGGCTGAACTTGGCGTGCTCGGTTCGCTGGAGACCATGAAGGGCGACAAGGAAGACGGGCATGGCGCCGAGGGTACGATGACTCGCGAGCAACTGCTGACCGATGCAGGACAGGCTGCAGATTTTGTTCGTCAGACCCAGTGCGATGCGCTGGCGATTGCGATCGGCACCAGTCACGGTGCGTACAAATTCTCCCGCAAGCCTACCGGCGATATTCTCGCGATTGACCGCATCAAGGAAATTCATCAGCGCATTCCTAATACGCACTTGGTGATGCATGGTTCATCCAGCGTGCCGCAAGAATTGCTCGCGGAGATTCGTCAATTCGGTGGCGACATGAAAGAAACCTATGGTGTGCCAGTCGAAGAAATTCAGGAAGGTATCAAGCACGGTGTGCGTAAGATCAATATCGATACTGACATCCGTCTTGCAATGACGGCAGCGGTTCGCCGTTATTTGTCAGAAAATCCTTCGAAGTTCGATCCCCGCGATTATCTGAAGCCCGCTCGTGAAGCTGCGATGAATATCTGCAAGGCACGGTATCTGTCTTTCGGTTGCGAAGGTCAGGCTGCGAAGATCAAACCGTTACCGCTCGATAAGATGGCAGAGAAATACAAGAAGGGCGAGCTGTCGCAGGTGGTCAAGTAAGCGTAGCGCTCACCGCAGCGTAATTTTTTAAAAGACACGGGATCCAGGCTTGTCCGCAGTCTTTGCTGGGACGGCGGCTGAGATGACGAATTGATCAGAAAAATCGTCATCCTGACGAAAGTCAGGATCCGGCGCTTTGAAGATTCACCCGGAAACAATGCAATGAATAGTCTTTACCAATCCACGATTAGCTCTCTGCCTTTGCTGGGTCGGGGCAAGGTGCGTGATAACTACGCGGTTGGCGACGACAAGATCTTGATTGTCACCAGCGATCGCCTGTCCGCCTTTGACGTGGTGATGAATGAACCGATCCCCGCCAAGGGCAAAGTGCTGAATCAGATGTCAGACTTCTGGTTCTCCAAACTCGGACAGATCGTGCCGAATCACTTGACAGGTATTGCCCCGGAATCGGTGGTGGCGCCCAATGAAGCCGATCAGGTTCGGGGACGTGCTGTCGTGGCCAAGCGGCTCAAGCCGATTTTGGTCGAGGCGGTGGTGCGAGGTTATCTGATTGGCTCGGGGTGGAAAGATTATCAGGCCACAGGTGCGGTCTGCGGAATTCCGCTGCCTGCGGGCTTGAAGATGGCGGCCAAGCTGCCACAACCGATTTTTACGCCTGCGGCCAAGGCGGATATTGGGGAGCACGATGAGAACATCCGCTTTGACGACATGGAAAAGCGTATTGGCAAAGAGCTGGCTGCCAAGATCCGCGATGTCAGCATCAAGTTGTATGAAGCGGCGGCTGATTACGCGGCCTCGAAGGGTATCATCATCGCTGACACCAAGTTCGAATTCGGGCTGGATGATCGCGGCGTGCTGCATCTGATGGATGAAGTGCTCACCGCCGATTCATCGCGCTTCTGGCCGGCAGATTCCTATGCCGAAGGTATCTCGCCGCCATCATTCGACAAGCAGTTCGTTCGTGATTACCTCGAAACGCTAAAAGACTGGAACAAGACCGCGCCCGCGCCGGCGCTGCCTGCTGATGTGATCGAAAAAACCGGCGCCAAATACCGGGAGGCGCTGCAGCGTCTGACCGGACAGGAACTACAGCACTGAGGGACTGAGATGAGCGAAGCCAAGCCTGTGGTAGGTATCGTGATGGGGTCTTCCTCCGACTGGGAAGTGATGCAGCATTCGGTCGCAATATTGAAAGATTTTGGTGTTCCGCACGAGGCGCAAGTCATTTCTGCGCATCGTATGCCGGACCAGATGTTCGAGTACGCCAAATCGGCGCGCTCGCGCGGTCTGCGCGCGATCATTGCAGGCGCTGGTGGCGCTGCACATCTGCCCGGGATGGTCGCTTCGCAAACCATCGTCCCAGTACTTGGCGTCCCGGTACCCTCAAAATACCTGCGAGGCGAAGATTCGCTGCTATCCATCGTGCAAATGCCTAAGGGCATACCGGTAGCGACCTTCGCGATTGGGGAGGCCGGTGCCGCGAATGCGGCGCTGTCGGCGATTGCGATACTCGCCGCAGATGATGCAGGACTGGCTGAAAAACTTCTGAACTTCCGTGCGCAGCAAACACAGGCTGCGATGGCGATGAAACTGCCTGCATGACTTCCAAGACGGTCCCCGCTGCTTCATTCAAACCTCAGGCATCACCTTCCACCTGGCTCGGCGTGATGGGGGGTGGCCAGCTGGGTCGCATGTTTGTTCACGCCGCACAGGCGATGGGCTACAAGGTCGCCGTGCTGGAGCCTGCTAAAGATTGCCCGGCCGGCCATGCGGCGGATGATCTGATCTGTGCTTCTTATACCGATGCAGCGGCGCTGTCTCGGATGGGTGCAGAGTGCAAGGCGGTCACCACCGAGTTTGAGAATGTTCCTGCCGAAAGCTTGTCTGCGCTCGCCCGGCACGCTTTTGTCGCCCCTTCCGCTACGGCGGTATCGGTGGCTCAGGACCGCCTGGCCGAGAAACAATTTTTCACCGAGTGCGCGCGCCAGTCCGGCGTGATGCCCGCGCCGCATCAGCGCATTACCTCCCTAGCGGACATCGATGCTTTGCCTGATTCGCTATTGCCGGGGATTTTGAAAACCAACCGTCTGGGTTACGACGGCAAAGGGCAGGCGCGTGTGAGCACCAAAGCCAACGTGCGCGCTGCATTCGAAGAAATGAAAAACGTCGAATGCGTGCTCGAGAAAATGCTGCCGCTGGCCTACGAAATCTCGGTGCTGGTGGCACGCGGTGCGGATGGCGAGGCGGTCGTTTATCCGATCGCCGAGAATGTTCATCGCGACGGTATTCTGTTCACGACCACGGTACCTGGTCCAAATGTCTCGCCAGAGTGCGCGAGCCGCGCGCAGGCGGCCGCACTGGAGATCATTCATCGCCTCGATTACGTAGGCGTTCTCTGCGTGGAATTCTTTGTTCTGAAAGATGGTTCACTCGTTGTCAATGAAATGGCGCCGCGCCCGCACAACAGTGGTCATTACACGATCGATGCTTGCATCACCAGTCAGTTTGGGCAGCAGGTGCGCGCGATGGCGCGTTTGCCGCTGGGAGACGCGCGTCAGCACTCGTCTGCGGTGATGCTGAATCTGTTGGGTGATTTGTGGTTTGAGCAGGGTAGCAAGACGCCGCGTGAGCCGGCATGGGACAAAGTAGTTGCGCTGCCTGGCGCAAATCTTCATCTGTACGGCAAGGATGATCCTCGGCTCGGGCGCAAGATGGGCCATGTGACGTTTGTCGCCAACACGCTTGATGACGCGATCCGCCACTGCGAATCAGCCTGCCGGATACTCGGCGTGGAACCTTGAGCTGTGTTCGTCAAGCATTGATCCATGACACCTGATATCGGCGACATAAGGCACGCAGCTCGTTTGCTTGAAGCAGGCAAGCTGGTCGCTTTTCCCACCGAGACAGTGTATGGGCTCGGTGCCGATGCATCCAATCCCGACGCTGTTGCCGCAATCTTCGCGGCAAAAGGGCGTCCGTCGAATCATCCTCTGATTGTGCACGTCGCTCGCGGCGCAGACCTGAGTCGCTGGACAAGCCGGCTGCCGGTCGAAGCGGTCAAACTGTCGACTGCGTTCTGGCCCGGTCCGCTGACCATGATCCTGCCTCGTGCGGCAGGTGTACCAGCGGCTGTCGCGGGCGGACAAGACTCGATCGGTCTGCGCTGTCCTTCGCATCCGATCGCACGAGCTTTGCTCGCTGAGTTTCGCGGTGGGCAGGGGGGTATCGCGGGACCCTCGGCGAATCGCTTTGGTCATGTAAGCCCCACCACGGCACAGCATGTGATTGATGAGTTCGGCTTGCCGGGAGTTGGGCCACTGGCTGCGGTGCTCGATGGCGGACAAAGCGATGTCGGCATCGAATCGACCATCGTCGATCTGACGCGGCTCGATACGCTGGGCCCTGTGCTGCTGCGCCCTGGTCAGATCAGCGCCACGCAAATCGCCGAGGTGCTCGGACGCATGCCTTCCTTGCCGGATGCCGCCGCTCCGCGCGTATCCGGTAGCCTCGATGCGCATTACGCGCCGCGAACGCCCTTGGTGCTGACCAGTGCTGAAGAGTTCGACTGGCTGATGCGCGAGCTGGATGGCGCAGATCGCCGCTATGCGCTGATGCATCGTTCGGCGCTGGGCACCTCGGGTAAAGGCCTGATCGCTGCGGAGATGATGCCTTCGGGCGCAGATGCGTATGCGCATCAGCTTTATGCGGACTTGCGAAAGATGGATGCTGCGGGTGCAGACCTGATCATCGTCGAATATCCACCCGTTGACGATGCCTGGCAAGGCATCCATGACCGACTGCGCCGCGCGGCGTTCGACTCGGTGGGAGTTCTCGAAAGACTGTTGGCGAGCTGATCAGCCGATATCGATCGCACCGAAACGGCTGCGGTGGTAGACCAGTCCTGGCTTGGGCTCATGCGCGCAACGTTCTACCTCGCCGACGAAAATGACATGATCACCTTCGGGGTAGCGGCTGCGGTTATGACATTCAAACCAGGCAGCCACGCCGTGCAGTATTGGTAGCCCCGTGGGCGAAAGATCAAAGCCAATGCCCTGAAAGCGATCTTCGATGCGGCTGGCAAAGCGTTCGGCCAGTGGGGCCTGATCAGCGGCCAGCACATTGATTACATAATGCGAACTTGCTCTGAACTGCGGCATCGTACGCGCTCTGGAAGACAGACTCCAGAGTATCAGCGGCGGGGTCAGCGATACCGAGTTGAACGAGCTGGCCGTGAGTCCGACAAAGCCGCCATGCTCATCGCGCGTGGTGATCACGGTGACTCCGGTGGCAAACTGCGACAGTGCGCCACGGAAGTCTGCCTCGTCGAATTCGGGCTCTGGCAGGAGTAGGGGCTGACTGGACATAATGGATGACAGGTGGTTAGCCTGTGATTATGCCCAAAATATCCATTTGCCGTCGGGCAAGCTGTGCTTACAATGCCGGCGATCATGACTGACACCTCTACCAACGCGCCTCCTCTGCTGGCAGCGCTGCAGCAGCATGCAACTCAGCAGGGCGAGGCATGCTGCCACCTACTGTCTGACCGAGTGATTACCTACCGCCGTTTCTGGGCGCGTATCGAGCGCGCGTCGGCGCGGCTGCAAGGCGAATGGGGTATTGCGCAGGGCGATACGGTGGCCTATGTCGGTCACGGACATCCGGATGCGCTGGTGCTGTACTTCGCGCTGCTGCGTATCGGTGCGTGTTTGCTCCCGCTGGAGCAGCCAGGCCTGATTCTCGCGGACGTGATCGCGCAGCATCGACCCTCGCTGGCGCTCTATGATGGCGCTCGGCCCGACATCGAACTTCCGGCATCTCCGTTGCAGGGGCTGTTGGCCTTATGGTGCACGCACGATCCTCATCCCGTGCAAGATGGCGGAAGGTCGCCCAGTCTCTCGATGCTCGTCGATGGCCAATGGCTTGTATTCAGTCTCGACGAATTATGTGCCGCAATGACCGAGGCGCCGAAGACGGATAAGGTTGGCAGAGCCATCTTTACCCGAGACATCTTGTGCGAAGTCATTCTTCCCTCCCTCCGTCTGGCTCGCCCTCTTCAGTTTGAACTAGGGAAGTGCTAAAGCAATAAAACCACTACCTTTTGTGGCGCGCCAAATCACACCAAGTCCTTGATTTTGCTGGATCCTGCTTCATACGGTCGCGCGGGTTCCCCATTAAACAGGAGTTTATTCAGCGTCTGCCTAGCCTCATTCGCTGCCCGGTGATTGTCGGCCTGGCCGTACAGCCACCCGCCATCAACCCATTGCGAGCGAGTTGTTTTTCTCTTTGCTGTCGCGGATGGTGTACCGGGAGTGACCTGCTGGCCACATTCGGTGCAGATTCGTTCAAAGCGCCAGATAAACATTACTAATATTAATATATTGGCAATTTTATTAAAGATCTGTCGAGGATAAAGCGATGAACGAAGAGGAATTCAATCAGTTTGCAGCGATGGCAATGAATGAGCTGCAGACCAAGCAGCAGCGGCTCGCAGCCGAGTATCGTCTGTTCAACTGGGCACGCTGGGCCTTTGATCAAAGCACGGGCAAGCTGCGATTCGAAAATGAGCGGGGGCAGACTATGGTCGATGCCGATACCCTGTATGTAGGCTCATATTCCCAGAATTCGGGCAGCTGGAAATGGGCATGGGCCAACTTCAATGTGGCGCAGGAGGACAGGGCGAAATCGGAGGAAATCCGCAAGCTTGCGAAAATCACGGGATACGATATTTTCGACTACAAAGAGCAGCTCGGCATGGATGAGCAGCTCGCTTTTCAATTGACAGCGATGGCACTGCATCACTTGAAGGCCGATGGGTTTTATCGCATCCCTAACCGCGATCCGGAGACTTCATTTTTTCTAGGATTGCGGCATATTCGGCGCCATCATACCGACCAGTGGCCGAGTGATTGAGCGTCGATCAGATCGACCGAGTGGCATCTGGCTGAATTCGTTACAATGGCTTTGGCCATGATCCGGAATAGCGATGAGCGAGCGTATGAACCATCAGTCAGACAAGGCATTGCAGCTATGTACGCTGGGAGGCGGCTGCTTCTGGTGCCTCGAAGCAGTTTTTCAGCAGATGCTTGGCGTGAGCCAAGTCGAGTCCGGCTACAGCGGCGGGCGCAATCCGAATCCGACCTACGAAGAAGTGTGTGGTGGCGATACGGGTCATGCAGAGGTCGTGCGTATTCATTTTGATCCGACGAAGGCCAGCTTTCGCGAGATCCTTGAAGTGTTTTTCACGATCCATGACCCGACCACGCTGAATCGTCAGGGCAATGACGTGGGCACGCAGTACCGCTCGGTGATCTATACCCATGACGCTGAGCAGATGAAGATAGCGAAGCAGGTCATTGCCGAGATGGCGCATGTCTGGGATGCGCCTATCGTCACTGAGCTGGCCGAGGCGCCGGTCTTTTACCCAGCCGAGGACTATCACCAAAACTATTTCATCAATCACCCGATGCAATCGTACTGCGCTTTCGTGGTGGCGCCCAAGGTGACGAAATTTCGGAAAATCTTCGCCGACCGGGCAAAAAAGTAAGTCAGATGCAGTACATGTAGCGTCTTGACCAGGGTAGTACGTCGGCATCGCGTCCCGCCTTGCCGCAGACGATCTGGTTAAGCGATATCCAGTCATGCCGGAATGCGTGTGCGCAGCCAGCGAGATAGACTCGCCATATCCGGTAGCGTTTTTCGTCGACCAGCGTACGAATGTGCGCGGCATGATTCTCGAAATTCTCCGCCCACAGTGCGCAAGTACGTGCGTAATGCCGGCGCAGATTCTCGACATCCAGCGCCTCTAGTCCGCTATCTTGCATGGCAATCAGCAGAGTGCCAATGTGGGGCAACTCGCCGTGAGGGAATACGTAATTCTCGATGAATTCGCCGGCGCCGTGGCGAGCGGTGCTGTGGTCGGTGTTGGTCGTCGTGATCCCGTGATTCATTGCGAGACCATCCTCTTTGAGCAGACTGGCGATCTTGCGAAAATAAATCGGCAAATTCTTGAGTCCCACGTGCTCGAACATGCCGACGCTGGTGATGCGGTCGAATCGACCATCGACATCACGATAATCCAGCAGCCTGATATTGACTTGATCCGACAGACCGGCGGCGGCGACACGTTCGGTCGCAAGAGCCTGCTGATTTTTAGATAGTGTGATACCTGTGCAGCGCGCGCCGAAATGTTTCGCCGCCCGCATGACCAGAGCGCCCCAGCCGCAGCCGATATCCAGTAAGGTGTCCCCGGGACGTACATGGATCTTGGTGAGAATGTGATCGATTTTTTTTTGCTGTGCCGTGGACAGATCTTCCGTTCCTTGCTCGAAGTACGCGCAGGAATAAACCATAGCCGGATCGAGGAAGCTCTGATAGAACTCATTCGACACATCATAGTGATACTCGATCGCTGATTTGTCCTGGTCACGCGTATGAGCGCGTGGCTTGAACAGCTGTCCGAGACGTGAGCCGGTGGCCAATCCTTTTTCTGAGAGGGCATTGGCGACTTCAATGATGGCTTGCAGCCTACCTTCGACCTCCAGCTTACCCTCGACATAGGCGCGACCGAGACTTTCCAGCGAGGGATTCAGCAGATAGATCAGTGCCGATGGCGAAGGTATACGTATCGTCACCTCGGGTGCGCTGATGCCCAGATCAAACTGGCTTCCATTCCACAAGCGCACTCGCACTGGCAGGCGGGTGTCGCCGCGCATCTGCGCGACCCATTGATGAAATTTTTTTTCCCAGAACATTCGATAGTCGCCTCCAGCGGCTGACTATGAAGCTCATCCATCTCAGGGATGTTGATGTGGCTCTAACCCAATAACAATATTTGTACAAGGAAAATTCATTTGTCAGGGCTGCAATCGTTGCCGGCTCCACGTACCGTCGGGTTGGGGCATGTACACGACGCGGTCGTGGAGTCGCGAGCGGCGACCCTGCCAGAACTCGATCCACTCCGGCACCAGACGGTACCCACCCCAGTGCGCAGGGCGCGGCGGATGATCGCCATGTTGTGTCTCGGCGTCGGCGAACTGTTTTTCCAGCAGTTCGCGGCTCTGGATAGGGCGGCTCTGTGCCGAAGCGATGGCGCCCAATCGGCTCTTGATTGGCCGAATGTTGAAATAGGCATCGCTCTCCGCAGCATCGACCTTTTCCACACGGCCCTCGATGCGCACCTGACGCTCTAGCGGTATCCAGTGAAAAGTCAGTGCAGCATGCGGATTAGTCAGCAAGTCCTCGCCCTTGCGGCTTTCGTAATTGGTGTACCAAGTGAAGCCACGCGCATCGACATCCTTGAGCAACACAATGCGCAGCGAGGGCTTGCCCTCTTTGCCAACGGTAGCAAGACTCATTGCATTGGGTTCGGGTACTTCTGCCGCCAGCGTTTGCTGGAACCAGTGCTCGAATTGCTTGATCGGATCCGGATCGACCTCATGCTCGGAGAGCGTGGCATGGCTGTAGTCGCGGCGAAGGTCGGCGATGGACATCTTTTTCCCTGTAAATGAATCAAGTGGCTAGTCAAATTTTTGAATGTGGGTCTTTCGCATGCGAGAGCGCCTTGCGCGCCGCCAGCGGCACGCCGCAGGCAATGATCGTGCCCAGTCCCCAAAACACGATCAGCAAGCCCAGCGTCGCACCCGCCGCGCCAAAGGCCAGCGGCAGAAATGCAGAACTCGCATTGCCTATGGTAGCGCGAATTCCTATCGCTTCCGCACCACGGCCGGGCGGTGCGTTGGTATGCAGCAGCGCCAGCACATTCGGCTGGCCTGAGCCAAGGGCGAGACCCAGTACAAAGGCCGTTGCGGCCAGCGCCCACGGCTGCTCGGTAAACGGGAAAATCAGATAGCAGCAGGCGGCAATGCTCAACGCAACCGTCAATACTTGCCATTCGCGATAGCGCCTGACGATGCCCGGCATGGCCAGCCGAACCACGAATGTCGCTGCGGCGAAGGTCGCGAGGATCATGCCTATCGTCGAGGCGGAGTAGCCTAGTTGGGAGCCGCGTACAGGCGTCACGAAGGTAAACAGATCCCAGGCGGCGGCTAGCAGGATGCCGACAAGATAAATACGACGCAGCTCGCGGTCGCGTAGCAGTTGAAGGGGGCTGCCTTTGTTCTGGCTGGCGGGAGCCGCCGAGACTGGAAGATCGCGCAATGCACCGCTGGCTGACAGCACGAAAGCTGCCAGTGTGAATGCGCCACAGCTGAGATAGGCGACCGAGTAGTGGCTGTGGTCGATCACGAAACCAGCGATCAGCGGGCCGGTGAATGATGAAATCGAAAAGCCTAGCGACAGGCGGCTGTAGCTGGCCGTTCGCTGGTCTGCAGGAGCAAGCGCGCCGACTGCATGCTGCGCGCCGATGAAGATGGCCATGAAGCCGGTGCCGATCAGTATCGCTGCCGGATACAGCACCGTCAGCCCGCGCACCGTAGCGGCCAGCATCACACCTGCCGAGGCCAGCAGGCAGCCTGCCATCAGTGGACGCCGCACACCGATACGATCGATCACGCGGCCCATGGGCACGGCCAGCAGCATGGGAAAGACCGCAAACAAGGCGATTAGTGTGCCAACCGTGAAGGCGGACGCTTGCAGCGATAGCGCGTAGAGCGCAGTCGTCACCCGTGCCGCGCCCAGCGCCACATGCGCGGTGACGGCGACGGCGATGAGCCGGAACAAAGGGGAGAGCTGCGGCAGGAAAGACGACATAAGACCCGATAGTCTAGAGCATCAGCACGCTTGCTGTCCGTTAAAATGCTGGCATGGCCAGCGTACTTCCCCTTACCCCCACACCACCGGACGACATCGACTTCGAGCGCCGTTTCGGCGGCATCGCGCGTTTGTATGGCGACCACGGCCTGGCGGCCTTCCGCCGCGCGCATGTTTGCGTGATCGGCGTCGGGGGTGTGGGTTCATGGGTAGTGGAGGCGCTGGCGCGTAGTGCGGTTGGCGAGATTACGATGATCGATCTCGATCATCTGGCGGAATCGAACGTGAATCGTCAGATTCATGCATTGACCGATACGCTGGGGCAGGCGAAGGTCGAAGCGCTGTCAGCACGCATTGCGCAGATCAACTCCCATTGCAGGGTGCACTGCGTCGAAGAATTCATTGATCCTGAGAATATCGCTGCGATGATTCTGCCGGGGCATTTCGATTATGTGATCGACGCCATCGATAATGCGCGCGCAAAGACCGCCCTGATCGTACATTGCCGCCGCAATCAGATACCGTTGATTACCATCGGTAGCGCGGGCGGTCAGACTGATCCCACGCGTATCGAAGTTTGTGACCTGTCGCGCACTGAGCAAGAGCCGCTGCTGGCGCGTGTACGCAAGCAGCTGCGACGGGTGCATGGCTTCCCACGAGGTACCAAGCACAAATTTGGCATTGATGCGATCTATTCATCTGAGCCAGTGAAAATGCCTGAGGTTTGTGCAACGGACAGCGACATTGACGATGGGGATGCTAATGAAGGCATCACAGGACTCAGTTGCGCAGGTTATGGTTCTTCCGTCGTGGTCACGGCGAGTTTTGGCTTTGTAGCCGCAGCGCACGCGCTGCGCAAATTGGCAGAGCGCGCTGACGCACAAGCCGCTCAGACACAGCCGATAGTCGATATCAGCTGATCAGAACGACCGGGTGGCCACGGGCCGATAATGTACGCCGCCGGGCATCGGTGTGGATTCCACCAGTGCGATGGTGTCGCCTGTCCATTCCAGATCATTTTTCCATGCACGATCAAGGCGCTCCGCATCGCGCGCAAGTGTCACATGCGGCCGGAAATCTGCAGACGGCTTCAAAGGTATACCGTTGTCCAGCAGAGATTGCCACAGCGTGCGTTGCATGGAGATGAGTGCCTCAGGTGGTGTTGAAGGTCCGACCCATACAACCCGCGGTTTGCTGAAATAGCCATACGCATCGATCGTCAGGGTGAACGGATGCACGATGAGGGACTGCATCACGCCTTCCAACAGCATCAGCGAATCACGCGGCTGATTACCCAGAAAAGCCAATGTCAGGTGAAGATTGGCGGAGGCTACCTTGCGACCAACGATACCGGACTGTAGCGCTTCCAATCGGCCGCGTGTGGGCTCGTCTGGCCAGAGCGCGTAGAACAGGCGCAGTGAAGGCGCGCGTTCAACGTCGCCTTCGCGATGGCTGCGCCTTTGCTCGCGCATCGTCTTATAGTTCGGCGTTCTTGAGCCGAAGTGCATTCGCAATGACAGATACTGAAGAGAGGCTCATCGCCGCACTGGCAATCATTGGTGACAACAAGAGGCCGAGTGACGGATACAGCACGCCCGCAGCGATAGGCACCCCGACAAAGTTGTAGACGAACGCAAAGAACAGGTTTTGCCGGATATTGCGCATAGTCGCGCGTGATAGCTGCCGCGCACGCGCGATACCGCGCAGATCGCCTTTCACCAGCACGATGCGTGCGCTATTCATTGCGATGTCGGTGCCCGTACCCATCGCGATACCGACATTCGCTTGCGCCAGTGCTGGCGCGTCGTTCACGCCATCGCCGGCCATCGCAACGATATGCCCTTGCTGCTGCAATGCCTGCACATGCTGGTATTTGTCCTCGGGCAGTACTTCGGCATGCACCGTGTCAATGCCGAGACTCACAGCGACGGCGCGCGCGGTTTTGGTATTGTCGCCGGTGAGCATTACGATCTTCATGCCCTCCGCATGCAGCAAGCGTATCGCTTCGCGGCTCTCCGGCTTGATGCTGTCGGCCACACTGATCAATCCGGCAAAACGACCGCCAACCGAGACGAACATTACGGTATGAGCGAGGTCACGCAACTCATCCGCTTTGTTGTCGAGTGCACTGATGTCGATGCCTGCTTCTTTCATCAGCAGGGCATTGCCTAGCAATACCGGCTGACTATCGATGTCGCCACGTACGCCTTTACCCATCATGGAAGTGAATCCTTCGACGGGTAGCACTGGCAATCCTTGTGAGATCAGGTGTCCCAGAATGGCTTGTGCCAGCGGGTGTTCGCTCATTTTTTCCAATGCGGCTGCGAGTACCAGCACGTCCGCGCGTGCAAATCCCTCGGCGGCGATGATCTGCTGTACTCGCGGCTTGCCTTCGGTAAGTGTGCCCGTTTTGTCGACCACCAGCGTGTCGACCTTCTCCATCAGTTCCAGCCCTTCGGCATCTTTTACCAACACGCCCTCACGCGCCCCACGACCCACGCCCACCATGATAGAGATCGGCGTTGCCAATCCCAGTGCGCAGGGGCAGGCGATGATCAGCACGGACACTGCAGCGACCAGACCGTTGGCGAGTCCCGGTGTGGGTCCGACCATAGCCCAGACAATAAAGGCTAGGATTGCGACGGCGATCACCGCAGGCACGAACCAGCCTGACACCTGATCGGCCAGCTTTTGTATCGGTGCGCGTGAGCGTCCGGCCTGATTCACGAGGTTTACGATTTGCGAAAGCAAAGTATCGGCACCCACATGTTCTGCAAGCATCACGAATGAACCCTGTTGGTTCACGGTGCCGGCTGATACGCTGCTACCGGCCTGCTTTGCAACCGGCATTGGTTCGCCGGTCAACATGGATTCATCGATCGTGGACTGACCATCGCTGACCACGCCATCGACGGGCACGTTCGCTCCCGGCTTCACACGCAGCTTGTCGCCGATGCGTACCTCGGACAGTGGGACCTCTCTTTCGCTGCCATCGGCGCTGATGCGTATTGCCTTGGTGGGCGACAGAGCGAGCAAGGATCTGACCGCAGCATTGGTACGGGAGCGTGCCCGCAGCTCCAGCACTTGTCCGACCAGCACCAGGGTCACGATCACGGCAGCGGCCTCGAAATACAGCGGCGCTATGCCATGCATCTTGAAGGCCTCGGGCAGCACGTTTGGGAATAGCAGACCGACTGCACTGAACAGCCACGCCGTGATCACGCCAATGGAAATCAAACTGAACATGTTCAGATGACCGTTTCTGAATGACTGCGCGCCGCGCTGCAGGAAAGGCCAACCAAACCACAGCACGACGGGCGTTGCCAGCAGGCCCTGTAGCCAGGCGCTGGCCTGGTGGCCGAGTAGTGTGGTGGCATCGATGCCCACCAACTCACCCATCGATAGCAACAGCAGAGGCAGCGACAACACCAGACTGAACCAGAAGCGTCGGGTCATGTCGTCCAACTCGCTGGTGTCTTCCTCGATCGTTGCATGCAGGGGCTCCAGTGCCATGCCGCAGATCGGGCAGCCGCCCGGACCGACCTGTTCGATTTCGGGATGCATTGGGCAGGTGTAGATCGCATCAGCGGGCCCGGTCGGCTCGTTTTTTCGCTCGGGTGACAGGTATCGCATCGGGTCGGCATTGAATTTGGCGACACAGCCGGTGCTGCAGAAGTAATAGGTCTGCCCGTCATGCACCGCCGACTTGTCGGGATTGATTGCCGCTTTCATTCCGCATACCGGATCGGTGTAGGGCTTGTCATCGACGGCCGGTTGCGCGGTTCCATGGCTGTGCCCCGCAAGGCCGCTATCCCCTGAGGCGGGCTCTTTTTTTGGGCGGCGGCTGATTTCTTGGGCTTTCATCGGGCTTCCTTTTTTAGGCAGAGACAGGGTCACTGGCAGTGCAATGCAGTGGGAACTGAGTCAATCTGAGGGCGAAAGAAAAATATAATGTGAGTGCTTACCCTCTTCATATATAAATATATTGAATTGATTCGTTAGTAATTAGATACAAGCTCTGGTGCAATTGCGCTATTTCCCAGAGTGCTCACTCTCCCTACACTCAGCGATGACAAATAAGCAATATTTGTCGGTGGGTCCGGATGGCCGATGTTCCGGCAAGACGGACAAAACAGAAGTCTGATCCTGCCGGCGCCAAATGGGAAGTCCTGAACGGAAGTCTCAAGTGAGCCGGCACAAGATGAGGCTTCGATTTTCTTACCAGTCATTGGGAGCTGATCCATGAAATTTATCGTAGAAAAAGTAAATGAATTCCTCGCAGACGAACAGGGTGCGACGGCGGTCGAGTACGGGATTTTTGTCGCATTGATTGCTGCGGTGATTGTGACTTTGGTTAGCAATATTGGCGGCAAGATCAAAGATGCGTTTCAAAGCGTCTATACCGCGCTGGGCGGCTGAAGTCCTGAAGTGGGTCTGCCGGGAGAGCTCAGAAGCAGCCTCTGGGCTTCCGGCAGCGCCCGCCCCTTAACCATGAAACTTCTTGCTCAACATCTTCCTGCCTATGGTGCCTTGGCTGGGTTGCTGCTGACTGTGCTGTGGGCCGCATGGGTCGATCTTTGCCAGCGGCGCATACCCAATCTCTTGCTGGCACCCAGCGCCGCTGCTGCGCTGATGCTGTCCGCATTCGTACCGGGCGGACAGGGACTGACCGCATCACTGCTTGGTGGTCTGGTCGGACTGATGGTCTTCATGCCGCTGCATCTGCTCAAGGGCATGGCAGCGGGCGACGTGAAGCTGATGGGAGTGGTCGGCCTTTATTCGGGAGCTGCGCTGACACTGGATATCGCCTTGCTGACCGCGTTGATCGGTGGTGTTTGGGTGATCGCCTTGTTCCAGTGGCAGATGCACGGAGATCCGAAGCAGATCAGACAGTTCGGGATTTGTCTGCGCCACCGGGGACAGCGCGCCACAGCGAGCGTGAAAGCCACAGCGCAAAACAAGAGTCTGCTGATCCCTTATGGGGCGGTGATTGCGACAGGAACGATCCTTGCCCTGCTTATCGCAGGCCGTTGAAGACATCCAGCCGGAGGCTGCATGAAAAACACAAGAACATTCATCGTTTTGGCCGTGGCCATTCTGTCCGGTCTGATGGCGGTGATACTGGCATCGCGCTGGCTGAATCATCAATCAACGAGCGGCATCACGCGCGTTGCGGTGGCGACCACCGAGATCAGTCTGGGTCAGCGGCTTACACCTGAACTGGTCAGGCTGGTCGATTGGCCCAGGGATAGTTTGCCGCCGGGCTCGCATGCCGATATCGGAAAGCTTGAAGGTCGAGTGCTCAAGAGCGCATTACAGCGTGGCGAGCCCGTGCTCGATGCAAAGCTGGCACCGATCGGCACGCAGGGTGGACTGTCTGCAGTGATCGCCGAGGGCAAGCGAGCGATCACCGTAAGAGTCAATGATGTCATCGGTGTCGCTGGTTTTGCATTACCCGGTAATTACGTCGACATCATTGTCAACACACAAAGAGAAGGCGATCGTACCAACCGCGATCAGAGTATTTCGAAGACCGTACTCGAAAAAATCCTCGTTCTTGCAGTCGCACAGGAGGTCGGTCGTGATGAGACCAAGCCGCGTGTCGTGAATGCCGTCACGCTGGAAGTCTCGCCTGGCGAAGCCGAAAAAATCGATCTCGCACGCAGTGTTGGCAGTCTCTCATTGGTGTTGCGAAATCAGGTCGATCCCGGCGCCATTCGCACCGCTGGCGCGACCAAGGCCGATTTGCTGGCGCTACAGGCTTCGGTCGCCGCACCGCCAGCAGCAGAAAAACAGAGTACGCCCAAGCATTCAGCGTCGGTACAGCGTCGCGTCGCTGCGCCATCCGTGACGCCAGCTCCTATCGCCGCTACCCCGACTGTCGTCCCACCGAGCCTCAAGAGTGCCGAGTGTATCGGCGTAATCAATGGCCTGCGCAGTTCGCAGGAGTGTTACTGAGTCGCCCTCAGCACAGCGAAAGAAAAACATCATGACACCTTCTGAACACCTGTTGAAATTGCAGCCTGTCGTCAGCATGCTGTTTGCAGTGCTGGTCTTCACGGTCGCTCTTGGCAGAGAAGCCTCTGCGGAAGCCAAGGCTGCGCCCACCAACATGATGACCGGCATGACTTGCAATGGTGAAGTCGCATCGCCGGCAAAAATCTCTCTACCGATCGGGAAGTCGACCCTACTTCGTCTGCCGGAGCAGGTGACCAATCGCACGCTGGGTAATCCGAATGTCGCTCAAGCGATGCTGGTCTCGCCGGAGACGCTTTATCTGCTGGGTGTATCAATCGGCACCACTAACATGATTTTGCAAGGCAAGACAGGTGGTTGCAGCGTGATCGATGTCGAAGTGACGATGGATCCCGGTGCACTGACGGCCACCTTTCGTGAACTGATGCCTGAGGAGCAGGATATTCGGGTAACCGCAGCGGCCGACAGCCTGGTCTTGTCCGGAATCGTCAGCGATGCCGTCGCCGTTACCCGGGCAGTGGATCTTGCGACCGCGTATGTACGTCGTCCGGCGTTAATGAGTACCGCGGCGCAGCAGGAAGGCATGGCCACACAGGCCACCGCACAGAGCGCCCAGCAGGTTCAGTCTAACCTGCAGCAGCAACAGGTCAGAGTGATCAATTTACTCAGTGTTGGCAGTGCGCAGCAAGTGATGTTGGAAGTGAAGATCGCCGAAGTATCAAAGACACTGATTGATAAGCTGGGTGCAGGTGTTCAGGGCAGCGTCGGCAACGGCATGTGGACGTACAGCCTTCTTACGCAATTTCTGACCAATACGCTCGCGGGCTCCGTGACTGCAGCGCGGACGACAGGTACCAAATTCACGCTGGAGGCTGAAAAAAAGGATGGGCTGGTGAAGATACTGGCCGAGCCGAACGTGATGGCTATCAGCGGGCAAGAGGGCAGCTTTCTCGCGGGTGGCAAGATACTGATACCGGTCGCGCAGGATACGCTTGCCAATCGCATTACGCTAGAAGAAAAGGAATTCGGTGTGGGTCTAAAATTTACGCCGACTGTTCTTGCCGGCGGAAGAATCAATCTGAAGGTATCCCCGGAAGTGTCCGAGCTTTCTCGCGAGGGTGTGGGAATCAGCAACCTGACCAACACCACCACGGCACTGCTGCCGCTGATTACAACGCGTAGAGCATCGACGACCGTGCAGCTAGCAGACGGGCAAAGCTTCGCGATCGGCGGTCTGATCAAAAACAATCGCACCACGAATATCAAGGCTTTTCCTATTCTCGGAGAAATTCCGCTGATCGGTGCGCTGTTCCGCAGCACTGATTTCCAGCAAGACCGCACTGAGCTGGTTTTCGTGGTCACGCCACGTTTGGTGAAACCTCTGAATAGCGCTGTCCGGCTGCCGACCGATGGACTGACCGACCCGAGCCGAAGTGAGCTTTTCCTTGGAGGTCAGATGGAAGGTAAGCCCGCGTCCGGCGGCAAGCAGGGCCGTGTTCCTGACGGCTTCGAAGTTAAATAAGGAGAGCTTCGATGAAAAATCTATGGATCAAATTTCTGCTTGCTGCGTGCTTGGTGTCTGGTCTGAGCGCATGCGTGCAGACGACTCCACAATGGGACAGTCAGTTCGGCGAATCCGCGCGGCTGGCGGTCGTGCGTCAGACACGCAATCCCGAAGCAGGCCAGAAAGCAGTGCCCGAATCCGTGGATGGCAATACCTCGCGCGAGGCTCTGGGACGCTACCGCAACAGCTTTAAAGAACCGACGCAAAACAGTAACAGTTTTGTGATCGGCGTGGGTCGCTAAGGCCGTGCACCTCATGAGAGCCTGCGCACTTTCCAATGTGTCTTCGCGGCGAAGGCCACCGTTGCGCTGCGATCAATCTGGCGCAGTGGCTGTGCTGGTGGCAATCGCCTTGCTGGCGATGGTGGGTATTACTGGGCTTGCTATTGATCTCGGCAAGCTCTATGTGGTCAAGAGTGAGCTGCAGAACAGCGCCGATGCCTGCGCACTGGCGGCGGCGCAGGAACTGACCGGCGCAAACGACAATCAGCTCTTGCTTGCCGCGGCCGCAGGAGCGACAGCCGGCAGCCGGCACAAGGTGTTGTTCCAGGAATCGGCTGTGAGCTATAGCGAGGCCAACCGTATCGAATTCAGTGTCGATAACAGCGGCGGATCTTATGCAAGCGCGAGTTCGACAGGCAGTTCGGCAAAATCCATTCGTTACGTTCGATGTACTGCGATACGCACTGGTATACCAGCCTGGTTCATTCAGGTACTCAGCATACTGCCAGGTACCGCGCTTGATGCGCAGCAGGTGAGCGCGACAGCGGTGGCAACCCTCAAGGCATCACAGTCAACTTGCTCGCTGCCAATCGGTGTGTGTACTAATACGACGACACTAGTCGTCGGTAACTGGTATGCGGGCGCTGTCGATCCGAAAGATACCACCGGTACTTCGCAAAGCGTTTTCAAATGGGTAGATTTCACGCCACCGAATGGCGGGGCAAGCGAGCTGGCGGGACAGCTGCGGGGTAGTGGTGCCTGCAGTGTACCGGCCTCGAATGCCCTTGTCGGCGAGTCCGGCGCGATCGCCTCGCTGGGCAACGACTACAACACCCGCTTCGGTATCTATCAAGGGAATACCAGCGCTGACGATTCGCCCGCGCTGCCAACGTACCTTATCAGGCAGATTCAGTCACCGGACTGAAGACCCAGGGCTCGATCAAGGAGTCGAATTATCTGAAAGATCACGGACAAAACCGACGGGTCATACCAGCGCCTTTGATGGATTGCGGCAATTTAGTTAACAACAAGATGCCAATCGTTTCTTGGGGATGTTTTTTCCTTCTGCATCCGATCAGTAACAACCTCGGCGGCAGTGGCGGTGCCGGCGGATCAACAACAGCGAGCACGAGTGGGAATAGCGGTGGTAATGGCAAAGGTGGTGGAAATAGTACCGGGAACACCGGTGGTAATGTCGGCGGGAGCGGGGGTGGCAGCGGTGGCGGTAGCACGCAATATCCGCGAATGATGCTTGAGTATCTCGGCAGTGCCAGTGCGCCGGGCAGCCCCTGCGCGTCGTATGGTTTACCGGGTGGCTCGAATGCCAGCGGACCGCTAGTGGCAACACTGGTGAAATGAGATGAAGATTTCTCACATTTCGCCATTACATGGACGGCGGCAAATCCCTGCGCGCCAACACGGATCTGCTGCGGTGGAATTTGCATTGCTGCTGGTACCGCTGTTACTGCTGTCGTTCGGTGTTGTCGAGTACGGGCGCGCAATTTATCACTACAACACGCTGGTCAAATCGGTCCGTGCAGCGGCGCGCTTGCTGTCCTCGCAAAGTCCCGACAGCGAGGGCTACGGGGAGCTGGTCGCAGAAGCGCGCTGTCTCGCAGTACACGGTAATGTCGATTGTCTCGGGCCGGTACTGGTACCCAAGCTGTCTGCGTCCAGCGTCAAAGTCTGCGACCGCAAGAGCTGGAGTGAGTGCAAGGGAAGTAATCAGGACAGCTATCGCAGTGTGCCGACCGGACAAGGATCGATACACCTCGTCTCCGTCCGCATTGATGGCTATGCCTTTCCTCTCATTGGATTGCCGCTGTTGAACACGGGCCCTACGATCGGCTTTGGTCCGATCGAGGCCGTGATGAGGCAAGCGGGATGATCGCGCGTAAACACATCAGGCAAAGATTCGGTCACGAGCGTGGGGCAGCAGTCGTCGAGTTCGCGCTGGTGGCCGCCATCGGTGGTTTGTTCATTCTGCTGCTGGGGGTGTTCGAACTGGGTCGTGTGCTCTATGTCATTAGCGCAGCCAATGAAGCCACGGCACTGGGCGCCCGTGTTGCCATCGTCTGTGGCAAGGATGACAGCCGTATCTTGCAGCGCATGCAGCGTGTCATGCCCACACTGTCCAGCGGTGACGTTCAGATTAGCTATACCCCCAGCGGCTGTAGCGCGGGCAGTGACAGCGGTGGTACTCCCTGCGTATCGGCCACCGTGGCCATCGTGGATGGATTGAAGATCAAGACCGTCATTCCTTTTTTGCCGGCGCAAATACCGCTGCCGGCATTCACCACCACACTGACAAGAGAGGCGATGGATTCTGCCAGCTGCGGGTAGATGAAGCGGCCATCATGATCGACAAGGAACGCTCACAAATGAAAGCTTTCATACTTTCTACCAATGCCGAACTGGTCTCGCTGATCACACGCGCCTGCGAGCGAGTTCAGCCTCCGGTGGTAGCGATGCCGGGCTTACCCAGCATGCAGGCCGAGGCAGGACTCGTCGCGCCAGCGACACCGGATGTCGTGATTTTCGATTCCTCCAGCTTTCCTGGAGAGAGCCTGGTGATGCTTGAGCGTATCGCCCAGCAGTTCCCCAAAGCAGTCATGATGCTGTTGTCATCTGATCGCTCACCAGAGGCGCTGATCGCGGCAATGCGTGCTGGCGTACGCGAGGTATTGCCCCTCCCGGTGCTACAGTCCGACATTGAAGTAGCCATCGATCGCATATCGCAAAAACTCGAGGCATCGACAGCGGACGATGGAAAGATACTTTCCTTTATTTCCTGCAAGGGTGGGAGTGGAGCGACTTTCATCGCCGCAAATCTTTCGTATGCACTGGCCACGCTCGGCAGAAAGCGTGTGTTGCTGATTGACTTGAATCAGCAGTTCGGTGATGCGGCACTCTATGTCTCTGACCAGAAGCCCGTGATGACGCTAGCCGACATCTGTGCTGCCGGAGCTCGGTTGGATATCAATTTATTGGAGTCAGGCGTACTGCGTGTCTCGCCTAATTTCAGCCTGCTGGCGGCGTCCGACAATCCAGATCCCGCCGAAGAGATCCGTCCTGAGAATTTTGAGAATGTACTCCAGCTCGCAAGGCGTCATTTCGATTTTGTAGTGATCGACATGGGAAGGCAGGTAAATACTCTCAGCATACGAGCACTCGACAGTTCGGACCTGATTTTTCCTGTGCTTCAGCAATCCCTGCCTTACCTGCGCAATGCACGGCGCTTGCTTGATATTTTTTCATCGCTAGGTTATCGGCGCGAGAAAATCCAGCTGACGCTGAATCGTCATGAAAACTCGGCAGCAGTCACGCTCGCGGAGCTGGAACGTGTACTTGACCAGCGCGTCGCACATCGCGTGCCAAATAACTACGAGATTGCGAACGACTCCATCAATCAGGGTGTGCCAGTACTGCAGATGGCGCGCAGCAGCTCGATATCGAAGAGTCTTGCGGAGTGGGTGAACCGCCTTGTGGACAGTAATACGCCTTCAACAGGAAGCATCATACGGCGCATCTTTGTCAGGAATTCTGCTGGACAGGAAACACACTGAACCATGTCGCTGGATGCTAATGAGATTTTTGATTTCAAGGGGAATAATGAATGAGTTATCGCGACAGGCTGGTGGTTGTTTCACCCATCAAAGCTACGTCGGCCAGCGAAATGGATTTTCATTCGCCGTCTTATCAGCAGCTCAAGCACCGTCTGCATCAGACCTTGCTGGAGCGTATTGATCTGGAGCGTTTGCAGCAGCTATCAACCGATCAGTTCCGGCGCGAGTTATCGCATCTGGTCGAGCGTCTGATCGATGACGAAAAGATCATGGTCAATCAGGCTGAAAGGCGCCAGTTGGTAGTCGATATGCAGAACGAAATGCTGGGCTTCGGCCCGCTCGAACCTTTGCTGGCTGATCCTACCGTGTCTGACATCCTGGTAAATACCCACAGCCAGATTTATGTCGAGCGCAGAGGAAAACTGGAATTGACACCCATCACGTTTACTGATGATGATCATCTGCTGAAGGTAATCGAGAAGATCGTCTCTCGGGTCGGAAGACGCATTGATGAATCGAGTCCGATGGTCGATGCGCGACTGCCTGATGGCTCGCGGGTGAATGCGATCATCCCGCCGCTGGCACTCGATGGTCCGATGTTGTCGATCCGTCGTTTTTCAGTCAAACCACTGACCGTTGATGATCTGGTGACACTGCGCAGTTTGACACCGCCGCTCTCGGCATTGCTTAACGCGCTTTCCAAGGCCAAAGTGAATATTCTGATCTCGGGTGGCACGGGCAGCGGCAAGACAACACTGTTGAACGTGCTATCGAGCTTCATACCGACTGATGAACGTATCGTCACGATCGAAGATGCGGCCGAGTTGCAGCTTCAGCAACCGCATGTTGTCCGGCTGGAGACCCGCCCGCCGAACATTGAAGGCAAAGGGGAGATATCACAGCGTGCATTGGTAAAGAATGCGCTTCGCATGAGACCGGATCGCATCATTCTCGGTGAGGTACGAGGCGGCGAGGCACTGGACATGCTGCAGGCGATGAACACTGGTCATGAAGGTTCGTTCGCCACTATTCACGCTAACTCGCCGCGCGACGCGCTGGCGCGACTGGAGAACATGGTGGGCATGGCTAACGCCAATCTTGGTCAGCGTGCTGTCCGGCAGCAGATTACCTCAGCGATTACAGTCGTCATACAGATCATGCGTTTTACAGATGGTAGTCGCAAGCTCGTGAGTCTGCAGGAGATCACGGGAATGGAAGGCGAGACGATCACCATGCAGGAAATCTTCCAGTTCAAGCGCAGTGGTGTGAGCAGCGAAGGCAAGGTAGTCGGCCATTTTTGCGCAACCGGTATTTATCCGCAGTTTGATCAGAGGCTGCGGGAATTCGGTGTTGCTGTTCCTGAGAATACCTATGATCCTGCTCGCTTGTTCGGCTAGCAGATACCTCCGAGGCTGATGATGGATATCCTTTTCTACGCAGTGGCTGTCCTGGTGTTCACAGCAGTTGCGCTGGCGATCGAGGCTGGCTGGCAATGGTGGTTTTCTAACCAGAGCGAGGCCGCGCGGCGACTCAGTCGCCGGCTACGTGAGATGCACACAAGCGATGGTGCAAAACAGAATAACGCAGGCGGGCTACTGAAAGACAACCGGCTATCGCGGTCCACGGCTGTCGATGCTTTCCTGCGCAGACTGCCGGGCATCTTGCATTTACAGATTTTTCTGCAGCAGTCGGGGCTGAGCTGGTCGGTTACGAAATTCCTTTCTTTGACGGCATTGTCATTCGGCTGCGCTCTCACTATGGCCAGCATGGTTGAATTGCCATGGCTGATCGTTCTGGTCATTGCGGCTCTTGTTGCTTTGCTTCCCTTGCTGATCGTGCGTCGTGAGCGTAATCAGCGCCTGAAAATTCTTGAGTTGCAATTACCCGAAGCCGCCGATCTGATTAGCCGTAGCCTGCGTGCCGGTCATGCCTTGCCATCGACACTGCAGATGCTCGCGGAAGAAATGCCGAATCCTATTGCCGCGGAATTCCGTATCGTCTCCGATGAGGTAAATTTTGGCCTGTCCATGTCGGACGCGTTGCAGCGTCTGGCAAGCCGCGTTCCGCTGCCTGATCTGCAGTATCTGGTGATTGCAGTGCTGATCCAGCGTGAAGCGGGCGGTAATTTATCCGAGCTGATGAGTAAAGTGAGCCAGCTGGTCCGACAGCGGCTGAAGCTCATGGGTGATGTTCGAGTGATGTCTGCCGAAGGCAGATTATCAGCATGGATTCTCTGCCTCTTGCCGGTTGGCGTGGCCGGCCTTTTCGCTCTGACCAGTCCCGATTATCTGAAGCGTTTTTTCGATGATCCCGCAGGCCCTGCCATGCTGGCTAGCTCAGGTGTGTTGCTGTTACTGGGTATTTTGTGGATGCGGCTGATTGTACAGATCCGGGTCTGAGGTATCTCGAGAGGAATCATGAATACGCAATATCTTTTTTTTCTTGCATTGGTCTTTCTGCTCTGGGCAGGCATTGCGGCGACTGTTAGCTGGCTCTTGATGCCTGACAAATTCAGACGGCGTGTCGCCAGTATTGAGAGTGAGGCTCGCGGAGTGCCGGTGGGTGATACCCAGAATTTATGGTTGGAGCATGCGGTCAAGGTCAGCCGTCCGCTGGCCAGATTGGCCCAGCCCTCAGAGGGTTGGGAAAACTCGCCGATGCGCCTACGTTTCATTAATGCTGGGTGGCGTAACCAATCTACACCTTATTTTTTCTTTGGTGCGAAGACTCTGCTGGCGCTCATCCTGCCGCTTTTCTGCATGCTCTTCGGCGGCGAGCGATTACTGTCCAGTGGAACGTCACTAGTCATGCTGGCACTACTGCTCTCGGCTTGCGTGGGCTACTACTTGCCGAATATGCTGCTCAATCATCGGATTGAAGTTCGTCAGCGAGACATCTTCGACAGCTTTCCGGATGCGCTGGATTTGTTAACCATTTGCGTCGAGGCGGGGCTGGGCTTGGAGGCCGCGCTCAATCGTGTCGCGGAGGAGATTCATCTCAAGAGCCAAGTACTTGGACAGGAGTTTCATCTGTTGATCCTGGAGCTGCGCGCCGGCTTTAGCAAGGAACGGGCACTGCGTAATCTCGCATTACGAACAGGCGTCGAAGATATTGATTTGCTGGTAGCGATGCTGATCCAGTCGGATCGCTTTGGTACCAGCATGGGTGAGTCTTTGCGCATTCATGCAGAAAACCTGCGTACCAAGCGGCATCAGCGTGCGGAAGAGGCTGCGGCGAAAATCTCGCTGAAGTTGTTGTTTCCGCTGATTTTCATGATTTTCCCTACGCTCATGGTGATTCTGGTAGGCCCTGCGGCAATGCAGATCTACCGCGTGCTACTACCCGCCATGGCAGGTCAACACTGATTATTTATAACGATTGTAAAAGAGACCCAGATGAAAAATAGACCTCTGCTTGCTTTTGCACTGGCAACTAGCAGCTTCTCTGCAGGCTGCGCCTGGTTTCCATGGGGCCCGGACGATGTTACTTCTTCATCGAGAGGGGTGCAGGCGCGCATCATTCCTCATGCACGCATACAGGATGGCGCAGACTCTGCCGCCGCATTTCATGCACTGGGTCGCCATCTGCAACGCGAAGGACGCTTGGATGACGCGGAGCGCGCTTTTCGGCGCGCACTGGACTTTGATCCTGCCCATGCTGAATCGCGCAACGCTCTGGCGGTGCTGGCTGCCAGTCGTGGTGATCTTGCAGAGGCTATTGCCACCCTGTCCTCGCTGGTGGCTTTGCATCCGGAACGGCCTCATCTGCTAGCCAATCTTGGGTATGCACACTACTTGAACGGGGATTATGTGCAGGCAAAAGAGAAGCTGGTACAAGCGCTGGCGATCGCTCCTGACAGCGAATCCGTTCGGCACAAGCTCACAATGGTGAAAGAAAAGCTCGGTGAATCCTCTGAAGTGCCGGAGGAGTTACCAATGGCAGCCGACAGTCAGATCCCCGAGATAAAAGAGCAGGATCGGATGAATCGCAATCCCATTGTCAGAATCACCGAGGGCGTCTATCAAATGATGCGGCCCTTCGGCAATGAGGTATCAAAGCCTTACATGGCTCATTGCGAGCTTCCAAAAAACACCCCGCTGCAGGCTATCCCGAAAGCGACGGTATCTCAGAGCTATCCACTGGCATCCCGTGGGCACACCGACAAAGTGCGATTAGAACTGGTCAATGGCAATGGCATCAATCGGCTGGCACGATCGGTACGCGATCTCATCTCGGGTTCGCAATGGCAAGTGATCCGGGTCATCAATCATGACGAGTTCAGCGTACCGGTGACACGCATCGAGTATGCAAAGCATCGCTATGGGGCCGCAAGCGATCTGGCAGGAACACTAGGCGTTGCCGCCCAGCTCAGGCCGAATTATCAGCAGGGAGACACGCAACTTCGCGTGGTGCTGGGCCGGGATTTTCAAACAACGGAAGGTCTCCGGCAGCGCGTTGCCGAAAGCATGCCGTTGCTGGCGGGTACAGAGTGATCATGTCATCTTACTTGGCTGACATGGGCGGTATGAGGCGGGTGGTCTGGGCATCCCATACGACGTCTTGATCGATCGAATACAGCTTACAGGCCGTGGAGCTATTCCTTTGGCAGCTGCTGAGTGCCCGGTCCGAGGGGTCGTCGCCTTCTTCTGCCCAGCTCCATGCACCAGACGATGAGAGTGCAAACGCGCGCGGCGCAGATTTGGAAAGATAGTCGCGATAGCCAGCACGCCCTTTGTCGCTGAGAGCGGGTACTGCGGCAACATTATCGACCAAAGCAAAATTCGTCGCCGGCGGACGCGGGGTATCTGCGATCTGCACCACCGGTTCAGTGGGCATACCGACACGCTTCAAAAAGCGTTCGGTCTCGGGCATCCAGATGCGAACACCGTCACGACTGCCAACCATGCCATGTGCATCATTCTTGAATTTTTCGTAGGCGATCAGCTGCGATGAGCCACCGGCAGCCTGATAGGCTTGATGCAAAGTCTCGGCCAACGGATGAGCGAAGTAACTGTCATTTTCACCATAGAACCACAAGCTGGGTAGCGTAGTTTGCGCTCCATAGCGGGAGAATGCGGTGATCAGTGAAGACATCCAATCGCAGCTGCCGCCATCAACACGCAGGCCACCGGCAAAATTCAACAGACCCCGCACACCCGGGAAATTTCTCGCGCCAAAAGCAATGGTCGCGAGTCCGCCGTAGGATTGTCCGGCAACGATGATGCGGTCTTTATCCACCCAGGGCTGCTGCACCAGCGCCTTCAATGCGGACTCGACATCATCCGCCTGTTGCCGGCTGTTGTCGGTCATGTTGCAGCCGAAATCTCTATAGGTGCCCCCCGAAGCGGCAAAGCCTTTGCGCATCGGTACTGCAACCGCGTAACCGAGCTTGACGAATTCACGGCTCAGCGCAAGAAAGCGATCGCGCGCCTGTTTCGCTGGGTTGCCGCGATCTTTGCCATGGTTCATGAGCAGCAAAGGGAAAGGTCCCTCGCCCGGTGGGCGGAAGATCGTGGTTTGGAATGACAGCTTGCTCCCGTTCGTGATCACTGGGAGCATGATGACTTGTTCATTGACCGAGGGATCGAGTGAGTCTGCGCGAACGGTACCGCTGATGGCAGCGACTGTAAATGCCGTAACGAGAGAAAAATATCTCGCAGAACGATATCCGAGTCGAGTGATAGGAGAAAATTTCATAGTGTCTTTGCGAAGGGCAACGAAGCCGATTCTAAAGACACGCTTTCTTCACTTCAATACTTTAAGGAATAATGTCCAGAACTAAATGAAATTATTGATTTTGTTCTAACAGCAATGGATAGTCATCGCTGCTACACGAGGTAGAAATAAAAAAGGAACGCACAAGGCGCTCCTTTTTGTTGAATGACTATCGAGTTTACTCAACCGACAGCAATCGATTGGCTTTCATACGTGAAGCCAGCAGCTTACCCTTGCGAGCACGCTTGCCGAAGTGATGTGCCAGATCTTTACCGGACAACTCGATCTCTTGCGGCTTGCCACTACGCTGCGCGGTACCCATGACGATGACCCCTTTCTTGGTGATCGGCTGCGCTGCGACCAGTTTTTCTTTCGGATCGAGATCCATCAGCGTCACACCACGACCACCAGCAGACTGGGTTTTGATTTCATCCAGTCCGAAGACCAGCAGGCGTCCCTGTTCCGACAGACATACCAGGGCAGTTGCACCCTTGGGTATCACGGCCGGCATCACTGGCTCATCGCCATCATCCATGGCCATGAATGATTTACCGCCTTTCTGGCGGCTGAGCATATCGCTCGCTTTGGCGGCGAAGCCGAAGCCTCCGGTGGATGCCAGCAGCAGCGGCGTATCGGCGGTGCCGGCGAAGTAATGCACCAGGCGTGTGCCAGCCTCGACCTCGACCATCGTCGTCAGTGGTGAGCCATCGCCGCGTGCACCCGGCAGTTGAGCGACGGATACTGTGTAGACCCGGCCATTCGAACCGAAAGCCAGTACATGATCGGTGGTGCGGCATTCAAAAGTCGCATACAAACCATCACCGGCCTTAAAGCTGAATTGCTGTGCATCGTGACCATGACCCTGACGAGCACGTACCCAGCCTTTTTGCGAAATAATCACCGTGACTGGCTCATCGATCACTTTAGTCTCTGCAACAGCTTTTTCTGCTTCCTTGATCAAGGTACGGCGCTTGTCACCATACTGTTTCGCATCGGTTTCAATCTCTTTGATCAGCAGCTTCTTCATCGACGCCGGATTGTCGAGCAGCTCTTGCAGCGTTTTTTTCTCCTTGCGCAGCTCCGCGAGTTCCTGCTGTACCTTGATCGCTTCCAGTCGGGCTAGCTGACGCAGCCGAATCTCAAGAATATCTTCGGCCTGCCGCTCGGACAGTTTGAAGGCTTTCATCAGTGCGGGCTTGGGTTCATCCGACTCGCGGATGATTTTGATCACCTTGTCAATATTGAGTAGAACGGCTTCACGGCCCTCAAGGATATGAATACGATCATCCACCTTGCGCAGACGATGCTGGGTGCGGCGGGTGACGGTATCGAAGCGGAAACTGGTCCATTCGCGCAGGATTTCTCCCAGCGCCTTCTGCCGTGGACGACCATCGGTACCGATCATCACCAGATTCACGGCGACATTATTTTCCAGAGAGGTGTGCGCGAGCAGCAGGTTGCTGAATTCTTCCTGATCCTGATTTTTTGACTTTGGCTCGAACACCAGACGCACCGGCGCATCGCGGCCGGATTCATCGCGCACGGTGTCCAGTACACCCAGCAGCGTCTGCTTGGTGGCCAGCTGATCCGGCGTCAGGCTCTTCTTGCCCAACTTGACCTTGGGATTCGTGAGTTCCTCTATTTCTTCTAGAATCTTTTGTGCCGAGGTGCCGGGCGGGAGTTCTGTTACCACCAGCTGCCACTGTCCGCGGGCGAGATCTTCGATCTTCCAGCGTGCGCGCACTTTGATGCTGCCGCGGCCTGTCTGATAAATCTCTGACACGGTCGCCGCAGGCGTGATGATCTGTCCACCACCAGGGAAATCCGGGCCGGGGATGAGTTCCATCAGTGCGTCATGCGTGAGCTTGGGCTGTTTAATGACGGCGATCGCGGCCTCGGCCACTTCATTGAGATTATGCGACGGGATCTCGGTCGCCATTCCCACTGCAATACCGGATGCGCCATTCAGCAGCACGAAGGGCAGACGCGCAGGTAAAAGCTTTGGTTCTTCGCTGGAGCCATCGTAATTGGGCGCGAAATCCACGGTACCCATGTCGATTTCGTCGAGGAGCAGTCGTGATATTGGCGTCAGGCGTGCCTCGGTGTAACGCATCGCCGCTGCACCATCGCCATCACGCGAGCCGAAGTTACCGTGACCGTCGATCAGCGGATAGCGTAGCGAGAAGTCCTGCGCCATGCGCACCATTGCGTCATAGACTGACTGATCGCCATGTGGGTGCAGCTTGCCCAGCACATCGCCCACCACTGCAGCAGATTTGCGCGGCTTGGCCTCGGGTGCCAGACGCAGCTGGTCCATCGCATACAGGATACGGCGTTGCACCGGCTTCTGGCCATCGGAAACATCCGGTAGCGCGCGGCCCTTGACTACTGAGATCGCATAATCAAGATAAGCGCGCTCGGCGAAGGTCGCCAGCGTCAGGGAATCGCCGCCATCGTCGGCGGCGGCTTCGAACAGGTTGGTTTGGTCAGTCATCTGTGTTTAGTCAAAGGATGTTCGTTTTTTACGAAAGTCACGTCGTGCGAAAGTCAGTGAATCCCGGCCTGCGCCGGGATGACAGCGTTAGGTGAGAACGGCTTTTCAATCGTCTTAAATATCAGCCTCAACCTCATTCCCGTGCTCTTCCAGCCACGCGCGCCGCGCAGCGGCTTCGCCTTTACCCATCAGCATGGTGAATCGTTCTTCGGAGGCTTTCACACCGAGATCGCCAAATGCCACCGGCAGCAAACGTCGCGTATCAGGATTCATTGTGGTCTCCCATAGCTGCTCGGCGCTCATTTCGCCTAGACCCTTGAAACGGGCGATGCTCCAAGCGCCTTCTTTCACGCCGTCCTTGCGCAGCTTGTCCTCAATCGCTTCCAGCTCGCCGCTGTCGAGTGCATAGATTTTCTGCGCGGGCTTCTTGCCGCGCGCGGGCGCATCGACACGGAACAGCGGCGGTCGCGCGACATGGATGTGGCCGCGCTCAATCAGTTTCGGGAAGTGACGGAAGAACAGCGTCAGCAGTAGCACCTGAATATGCGAGCCATCGACATCTGCATCCGAAAGGATACAGACGCGGCCATAGCGCAGCCCGGACAGATCAGGATTATCGTTCTTGCCATGCGGGTCGACACCGATCGCGACAGCGATGTCATGAATCTCATTATTGGCAAACAGGCGATCGCGTTCGGTTTCCCATGCGTTCAGCACCTTGCCGCGCAGCGGCAAGATGGCCTGAAATTCCTTGTCGCGGCCCATCTTGGCGGAGCCGCCCGCAGAATCGCCCTCGACCAGGAAGATCTCATTGCGCGTGATGTCGCTGGATTCACAATCGGTAAGCTTGCCGGGCAGGACAGCGACACCGGAAGATTTTTTCTTCTCGACCTTTTGCGCGGAACGCAGGCGACTTTGCGCCTGACGGATCACCAGTTCCGCCAGCTTTTTGCCATAGTCCACATGCTGATTTAGCCAGAGCTCGAGCGCGGTACGCGAAAAACCACCTACCAGCCGCACAGCATCGCGAGAGTTCAGTCGCTCCTTGATTTGCCCCTGAAATTGCGGATCCAGCACCTTGGCCGACAGGACGAAGGATGCGCGTGCGAAGACATCCTCTGGCAGCAGTTTCACGCCTTTGGGTAACAGCGAATGCATCTCGACGAAATTTTTCACGGCGCCAAACAGACCTTCACGCAGACCGGACTCATGCGTGCCGCCAGCAGGCGTAGGAATCAGGTTCACATAGGATTCACGGACGATCGCGCCATCTTCGGTCCATGCGACGACCCAGGCTGCGCCTTCGCCTTCCGCAAAACCTTCGGCATCGGCGCCGGCGTATTGCTCCCCTTCGAATAGGGGAATCAGCGTTGCGCCGCTACCGCCCTGCGCCAGTGCCTCATTCAGGTAGCCGCGCAGACCTTGCTCGTACAACCAGCTTTGCGTGTCTCCGGATTTTTCCTGGATGAATGTCACTTTTACGCCAGGCAGCAGCACGGCCTTGGAACGCAGCAGACGCTGCAGCTCGCTGACCGGAATCACGGCAGAATCGAAATACTTCGCATCGGGCCAAACGGTCACGCGGGTGCCGGATCTCTTGTCTTCTTTGCCGGCGGCGCGTGACTTGAGTTTCGATGTCACGTCACCGCCTGAGAAGGCAATGGTGTGCACGCCCTGACCTTTTTCATCTTTGCGCCACACCGTGATTTCAAGCTTCGACGACAGCGCATTGGTGACGGAGACACCGACGCCATGCAGACCACCCGAGAATGCATAGGCGCCGCCCGAGCCCTTGTCAAACTTGCCGCCGGCATGCAGACGGGTGAAGACGATTTCTACCGTGGGTACCTTTTCTTCCGGATGCAGGCCGACCGGAATGCCGCGGCCATCATCCTCGACGCTGACGCTGCCATCCTTGTGGAGTGTAACGATGATGTTCTTGCCAAAGCCGCCGAGCGCCTCGTCGGATGCGTTATCGATGACTTCCTGGATGATGTGGAGCGGATTTTCGGTCCGGGTATACATGCCCGGGCGCTGTTTGACCGGTTCGAGTCCCTTGAGGACGCGTATGGATGATTCGCTGTAGTCTGATTTTTTGCTTGCCATGCGTGAGAGCCTGGGTAAGAGAGGATAGGGATGTCCCGGTGGGACAAAATTCTGGGAATTCTAATGAATTTTTCCAGCCAGGCGGCAGTTGTCACTGGAAATGCAATCGCCGAGATTCACTTGGATAGCATCTGCATCGCCCGTTCTAATCCTTCCATCGTGACTGGATACATGCGGTTGCCCATCAATTGTTTGATGATTGCGATCGACTGCCGGTACTGCCACAGACCTTCTGGTTCGGGATTCAGCCAGACGAATTTTGGAAATTGGTGCACGAAGCGCTGCAGCCAGACTGCGCCAGCCTCTTCGTTGTGATACTCAACCGAGCCACCAGGCTGCACCACCTCGTAGGGACTCATGGTCGCGTCGCCGACGAAAATCAGCTTGGTATCGGGCGGATACTTGCGGATAACCTCCCAGGTGGCGAAGCGTTCCGCGTGACGACGACGGTTGTTCTTCCACAGCGTCTCGTACACGCAGTTGTGGAAGTAGAAGAACTCCATATTCTTGAATTCGGTCTTCGCAGCGGAGAATAATTCTTCGACACGGGCGATATGGTCATCCATGCTGCCGCCGACATCCATCAGCATGAGTACTTTTACTTTGTTCTTGCGTTCGGGCTGCATCTTCAAATCGAGCCAGCCCGCATTGTTGGCGGTGGCGCGTATCGTGTCGTCCAGCGCGAGTTCCTCGTCGGCGCCTTCGCGTGCAAATTTGCGCAGCCGTCGCAGCGCGACTTTGATGTTGCGGGTGCCGAGTTCGCGTTCGCTGTCATAGTCGCGGTAAGCGCGCTGATCCCAGACTTTGACTGCGCTGCGGTTGCCGCCCTCACCACCGATACGCACGCCTTCCGGATTTTGTCCGCTATTGCCGAACGGCGAGGTGCCGCCTGTGCCTATCCACTTGTTGCCACCCTCGTGGCGGCCCTTTTGTTCTTCCAGAAGTTCCTTGAGGCGATCCATCAGCTTGTCATAGCCGAATTTTTCTATCGCAGCCTTCTGTTCAGGTGTCAGTTCTCGCTGCAACCGCTTCATCAGCCAGTCGAGCGGTATCTCGGGATTTTTCTCGAACAGCGTAGCCACGCCATGAAAATAGGCGCCAAAGGCTTTATCGAATTTGTCGAAGTTGGCTTCGTCCTTTACCAACGTGGTACGCGATAGAAAATAAAAGTCATCCAGCGATGGCTCGATAACTTGCTTGTCCAGCGCCTCGAGCAAGATGAGAAATTCCTTGATCGAGACAGGAACTTTCGCATCTTTGAGCGTGAAAAAGAAGTCGATCAGCATGATGGCAGTTGATTCAAGCCTGTGATCAACGATTATTGCGTGACATGAAGACCAGTCGCTCGAATAAATGTACATCCTGTTCATTCTTCAGCAGCGCGCCATGCAGTGGCGGAACAATCGCCTTCTGATCCTGGCTGTGCAAGGCTTCCGGAGGAATATCTTCCGCCAGCAGCAGTTTGAGCCAGTCGAGCAATTCGGAGGTCGATGGCTTTTTCTTCAGGCCAGGAATATCGCGCACCTCAAAAAAGGTTTGAAGCGCCTGTGACAGCAGGGATTTTTTAATGTCCGGGAAATGTACATTCACGATGTCCTGCATCGTGTCTTTGTCCGGAAATTTTATGTAATGAAAGAAGCATCGACGCAGGAAAGCATCAGGCAGTTCTTTTTCATTATTGGACGTGATGATCACGAGCGGTCGATGCTTCGTGCGCACCATCTCTCGCGTCTCGTAGACATAGAATTCCATGCGGTCGAGTTCGCGCAGCAAATCGTTCGGGAATTCGATGTCCGCCTTGTCAATCTCGTCAATCAGTAGCACCACGGGCTCTTCCGAGGCGAAAGCCTGCCACAGCACACCCCGAATAATGTAGTTCTGGATATCCCTGACGCGCTCGTCACCCAGCTGGGAGTCACGTAGGCGTGATACAGCGTCGTATTCGTAAAGACCTTGCTGCGCCTTCGTGGTGGATTTGATATGCCATTGCAAAAGTGGCATCCCCAAGGCTGCAGCGACTTCCTCCGCTAGCATGGTCTTGCCGGTGCCAGGCTCGCCCTTGATCAGCAGTGGTCGCTGCAGTGTCAGCGCCGCATTCACGGCCAATTTCAGATCATGGGTGGCGACGTAATTCTCGGAACCTTCGAATCGCTTGGAGGTGGTCATGGTGATAGGAGTCGGGTTGTACTGCTTGGTCAGAGAAAATAAGCCGCAGTATAAATTAGCTTGCTGAGGGTGAGCGCCAGAAACATCTCGTCATAACAGATATTTTGCCTGTGAATTCCATCGGAAATAGACGATGAAATACGAATCGGTTATTATTAGGCGCTTTTTCGCGCGGGCGGGCTAATCATAGCCTCGTTTCATCGGTAATAACCCCCAAGCCGCCACCCAGATTTCGAATCAAACTATCCTGAAATCATGAAAAAACTTTTTGTTCTTCTCGCGCTGGCGAGTATGACCCAGTTGTCTGCCGCCGCAGATGCTGCGGGTGATGCGAATGCTGCCAAAAACAAGGTGGCAATGTGCATAGGCTGCCATGGGATCGCTGGCTACAAGGCGACTTATCCTGAGGTCTACCGTGTTCCCATGCTCGGTGGTCAGTCGGAAAAATACATCGCCTCCGCACTGAACGCTTACAAAAAAGGCGAGCGTAATCATCCGTCGATGGTGGGTATCGCCAAGGGTCTGTCCGACCAAGATATCGCCGATATCGCCGCGTATTACGCGCAGCAGAAATAAGGGGTTACGAATGAATAAGATGATTGCAATGCTGGCTGTCCTGCTCGCGGGTGTGTCCCTGAATGCGGCTGCCGGTAACGTTGACGCCGGCAAAGCAGCCGCAGCGAAGTACAACTGCGCATCCTGCCATGGCGCTGATTACAACTCTCCGATCGATCCTAGCTATCCCAAGCTTGCGGGTCAGCATGCGGATTACCTGGAGCATGCGCTAAAAGCCTATCAGCGCGGCGGCAACGCAACCAATGGTCGTGGCAATGCGATCATGGGCGGCATGGCCAAGCCTTTGTCCAAGCAGGACATCTCCGATATCGCTGCTTATCTGTCCAGCCTGCCGGGCTCACTGGTGGTGCGAAAATAAATCCGACGTTCTCGGAAAAAAACCGCAGCGTAGGCTGCGGTTTTTTTTTGTTGCCGATCTGCGGCTCAGCCATGTGCGCGTCGCTTCACACATTCGACGTACGTGACACCATCTGGCGGCAAGTTATTCCTTTGTGAAGTCCAGAGCATCTCGCCCAGGCACTCCATAATCTCGTGGTGCGCCTCATGCTTGGAGCCGAGGCGTTCCGCTAGCCGCAGATAGGCATCGCGCAGGCCGGGTGGTTGATCAATCGAGATCTGCTCACTGATCGACAGGTGCATCGACAGATGCAGAAAGGGATTGGCTTTGCCATAAGCAGCGTCATAGTCAGCTGATAATGCCGCGTCAAGATCTGACAGTTCACTCGCATACTCCGGATGCTGCAGCATCCAGTCGCGCGCGATCGCTTCCATGGGCGTCAGCAAGTCTCCCGACCGAGCCTTGCGCCAGGTGTCGCAAAAAAAACGGCGGACTTCTTCTTTGTTCGGTGCAAACATGTATCACTCCAATCTGAACACGGAATGCTTTTATCAGACTGCCTTCGCAGGCATGGGTGTTTTTTGTTTGTATTCGCAAAGATCAGCGATCAGGCAGTTCCAGCATTGTGGTGTACGTGCCAGACAAGTGTAGCGGCCTTGAAGAATCAGCCAGTGATGCGCATCCATCAAGTATTCCGGAGGTACGAATTTCATCAGTTTTTGCTCGACGATATCGACATTCTTTCCCGGGGCGAGTCCAGTACGATTCGATACCCGAAAGATATGCGTGTCGACTGCCATGGCCGGCTCACCAAAGGCAGTATTAAGGACTACATTCGCTGTCTTGCGTCCGACGCCGGGTAGTGCTTGCAGTGATTCGCGATCGCGGGGTACTTCGCCGTCGTACTGCTCGAGCAGTATGCGACAGGTCTCGATCACATTCTTCGCCTTGTTGCGATAGAGTCCGATCGTTTGAACATAGGGGATCAGGCCATCGACGCCTAGTGCATAGATTTGCCTCGGTGTATTTGCGATTGGGTAGAGTCTGCGTGTTGCCTTGTTCACCGATACGTCTGTTGCTTGCGCAGACAGAATCACAGCAATCAGCAACTCGAATGGTGTGGTGTATTCCAGTTCAGTGGTCGGGTGCGGGTTAGCGGCCTTCAGCCGCTCGAATATCTGGCGTCGCTTTTCTGGGTTCATGATGTTTTCTTTGACATCGCTTCTTTCTGCAGCTGTGCGCGTTCCAAGGCTGCCTGAATGATGGCCCGCTTGCGTTCTTTCTCGACGCGCTCGGCATCGCTGAGTGCCTCTGTGTTCTCGACTTCGTTCAGCTTTGCTGCAGCTTTGGCTGCCAGTCGTGCATCGTTTTCTTCTTTTTCGCGTTGGAGACGCGCAGTGCGCGCGTGATATCGCTCGCGCGCCGCGTCAGCCTGAGCTTGAGACCATGCGTCCCACCCAGTCTGGCCCGGGGTGACCGGCAGCATCGCGATGCAATCGACCGGGCAGGGTGCAACACACAGGTCGCATCCCGTGCACAGTTCAGGGATTACGGTGTGCATCTGCTTTGCGGCGCCCGCAATAGCATCGACCGGGCAGGCTTGTATGCACAGCGTGCAGCCGATGCAAGCCGCCTCGTCGATCACGGCCACAGGACGCTCGCGTTCCGCGCCATTGAAAGGATTGATCGGAATCACGGTTTTGCCCAGCGCTGCGGCAAGACGGGCGACGCCTTCGGCGCCACCGGGTGGGCACTGGTTGTGGCTCGCGCTGCCGTCGGCCATCGCTTCGGCATAAAGCCGGCATGACGGATAGCCACATTTCGTGCACTGCGTCTGCGGCAGAAGATCTTCCAAAAGGTCGGCGATGGAATGGCGCGGATCAGTCATGGCCATCATTATCCGGCATTTGCGGAGCTTGATACCATCGCATGAAAAAGGCCGCCCACAGGCGGCCTGTCCTCAAGTCCTTACCTTATTGTCAGCGGTGCGCGCGGATGAACTCACCGATCTTTGGTGCGATCATCTCGCGCCAGCGGCGACCTGAGAAGATGCCGTAATGACCGCATTTCGGTGCGGTGTAGTGCTGCTTCATCTCCGGTGGGATGTTAGAGCACAGATCATGCGCCGCACTGGTCTGACCCGAGCCGGAGATATCGTCGAGTTCACCTTCGATTGTGAACAGCGCAACATTCTTGATGTCTTGCGGACGCACACGCTTGCCCTCGACATCCCAGGTGCCCATTGGCAGCGCATGGTCTTGAAACACGGTCTTGATGGTCTCAAGGTAGTACTCGGCCGGCATATCCAGTACCGCGTTGTATTCGTCATAGAACTTGCGGTGCTCTTCGGCGGATTCATTGTCGCCTTCGCGCAGATGAAGATAGAACTCCCAGTGGCTCTGGGCATGACGACGCGGATTCATCGCAACGAAGCCGGCATGCTGCAAAAAGCCGGGGTATACGCGTCGGCCATAGCCCGGGTAATTCGGCGGTACGCTGTAGATCACGTTATTCTCGAACCACGTGTGCGGCTTATTCATGGCCAGGTCATTCACCTGGGTCGGTGAATTGCGCGAATCAATCGGTCCACCCATCATCACCATGGTCTTGGGCATCGGTTTTTCACCAGCGCTCGCCATCAGCGAGATCGCAGCGAGTACCGGCACGGTCGGCTGACAAACCGAGATGACGTGCAGATCAGGACTCAACGTACGAATGAATTCCTGGACGTAGTAAATATAGTCATGCAGATGGAAAGGCCCCTGATCAAGTGGCACCATGCGGGCATCGGTCCAGTCGGTGATGTAGACATCATGGTCCGGCAGCAGCTCGCGCACGGTGTCCCGCAGCAGCGTCGCATGATGGCCGGACAGCGGCGCTACCAGCAGTACCTTGGGCTGCTGGGTTTTGGTGACAGCCGCCACGCGGCTGTCTTTACGGAAGTGAAGCAGTTTGCAGAAGGGTTTTTCGAGGACCACCTCCTCAACCACGGCAGCCTGATGCCCGTTCACTTCGACCGAGACGATACCAAAAGCGGGTTTTTCATACTCCTTGCCGAGGCGGAACATCAGTTCATAGCCTGCGGCAATCCGCTGCGCGAACGGCGTATGCGCAAAGGGCGAGACCGGATTGGTGAACAGTTTGGACGATGCCTCGGCCCACTGAACCAAGGGACTCAGCAGGGTTCGGTTCATTTCGTGCAATTGATAGAGCATGAGTACCTCTCATTCAAGACGCTTGATTGTGAAGGCAATCCACCGCTTCCGCAATGCAGCAAATGCAAGACCGAAATATTTCCGTTTCCCTGCTCCTGCGACCCCCCCTAAGCGGGTAACGGCCTATCTGTTGCCTGAGGGGATTGTGACTCTCAAGTAACATACTAGAGCGTACGCTCAGTGACAACCTATTTGTCGGTGCAAAAGTTGGCATTTTGGTGCCAATTCGACATTTTTTTCTCTCAAAAGTCTCCCCGCATCCAGATACTGCTCACCGTGCTGAGACATGCATCTCCAGCTTCTTCGGTCTGCTGCTTCTTTAGACATCATTTTTTCCCAAATGCGCCCTTGTTTGTCGGCGGCCATCCGCGTGAAGGGGGGTTGCGGATGATAAAATTTAGACCATGTCTTTTGGTAACTTCCTCCACCGCCGGGTTGCCCGGTATCTGATTGCTGTTCTGTTAATCCAGCTGGCGCTGCCATCTTGGGCAGCGCTCGGTGCCTCTGGCAAGCCAGGCTGGATGGAGATTTGTGCCGCCGGCGGTATTCAGTGGGTGAAACTGGCTCCGCCCGACACGACGCCGGCAGATCATCAGGCTGCCAATGATCATTGTCTGTTGTGCGCAGCGACGGGCGCGACGCCAGATTTCGACACACGCGCTCACCTGAATGCAGAGCTTCGTCACCACGCGATCGCCTTCTATCCTTGGGCTGGGCATCGCTGGTATGCCGGTCATTCCATTCTCCCCCGGGCTCCTCCGGCCTGATTTTCCTCGTTGCAGAAGGTACTGGCTGCACTCCGCGTGCTTGCCGGTATTGTTTTTGTCGCCTGTTCGCGCCCGGCGGGCGCGACTCGGGCTCTTCATCTGGGAAAAACAATGAGAACGAATTTCACACGCGGCCCGGCACAGTTGGCTGTGCTTTTGACATGCGCGACGCCTGTCGCCACTGCGCAAGAGGCTGATAAGGCATCAGCTACCACCATGATGACTCTGGGCGAGGTGGTCGTGGCAGCTAATCGTGATCCGCTGGCCGTTAGCAGCCTATATACCTCGGTCAATGTCATCCCTGCCGAGCGCATCGAGCAGCAGGCAGTGGCCAACAACTGGCAGCTGTTCGATCAGGTGCCGGGCGTGATGCTTACGACGTTCGGGCAGGGCACGACGTCGGGCAAGCTATCAATGCGCGCATTCAATGGCGAAGGAGAGATCAATGCGGTGAAGCTGCTCATCGATGGCATTCCTTCCAACAGTAATGACGGCAATATGCCTTACATCGACCTTGCGCCGCGTCTGGATATCGATGCGATTGAGGTGGTCAAGGGTACCAATGATCCACGCTACGGGCTGCATAACATCGCCGGCAATGCGAATATCGTGACGAAATCCGGTGGGGATTATCAGTTAGCGCGGTTGAGCTACGGTAGCTTCAACACGCGTGATCTGCAAGCAGCGACGGGAATCGATGATGGACGGCTATCGCAGAACTATGCATTCAGTTACATGACTACTGATGGATATCGCCGGCATTCGCAGGCAGAGAATGCAACCGTTTCCGGCAAATGGTTCTTGCACAGCGAAGATCGCCGCCATCAGATCGGACTGATCGCTCGCCATGCCGAGCTGAGCGCACAAGAGGCAGGTTATCTGACGCGGGCACAAGCTGAGGCAGACCCACGCCAGTCTCTCGCACATAATGCGTCAGATGAAGGCAGGCGCCAGATGACACAGCTTGCCTTGCAAGGGAAAAGTGCGATCCGCGATGATCTGACTGCCAGTGCGCAGATCTACCTGAACGATCTGCACGATAAACGCTATGTGCGTTTTTCTACGGGTACGTCGCAGCAGGAACGCCTTGTCGATGAAACGCACTTGGGTGCTTCCGCCAGCGCCAGCTGGCAGGCAGGTCAGACATCGTTTGGCGAACTCACCATCACGGGTGGCGTGGAGACCGAACATCAGGACAATCGCAGTGAGCGTTACAGCACGCTGATGCAATCACGCACTGCTCAGACCCGCAACCAGCAGTTTGATTTCAATACGATGGGTGGCTTTGTGCAGGCGATGCTGAAACCCTCGCAACGGCTGACGATCACGCCAGCGTTGCGTATTGACTCGATATCGGGCGAGTACACCAACCGATTGAATGGCGTACTTTATGACTTGAATGACTACGGTCTTATCCGTCAGCCGAAACTCAGCGCGATGTATCAGTGGTCGGAGTCAGTCTCTGTGTACAGCAACGTAGGTCGTAGCTTTCAGGTTGGCGTCGGCACGGCGGCCTACCGAGTCAATCAGGCCATCAATCTCGCGCCTTCGATCAATGAAGGCTGGGAAGCCGGCGTGCGATTCCGACCCGTGATGTGGCTCGATGGGCGCATCGCACTGTGGCAACAAACCGCCAGCAATGAAGCCCGACGCAAGCTCAATGATGCTGCAAACGATGCGGAGAATATTGGCAAGACTCGCCGGCAGGGCATCGATATCGAGCTCAATGCACGGCCTTCATCGCAGCTGAATTTCTGGGTTGCGGGTGCGGTCCAACGTTCCGACATTTTGAAGGCGGATGCCAGCTCGCTGACCACGGAGGGTAAGGAAATCGATCATGTGCCGCGGGCGATCTACAACCTGGGTGCTGATTATTATCATAGCGAGCAGCTGCGCTACTCTGTGTGGGCGAACGGTCAAAGCAGCTATTACCTCGAGCGAACTAACAGCACGGGACGTTTCGGCAGCTATCTGCTCAGTCATGCCTCCGCTACCTACCGTATCAACAAGGTCGTGAGCACCGAACTTCAGGTGCGTAATCTGTTTGACAGGTACCAAGAGTACGTGTGGTACGACGGTACGCAGTCCTTGCATTCGCCAGGAGCAGGACGCGCGGTGTATGTGTCGCTGCAGGTCAGGATGTAAACCATGAAGCGTGCACGCCGGTGGTGGCTGAACCTGCATCTGTGCCTCGGGCTTGCGCTGGGTGGTGTCTTTGCGCTGTTGGGTGTTACCGGCAGCGTGTTGGCGTTCTACCCGGAGATCGATCGTGCGCTGAACCCAGGGCTTCGGCCGTCAACATCATTGACCCACACTGTGTCAGTGGAAGCGGTAGTCAATCAGCTGAGAAGACTCTATCCGGAGCGCGACGGTGGCTGGCGAATCGAGCTGCCGCTTGATGACAGCACGCCGATCACCGCGCGTTATGCGCAATCGTCGGAACGTGAGGGGCGTTCATTTTCACCACTGATGCTCACGCTTGATCCTGTGACACTGGAACGAACCAGTCATCGTGTCTGGGGTGATTACCTGGCGACCTGGATCTATGACTTGCATTACACACTGCTGTTCGACAAACCAGGCAAAGTCGTGGTCGGAACGGTCGGGCTGGTGATGCTGATTTCCTTACTGTCTGGCTTGTGGCTGTGGTGGCCATCGAGGTCTCGCTGGTGGTCGGCATTACGACCCGTCATAAGAGAGGGGTCAGTGAGACGTATTTATGACCTACACGTGCTGGCCGGTACCTATGGTGTGGTGCTGCTCATCGTACTTGCGCTGACCGGTGCTGGTCTCGCGCTGCCGGATCAAACGCGCCGCCTGCTCGACACCATGCTGGGATTGAAACCTATGCCTGAGATCGCAGCCTATCCGGTCGTTGATAAGGCGATGCCGATCGATCTGGATCGGGCGGTGGCGGTGGCGCGCGAGCGCTTTCCTGAGGCTGAGCTACGCTGGGTCGATGTGCCGGCTATCGGTGAAGGACCCCTTGGTATTCGCTTGTATCAGTCAGGCGAAGCGGGGAGACGCTTCCCCAAGACACGGTTATGGCTTGACCCCTACAGTGAAGAGATAATCGCTGTGCACAATCCTGCGCAGAACACTGCGGGCAACACGGTGCTTGACTGGCTGCATCCGCTGCACAACGGTGAGGCTTTCGGGCTCGTTGGTCGGTGGATGACCTTCTTTTCTGGTTTTGTGCCACTGCTGTTGTTTGTCACTGGCTATATTCGCTGGCGACAAAAACGACAAGCCAAGAGAAAAGCAGGGGCGCGAATTTGAATCGCAATGCATAGCATCCAAAAAACGAATGGGCCCCTAGGGGGCCCATTGGTTGCTTAGGGATAGCGGTTCGATATCTGTGTATCAGTCGAACACCGGTGATTCCACACCGAGAATCTTGTGCAGTTTCGGGGATGTCGTCGTGTACTGCATATGAATCTTCTTTTCGGGGAAGATATACGGCGCAGCACCAAAGGCAGCGAGCGCTGCCTCATGGAAGCCGGACAGGATCAGCTTCTTCTTTCCGGGGTAGGTGTTGATATCGCCCACAGCGAAGATACCGGGGATATTGGTCTCGAATTTTTCCGTATCGACCGACAGCTGCTTGCGCTCGATGTCCAGTCCCCATTCAGCGATCGGGCCGAGCTTGGGCGACAGACCGAAGAACACTAGCAGATCGTCCAGCGGCAGGCGACGTGTAACGCCATCGGCGCCGGTGACCTTGATTTCGCTAAGCTTGTCGGCTTCTGCTTCGAAGCCGGTGACCTGACCGATCAGCAGTTGCATTTCCATCTGTTCGCATAGCTCTTTCATTTTCGCAACTGATGCCGGCGCAGCACGGAACTCTTCGCGGCGGTGCAGGAGAATCACTGACTCAGCTTTGCCTTGCAGGTCAAGCGCCCAGTCCAGTGCGGAATCTCCGCCACCACAAATCACGATATTTCGGCCCGCGAAACGCGATGGATCTTTGACGCGATAGAACAGCTGCTTGTCTTCAAACGCCTCGATCCCATCGACTTTCAGGGTGCGCGGCTGGAACGAGCCAACGCCGGCAGCGATGAAGACCGTTTTAGTGATGAAGCGGGACCCGGTCGATGTCTCGAGGTTGAAGCGGCCATCCTCGCGTTTTTCGACTGCGGTAACTTCCTGTCCGAGGTGAAAAGTCGGTTCGAAAGGTTCGATCTGCTTGAGCAGGTTGTCGGTTAGCTCTTGACCGGTGCAAACGGGCACGGCTGGAATGTCATAGATTGGCTTGTCTGGATAGAGCTCGACGCACTGACCGCCGACCGCGGTGAGTGAATCGATTACATGGGCCTTGATTTCCAACAGGCCGAGTTCAAAGACCTGAAACAATCCTACCGGGCCGGCGCCAACAATGACGGCATCAGTTTCTATCGGGGTGTTGACTGAGGTGTTCATACTTGCGAGAGCTTTCTTTCAAATACCAACCCCGGCTTGCGGCCGGGGTTCAGGGGCAATACCTGCTGCATGAATTGCGCCGCGTGCGACGCTATTCGCTGCACGGCGATTAGCGGTCCAGGTACTGGAGCTTTTCCTTCACATCTTTCCATTCGTCCGCGTCGGCCAGCGCGGACTTGGATTTGGTGATTGATGGCCATTTGCGAGCCAGGTCCACGTTAAGCTTGATGAACTGCTGCTGGTCGCCTGGCACGTCTTCTTCTGCATAGATCGCATTGACCGGGCACTCGGCAACGCAAACAGCGCAATCAATGCACTCGTCCGGATCGATCGCCAGAAAGTTCGGGCCTTCACGGAAGCAATCTACCGGGCATACATCCACGCAGTCGGTGTAACGGCAGCGGATGCACGATTCGGTCACAACGTGGGTCATAGGGGTCCTATTTGTGAATATTTTTGAAACACATGCCGATGCCGGCAGCCGTTCAGGCTGCTTTAATCGCAAAGCCTTGTATTTTAAGGCAAACCGAGGTGCCTCACAAATCCGGTTTAGATGGTTTTTAAATAAGCTAATTCGTTCACGCGTCGGTCTCATGCCGGGGCAGGAGAGGCGTATTCCGGCAGCCGGGGACGGATTTTGGTTTTTCAGGACCGCTTGGTGAATATTTTTGGCCGGCGCTTCCCAAATTTACTCACGTCGCCAGCGTCGCTTGGGAAGTGTTGCCGAGGTAGAATCGAGTTAATAATATCGAGGAGATCATGGACACTTCCGCCGCCCGCAAAGCGATATTTAGTCGCATCCGCAAAGCCCAGCAACGCCCCGCCGAGCCGACCGCAGCCGAACTGGCTGAAGCACAAGCGTATCTGGCATCAAGCAGTCCCGGACCACGTCCTGATATCGGCAACGATCTGGTCGGACGTTTTCGGCAGCAGGCCGAGCGTACCTCCCAGACCGCAGATGAAGTGCAGTCGCTGGAGGACGTGCCCGCTGCTGCTGCGCGTTATCTGAGCGGACTGGGCGTGGCGCCCGCCGCGATTGCATGGGAGACGATGTCCTCTATGGACTGGCAACAGGCAGGGCTGGGGGTCGAGTTTCGGCCGCCCGTGGACAAGGATCTCGTGGGCATCACTGGTTGCTTTTGCGCGATTGCCGAGACAGGCACCTTGATGCTGCTGTCGGGCAGCGAGACTTACGCCTCCGCTGCGCTGCTGCCAGAGACGCATATCGCGGTGATTCCGGTCAGCCGCATCGTTCGTTCGATGGAAGATGCATTTGCACTCGCAAAAAAAGAACGTGGCGAGCTGCCGCGCGCGACCAATTTCATCTCCGGCCCGTCGCGCACCGGTGATATCGAGCAAACTATTGTGCTCGGTGCGCATGGCCCTTATCGCGTGCACCTGATTCTCGTGCATGGCGCTTGAGCCGCCGCTGACGATTAGCTTACCCCTCCACGGAGCCCTAACAATATGAAACCCAAGGTGCTGGTTACGCGCGAGACTTTTCCTGAAGTGATCGATTATCTGTCGCAGCATCTCGAGGTCGAGCACAACCAGACTGATGAAGCGTATGACGAAGTCGAGCTGATGCGCCGGCTGCAGGGCAAAGCAGGTGTGTTTGCCAACCCCACGCATCGCTTTGCGGGTGATCTGTTCTCTGAATGCCCGAACCTGAGGGCTGTGTGCAATATGGCCGTCGGCTACAACAATATCGATTTGCCAGCAGCGACCGCTGCGGGCGTGATGGTGACCAATACCCCCGACGTGCTGAACGAGACCACCGCGGACTTCGGCTGGACGCTGATGATGGCGGCGACAAGACGCGTGAGCGAATCGGAGCATTTTCTGCGTGCCGGGCAGTGGAAGAAATGGCGCTATGATGATTTTCTGAGTGCGGATGTCCATGGCAGCACATTAGGCATTATCGGTATGGGCCGCATCGGGCAGGCAATCGCGCGACGCTCAATGGGCTTCAACATGACGGTCGTTTATCACAACCGCAGCCGTCTCGCGCCCGAGCTCGAAGCCGCAGCGAACAATGCACAGTATCTCGCCATGGATGAATTGCTTCGTACGGCAGATCATGTGATCCTGGTGCTGCCGTATTCGCCGGCATCGCACCATCTGATCGGCGCAAAGCAGTTGGCCATGATGAAGCCCTCCGCGACGCTCGTAAATATCGCGCGCGGCGGCATTGTTGACGATGCTGCACTGATCGCTGCTCTGAAGTCGGGTCAGATCGCCGCAGCGGGTATCGACGTTTTCGAGAATGAGCCGGCGTTCAATCCGGAATTCCTCGCGCTGAAAAATGTCGTTCTCACGCCGCATATTGGCAGTGCATCGGTGTCTACACGCCGAGCGATGGCTTATCTCACTGCGGATAATCTGATCGCCGCGCTGACCGGCAAGCGACCGCCGAATCTGCTGAACCCGGACACATTCAAAACATAATTCAGGAGAGCCGGATGGCCGACATCACTATCGTGCAGCAGCACGTACTGTCCATGGACGATGCGCGTTCCGCCGCGCAAAAAGTCGCCGACCAGATGCAGACCGACTATGAAATGAGCTGGGAGTGGCAGGGTGATGTGCTAGTGTTCCAGCGCAGCGGCTTCTCCGGCACGCTGGCGCTTGCTGAAGGTGAGGCCACGCTGGAACTCAGTCTCGGCATTATGCTGAGAGGTTTTGCGAAGAAGATCGAGGAGCAGGTGACCAAGAACATGGCCAAGGTGTTTGGCATGGATCTCGATTCTCAGGGCTGATTAGATTTCCAGCAGTTCGACGTCGAAGATCAGTGTTGCATTCGGCGGAATTACACCTCCCGCGCCACGGGCACCGTAGCCGAGTTCCGCTGGTATCACCAGTCGACGCTTGCCACCGACCTTCATGCCTTGCACGCCCTCATCCCAACCACGGATTACATGGCCGGCGCCCAGAGAAAATTCGAAAGGCTCATCGCGATCCACACTGGAATCGAATTTCTCGCCCTCGCTGCCATCTGGGTTTTGCAGCCAGCCGGTGTAATGGACGCTGACGAAATCCCCTGCGCTGGCTTCATCGCCTTCGCCGGTCGTCAATTCCTCATAAATTAGCCCGGAGGCCGTGGTGATTTGAGACATGATGCCTTCCTTTGTTGAAGAGACCGCCCGATACCGGACGTCGGATGAGCAAGACTCTGAACTATAGCAGCATGTCCGTATCCACTTGGTCATCCCGCAGGGCGCCGCAGGCTTTTATAATGTGGACATTCCCTGATGATCATGACACCTCTGTTCAAAACATTCTTTCGCGCATTGCTGTCTCAGATGCATCCACGGATGCTGCTGATGACCGTGCTGCCTCTCGTGCTCGCACTGGCCTTATGGGGATTGGCGTTATGGCAGGGTTTGCAACCCATGATCGATCAGCTGCATGCCTGGTTTTCGGATTACGGACTTTTCCGGCAGAGCGGCGAGATGCTGGATTCGCTGGGATTGTCATCGCTGCGCACTCTGCTCGTGCCGCTGATCGCGATGTGGCTGCTACTGCCATTCATGATCGTGACGGCACTACTGCTGATTGGATTGGTAGTGATGCCTTCAATCGCCAATCATGTTGGCCGTCGTTATTATCCTCAGATGGAACGCAGGCGTGGTGGCTCATTCGTCGGTAGCGTCTGGGTCTCACTGTCATCATTTACCGTGTTCCTGATCGCATGGCTGATTACGCTTCCATTGAATCTGGTACCGCTGTTCGCATTGATCGTGCAGCCCTTGTTATGGGGCTGGCTGACTTGCCGAGTGATGACCTATGATGCACTGGCCGATTTCGCCGATGAGCAAGAGCTGAACACGATTCGCGCATCACAACGCCTGCCATTGCTTGTGATCGGTGTCGTGACGGGTAGTCTCGGCGCAGCGCCCGGTCTGTTGTGGCTGGGTGGCGTTATGTCGGTAATATTGTTTCCTGCGCTGGCCGCGTTGGCGATATGGCTTTATCTGCTGATCTTCACGTTTAGCGGTTTATGGTTCCAGCACTATTGCCTGGATTCGCTGGCGTACTTGCGCAGCACGCCCATAGCCAGTGTTGATCCTGATCGCATCATTGATACGAAGCTCTCAGGTATCGGTGCATCAATGGCCCAGGATGACAAGTAACAATAAAAATCATTTTTTCCGAGGGCGAGGTCAACATGGGATTCGGCATCATCATCATCGGCGATGAAATCTTGTCAGGCAAGCGCAGCGACAAGCATCTCGCGAAAATCATCGAATTGTTATCCGAGCGCGGGCTATCACTGTCATGGGCAGAGTATCTGGGCGATGATCCTGCGCGCATCACCGACACTCTGCGCCGCACGATGAAGAGCCCGGATATTGTTTTTTCCTGCGGCGGTATAGGTGCGACCCCAGATGATCATACCCGGCAGTGCGCAGCGGCTGCGCTGGGACTGCCGCTGTTACTTCATCCCGAGGCTAAAGAAAAAATTCAGGAGCGGATCACCGACATGGCGCAGGAGGCAGGTAAAGATGTTGACCTCAATGCACCGGACAATCTGCATCGTTTGAAGATGGGCGAGTTCCCAGTTGGCGCAGAAATCATTCCGAATTCGTTCAACAAAATACCTGGTTTTGCGATGCGCAATGTGAAGGGTGGCGTTCATTATTTTGTGCCAGGTTTTCCAGTCATGGCGGCCCCCATGATGGCGTGGGCGCTCGATACGCACCATGCGGACTTGTTTCATCAAATCGCACACGCAGAAAAATCGGTGATCGTCTATGACGGTATCGAATCGACCCTCACGCCACTGATGGAGGCGCTCGAAGCAGAATTCGCTGATATTAAGGTGTTCAGCCTACCCAGCGTCGGCGATGGAAATCGGCGCCGGCATATCGAGTTGGGTGTGAAAGGCGATCCCGATACAGTAGAGCAAGCATATGCAAAAATGCTCGCAGGTTTGGATAAATTACAGCAGGAATATACGCCAAATTAATCCAGCGTCACTCTGCGGTGTATTACCTCAGCGAGCAGGGGTTCTCATCTTGTCCCACAGAGTCAGCAGTAATTTGATCGAATAGATGACGATCATTGTTCCAATCAGATCACCGACGAACATCGTAAAGAAGCTGGATAAAAAACTCTGGGATACGCCGCGCACCGTATACCAGATCGAATGGAGGAATGAGCTGGCGGCTGCGTACAGAGCAATCAGCACCGACAGCGAGGCGGGCGTCAGTTTTTCCAAGGTCGATGGCAATCCCCGGAAAAGCGCGAAGCGATAGATAAGGTAGGGCGCTCCGGCCGAGATGAATGGCACGATAGCGGCCGTGATCGGATCAGGTTGTATTCCGCGCAGAGCCAGGAAAGACGATGCTAGCAGCAAGCCGATCGCACCCTCGCCCCCCAGAAGCAGTGTGTTTAGCAACCTCAGTCCTGCAGGCAGAAATATCCAGTTGGCGCCGGGGTGGACTTCCAGCGCAGAGAAAAGCCACGCGTTTATATGAAAAAAACCAATGTATAAAAGCGCAGAGGCGGCAATGGACAGAGCCTGTAGTGTTGAGATCATCGAATGCATCGACCAGAGATATCGGTTGTCAAGCTCTAGGGTGCGACGATTAAACGCAATACTTTTTTGGCAAGCCGCATCGCGTCGAGTGCTTGGTTTGACTGGGCCCTGAACCGAGCAATGACGCCGACTCACCCCCAAACTAGGGGGTTTTTTAATGCTGACTTAGTCTATCATTAACCGAGAGTAGGTAGTCAATGCCCCGGCTGTTTCAGCATGCTTTTGGCTGGGGGGCAGATGGAGCGCTGAGGAAGCAGGCCGCTTGAGCCGGTCGCGGCCCGCGATTCAGAGCAATGAGGCTTATTTTTTGGTTCCGCCTTGTTTTGAGTGCGACTCATCCCTTTGCGTGGCTGGTGCGTTCGCTGTCTTCATATTGTGCTCCATGGTCTCGACCGCAATCTTGCTGTTGCGTGCGAGCTGAGCGAGGCTGACGCTGACATTGTCCAGCGCAGATTTCATTAGTGATAAGGTACTTTCGGAGCCCGCTGGGCTTAGTCTTCCTAATTCGTCGATCAAGTTCACGATGTGCTGGCTAGATCGGTTCACCTGATCTTCAGTGACGCGTGTCAGTTCTACCTGAGCGGCCGAAGCGATGCTGGCTAGATGGCGGCCATAGGTGAGAGCAATCTCGGCATGTGGCTGAGCCTGGTGGGCGCTGAGACTGAAAAATTCCTGAGGATCCCTTGCAGTCAGCAGCCGCTGCGTTCCCGCCAAGGATGTTTCAAGACTGGCTTTGGCAGCGTTCAGGTTAAGGCCTACCATTTTTTGCATGCTGTCGATCAGTGTATCGGCCAGACTGGTTGCCAGGCCCAGCTGTGCTTGTACCTTGTTGCGTGCTGCTGCCGAGATCTGCGCGGTGGGATCGGACATTGTTGCTCCTATGAAGGTTGGGTTGAAAATGCCGTGACTGGTGCATGCTTTGATCAGGCGGTTAGATAGGACAATAACTATGCACCGGGTTCATTGCGATGGCTCATCGCTTGTCGCCATCGGCCCGTTGCCAAGGGCGGTAAAGCTGTCTTGCCTAGGGGCGTGCCCTGCTGGGTTACGATAGCCGTTGCTGTCCCATGTTTTCCTGAGAAGAGATTTTGAAAGCTTTTTACAGTGACCGTTTTGTGCTGCCTCTCCCTTCCGGCCATCGGTTCCCGATGCAGAAATACCGGATGTTGCGCGAGGCAGTGGCTGCTTCATTACCCGACGTTGTTTTCGAAGAGGCGCCGACGACCAGTGATGGTGTGCTGGCGCTCGCCCACCACCCTAGCTACATTCAGCGTGTCAGTGGCGGGCTGCTTAGCGAGAATGAGCAGAAAACGATCGGCTTCCCTTGGTCTCCTGACATGGTGGAGCGATCCCGGCGCTCCGCAGGGGCGACGATTGCTGCTTGTCGCGCAGCATTAGCTGGGGGTGTGGGCGTCAACCTTGCTGGCGGCACGCATCACGCGCATGCCGATCGCGGCCAGGGATTCTGCGTATTTAATGACGCCGCCATTGCGGCACGATTGATGCAGGCAGAGCGTCGGGTGAGCCGCGTGGCTATAGTCGATCTCGATGTGCATCAGGGGGACGGCACCGCTACCATTTTGGAAAAAGATGAATCGGTATTTACCTTGTCGATCCACGGTGAACACAACTACCCGTTCGACAAGGCGTGCAGCGATCTGGATGTGGCATTGCCTGATGGAACAGGAGATACGGATTACTTGGCCGGTCTTGATGCGGCGCTGTCAGAGATGTTTGCGCGGTTTGATCCTGAATTGCTGATTTTTCTGGCGGGGGCTGATCCATACGAGGGTGACCGGTTGGGCCGCCTGCGTTTATCGATGGCTGGCCTGGCGTCGCGCGACACGAAGGTGATGGAGGCGGCCCGTGCGCGTGATCTGCCCGTAGCGATTGCAATGGCAGGCGGTTACGGTCGCGTGATTGAAGAGACGGTCGCCGTCCATTTGCAGACAATACGCATCGCCATTCGGTACTGCCGTGGGATGGAGTTGGCTTGAACGAGACCTACCAGAGCAACACGGTGATGCTGGCCGATGTGCTCGCGCCTATGGTGTTTGTGCTTGTCTGGAGTACCGGCTTCATCGTCGCCAAGTTCGGCTTACCCTACGCACCGCCGCTGACTTTTCTGCTGCTTCGTTATTCCTGCGTTCTGGTCATTCTGCTGCCGACACTGCTGTGGCTGCACGCGCCCTGGCCGCAGGGGAAGGTGGGGCACATTGCGATGGCTGGTGTGCTGGTGCAGGCAGGTTATTTGTCGGGTGTCTGGTCGGCGATCAAGCTGGGCATGCCGGCGGGACTGGCAGCGCTGATCGTGGGGCTGCAGCCTGTGTTGACGGGTTTCTCGGCGCGCTGGGTCGGCGAGCGCGTTGGTTTGCGACAGTGGTTGGGCTTGCTAATGGGTCTGGCCGGCGTCGCGCTGGTCGTCAAGGACAAGCTGACGCTTGACGGTGCTTCCGTGGCGGGCGTGGTGCTGTGCCTAGTGGGCTTGTTTTCAATAACGGCGGGTACGCTATACCAGAAACGCTTCTGTCCGAAATTCGATCTGCGCTCCGGCGCATTGATCCAATTCGCCGCTGCAGCTGCCGTGACCTTGCCGCTGGCCTGGTGGCTTGAAGGGCTAGATCCGGGGCTGCGCACAGTACAATGGACGCCGCAATTCATCGGCGCGCTCAGTTGGTCGGTGCTGGCACTGTCGATAGGCGCTATGTTCCTGCTTTATGCGCTGATCAGAAAAAGTGCGGCGACGCACGTCTCCAGCCTGATGTACCTGACGCCAGCAGTCACGGCACTGATGGCGTGGTGGCTTTTCGATGAAACTTTCACGCTGATCGGTGCGCTGGGCATCGTGCTCGCAGTCGCAGGCGTGGCTTTCGTGGTCATGAAAAAATGAGAGATACTACAAAAACAAGAGATCATTTCCGCCATTTCCTTCCCATCAGCACCCGCTGGTCCGACAACGATGTATACGGTCACGTGAACAACGTTGTTTACTACCAGTGGTTCGACACGGTGGTGAATGAATTCCTGATCGCCCACGGGACGCTGGACATTCATGAAGGCGATGCTATCGGGCTGGTGGTCGAAACGCATTGTAATTATTTTGCGTCGGTCGCATTTCCCGAACGAGTGACGGCCGGGCTGTGTGTCGCCAAGCTGGGTACATCCAGCGTGCGTTATGAGGTAGGCATTTTCCGGGGCGATGATCGCGAAGCCTCCGCGCAGGGACACTTTGTTCATGTCTACGTTGACCGCGTCACTCGGAAACCTACGCCGATATCCGACAAAGCGCGCGCTTTGCTGGAATCCATTCTGGTGACGGATGGAGGTGCAGCATGATCACGAGCCCTGAACAGAAAATCGTTGACGAGGCAATTACCTCACGGCGCTCTATACGCGCCTTCCTTCCGACCCCGGTGGCACGAGCCGATATCGAGGCATTACTCAGTGTGGCTTCGCGTGCGCCCTCTGGCTCCAACACTCAGCCCTGGAAAGTTTATGTACTCACCGGCGAGATCCGGCAACGGTTGTCGGACGAGATACTGGCGACCTACCTCGATCCTTCCCAAGTGTCGGAGCATCAGGAGGAGTATCACTATTACCCGCAGCAGTGGGTTTCGCCGTACGTGGATCGTCGGCGCAAGATTGGCTGGGACTTGTACGCGCTTCTGGGCCTGACTCGAGAGGATAAGGCTGGCATGCAGGCACAGCATGGCCGTAACTATTGTTTTTTCGATGCTCCTGTGGGGCTGATCTTCACGATTGACCGCGTCATGGAGCAGGGCTCCTGGCTAGACTATGGCATGTTCCTGCAGAGCCTGATGATCGCTGCGCGCGCACGAGGACTCGACACCTGTCCGCAGGCAGCGTTCACTCAGTTCCATAAGGTGATCGCACGTGTGCTGCAGATGCCGGATGGCGAGCAACTGGTGTGCGGAATGGCGCTTGGCTATGCAGACCATAGCAAGATAGAAAACACCCTGAAAACCGAACGCGAACCGGTAGCTGGCTTCGCAACATTCCTGGAGTAATAAAAATGAAAAAAATAGCAGTGATCGCGGGAGACGGAATTGGACAAGAGGTGGTCCCCGAAGGTCTGCGCGTGCTAGATGCTGCCACGCGCAAGTTTGGCGTAAAACTGTCCTATGATCACTTCGATTTTGCCAGCTGCGACTACTACGCTAAGCATGGGCAGATGATGCCCGATGATTGGAAAGACCAGATTGGCGGTCATGATGCGATCTACTTTGGAGCGGTAGGCTGGCCCGATACCGTACCTGATCATGTGTCGCTGTGGGGTTCACTGCTGAAGTTTCGACGTGAATTCGATCAGTATGTGAACTTGCGCCCCTGCCGACTGATGCCGGGTATTCCGTCGCCATTGGCTAACCGAAAGCCTGGAGATATTGATTTTTATGTAGTGCGCGAGAATACCGAGGGCGAGTACTCGTCGGTCGGCGGTCGGATGTTCGAAGGCACATCGCGCGAAGTCGTGTTTCAGGAGAGCGTGTTTAGCCGCACTGGCGTCGATCGCATTCTCAAGTACGCTTTCGAGTTAGCGCTGCGCCGCCCGAAAAAGCATCTGACGTCCGCCACCAAGTCGAACGGTATCTCGATCACCATGCCCTACTGGGACGAGCGCGTCGCCGAGATGACCAAATCATACTCTGGTGTGAAGGTCGACAAGTTTCACATCGATATTTTGTGTGCTCATTTCGTCAAGAACCCCGACTGGTTTGATGTCGTAGTGGCCTCGAATCTGTTCGGCGATATCCTCTCTGATCTGGGGCCGGCCTGCACCGGAACGATCGCGATCGCACCCTCCGCGAACATCAATCCGGAGGGGCTGTATCCATCACTGTTCGAGCCGGTACACGGATCGGCGCCTGACATCGCCGGCAAAGGCTTGGCCAATCCGATTGGACAGATCTGGTGTGGCGCGATGATGCTGGAACACTTTGGCTATGCAGAGGCTGGTGCGGCAATAGTTCGCGCAATTGAAAAAGTACTCGAAGCCGGACCGGCCAACGCGCCGTTCACGCCGGACATGGGTGGTAAAGCCGCGACCTCCGATCTGGGCAAAGCCATCGCTGGCGCGGTCTGACCAGCTACTGACCTCGTCCGGCCCAGGATTTTGGGCCGGACCCTGCGAGACTTGATTTCTTCTGTTTACGGACTCCCGCCGATCGCTGGCGTACGTGGGATTTTGTTGTCCATTGTTTCTTATAAGAAAATTGCTTGCGATTTAATGTTGATAAAAAACAATTTGCGATGATAAACCCGTTTAATTGACGCTTATAAGCCTTTAATTCCCTTGCGGTTTTTCGGCATTTTGCTACACTGCAAGTCAATTTTGGCATCAAAGCACGGAGTCAGGATGCGCAGTTTTATTCTTAGGGTGGGCGTGCTAGCGCTCGCGGGGGCGATCTTTTCGCCTGTTGCGGTCAGCGCGACCAGTCCCCGATACGACAAGCAAAGCAGGCAGGTCGTTGGCAAAAAAGCAGTTCAGGGTGCGGATAAGCGTGCGGCCTCGGGCCGCAAGCCACAAATCGTGCACGCGAACTTGAGTACCAACGGCAAGCGCAAGGGTGCCTACCAGCGCGTCGCCTATGCATCCGCACTCGCGGGCGTTCCGCCCATGCTCACGGCCGGGGACCTCGCCGGTCTCAGCTTGACGCGCGATCCGCTTGATCTCAACTCGAACGCGGCACTCGTTCTTGACCACACCACGAATGAGGTGCTGTTCGAGAAGAACGCTGAGATTTCTTTGCCCATCGCGTCGATCACCAAGCTAATGACCAGCCTGGTGGTAGTGGAGGCTAATCAGGATCTGGACGAGATTCTCAGTGTTACTGAAGAAGACGTGGATCGTGAAAAATTCAGCCATTCGCGACTGCGCGTCGGTTCGCAGTTATCGCGCGCAAACATGCTTCATATTGCGTTGATGAGCTCGGAGAATCGTGCCGCGTCTGCCTTGGGACGTCATTACCCCGGTGGCATTCAAGCTTTTGTCAACGCAATGAACGCCAAAGCGCGAGAGCTGGATATGACCAGCACTAGGTTCTCCGATTCGACCGGGTTATCCAGTTCAAATGTCTCCAGCGCACGCGACCTCGCCAAGCTGGTGATGGCGGCCTACCACCATCCGTTGATTCGGCAGTACTCGACCGACAGCCGGTACGTGGTCGATCCGGGTGGTCGCATGCTGCAATATCGTAATTCGAACGGCTTGATTGAGAATCCCGACTGGGAGATTGGTCTGCAAAAAACAGGCTACATTTCTGAAGCAGGCCGTTGCCTCGTGATGCAGGTTCATGTATCCGGTCGCCCGGTCGTGATGATCTTCCTTGATTCCAAGAGCAAGCAGTCACGTCTCGCTGATGCTGGTCGCATTCGCAAGTGGCTGGAAAACCGCGGTGCTTCCGCATCGTCAGAGCGTTCGGCCAAACGCAGCTGATCGAGCAGTGGTGGGTGTCTCAGGCCCGATGTCATAAAGCGCGGACTCTACAGTCCGCGTTTTTTATTGCAATTCACGTTTACGAGTGTTCTTTCATTAAAGCATATTCAGATTCCGTGATCTAGATACGACAGCTTGCGCCGAGTGATCAGCCATCGGCAGTAGTCGCGTGATCATGCTCTCCATCACTGACGAAATAATCCTTTTATTGACTCATCCTCCGCGCATCTGCAACAGGTGGAGCGCGCCGTGTCGGATGACTACGACAGTCCATGGAAAGAGGCGATCGAGCGGTATTT
>RGFZ01000200.1 GCA_010024875.1 Oxalobacteraceae bacterium | reverse complement strand
GGTAGCGATGCACTCCTCATACGCAACATCAGTTTTGCCGCCTTGCCCGGCGAAGCCTTGTTAATCGCAGGCCCCTCGGCCGCCGGTAAAAGCACGCTCGCGAGATTGTTAGTGGGCGCATGGCCGGCCAGCGCCGGCAAGGTGCGTCTCGATGGCGCTGATTTGCATGCATGGGACAAGCAAGCGCTGGGGCAGTACATTGGCTACCTGCCGCAGAATGTCGAGCTCTTCGATGGCAGCATCGCCGAGAACATTGCGCGATTTGGCAGCCTGCATGATGAGACCTTGCAAACCGCCATCGATCTCGCCGGCCTCAATGACTTGATGACCAAGCTGCCTGAAGGCGTACACACCCGCATAGGCGAAGAAGGCGCATTCCTGTCCGGCGGCCAGCGTCAGCGCATCGGCATTGCGCGCGCCATCTACGGCAACCCCAAACTCATCGTGCTTGATGAGCCCAATTCCAGCCTCGACGAAGCCGGCGAGAATGCCTTGCTCGCCACCATCGCCGCCCTGAAAGCGCGTGGTTGCACCGTCATCGTCATCTCGCATCGCACCAGCATCCTGCCCGCAATTGATGACATCCTGCTGATGCGCGATGGCATGGTCAAGCTCTATGGCCGTCGTGATGACGTGCTTGCTCAATTAGAAGCACCGCGCGACAGTAGCAACACCGACCCTGCGCTCGACCACGATGCACGCCGCAAGGCCTTGGCCGCGCAGACAGCCCAGCAAGCCCGTCAGGTGCTCGTAGCGGGAGCCGCATGATGACGACAGCGACCGCCACCGCTACCGTTTCAGTTTGATCGCCAACCTGCTCACGCTGGCTCCCACGCTCTACATGCTGCAAGTGTTCGATCGTGTGATGCAAAGTCAGAACGAATTCACCCTGATCGCACTCACGCTGATACTCGTGCTGTTCATCGCCGTGATGGCTTTCGCAGAACACATCCGCTCGCGGCTGCTGGTGCGCGCCGGTATGCGATTTGATGAAATGATCAGTCCGCGACTGTTCATTGCGAGCTTTGATGCGCAGATTGCGCAACCCACCGCTCAAGGCTTGCAAGTCTTTAGTGAGCTGACCCGACTTAGACAATTCGTCACCGGCAGCGGTGTGATTGCGATGTTTGATCTGCCTTGGTCAATGATTTATGTCGCGGTGCTCTTCCTCATGCATCCCCTACTGGGCTGGGCAGCGCTGGCTTTCACGGTGTTCTTGGGTGTCGTCGCCTGGTTCAATCATCATGTCAGCACCGCCTGCATCGACGCCGCCACCGAGCGCGAGACCGCCGCCCACCGCTGGCTGGCCGGCAAGCTGCGTAATGCCGAAGTCGTTGAAGCGATGGGCATGCTTGGCAACTTCCGCCATCAATGGCGCGAACGCCATCGCATACTGGTCGATGCCCAAGC
>RGFZ01000199.1 GCA_010024875.1 Oxalobacteraceae bacterium | reverse complement strand
AGCGGAAAATTTTCCGCTCTTTTATTTTGTGTTCCGATCAGTCACTTATTCGTGCTCAATGATTTGATCAGGAACTTCAACAACTCTGCCATGGTTTGTTAAGTCATTTTTGCTGCGTTGCTTTTCTTTTTTATCTGAGTTGACGTCTGGAGGAGAAACAAAACAATGACATCAGATTCGCTACTCGAATCACTGTTATCCGAATGTGCGGTAGGTTGGCAGCAACCCTGGTGACAATTCATTGAAAGTGATACTGCAGTAGCGACCGTTAATGTGCCGACAAAGAGAGACCCTATCATCGCTATGAAGCTGGTTTGGTTATCTTCAGCTGATGCAGGTTTGTGATTTTCTTGCTGAGGTGTGTTATCCGAGGGGATTGATGATGATGCCGGTTTGTCGCTTACCAGAGTGTAGTTCAGCTTTTCTGTTTCGCCGTTATCTTCACGCCATTTTAAGAAATCGTCTAATTGAGTTTGGTTTAACTTTTTCTCGAAGTGGGGTGTTGGCCCAAAATTCGCGATAAGAATCGGGGTTTTTACACACGACGAATTCCGGTATATCTGCCCAGCAGACATCGTTGGGATTCGATTCGCCTACAAATTCAATTTGTATTTGGCGGCGTAGAACAGTCTGGGAGGGGTCTTCAATATATTCTTTGACTGTCTGCCGGCAGGTTCTGCGAACGCTTTCGACGGAGCGCTCCATTGTAATTGTTTGTTTTTCGGGCCATTGTTCGTAACTAAGTGCTTTTAGTGTCTCTGAGGCGGACGCTGACTTTTGAACCATCTTGGGCGTTTTCTGTTGTTGTCGCTCGCCTACCTTGTTAATGTCGATATCCGGATTGCCCTCCACGGACTTCAGATAACGCGCAGCTATTTGATCGCGAGTCAGTTTGGGGCGGTCCATGTGAACCATCCCTGGTATGGGAATGTTAGCTGGGGACGTAACGTAGGATTGCAGTGCAACGTAAGCTTTGTGTGTGTTGTCTTGTATCTGGGCGAGCATGATGAAGAATCCTGTTAAGATTGGATGACTTTCGTGAGGCCAGCTTGTGAGTAATCCCTTGTTGGTAAGAGTTCATTTATTTAAGCGTGTTCGGTTTCGGCGACTTGTGGTGTCACACACGTTAAAATCGAGCTTGTAATCGTCGCTTCCGATCGATGAGGTGCGCGAAGAGCTGATCGCGGCGCAAGAGCAGGCTAAATTGGAAGTCATGAGTAGGAAACAAGTCGCGAAAGCAATTAAACGACTTGAGAGGCTGATGTTCGAACACTCGAAAAATCTGGAGTTTGAGAAAGCTGCTCAGGTACGGAATCAGTTGCAACTGCTGAAGGAGCAACTGTTTGGCGCGCCGGGCGAGGACAATGTGTTGTCCATCACAGGTAAGTAAAAAGAGCGGAAAATTTTCCGCT
>RGFZ01000198.1 GCA_010024875.1 Oxalobacteraceae bacterium | reverse complement strand
AGATTTCTCCTGCTTGCTCGTGGTGGTCGTCATAGACAAACACAATGTCTAAATCGCTGCCATACCCCAACTCTTTGCCGCCTAGTTTTCCATACGCCAAGATGGCAATCCTTGGCGCATCGCAATGGCGTTGCTTCATGCGCTGCCAGACCCAGCGCCCGGCGATGTTGAGTACGGCATCGGCTAGGGCGCTCAAGTCATCTGCCACTTCTTCGACGGTGAGGCGGCCTTGTACATCGCGCGCCAAAGTGCGAAATACTTCAGCATGGTGGGCGCGACGCAATACGTTGAGCAAACTCTCTTCATCGTCTTCACGGGTAGAAGTCAACGCATCCAAACGCACCGACAACTCTCTGCCAAATGCCATAGCGTCGAAACGCTCGGCAAGCAAAGCGTCTGTAGCCAACTCGTCAATCACGCCAGGATGGCGCATCAAATACCGCGCCGGCCATCGGGCCAATCCAAGCAATTGCACAAGTTGTTCGTGCACGCGGGGGCGTTCTGCTAACAGAGCAATGTGGCTATCGCGGCGCAGCATGGGTGTGACCCAGTCGCACCAGCGCAAAGCAGCGTCTTCACTGATACGAGATTCTTGCAACCATTGCTGTGTGCGTTGTAAAAGTTTGATCAATCTTTGCAAGGCATCTTCACGCATGCCACGTACGGCAGGCAGCTCCACCCACGCAGCGACTCTTTCTCGCAACTTTTCTTGTAAGTGCGGCATAAGACTCGGCAAATCAAAGAAAGCGCTGGTGATGGCTGGTGCGGTTTGCGTGGCATTGTCAGAAGGGTTGGAATGAGAGCTTTCCTGTCCCCTAGAAGAATCTGAAGAGTCCGCAGACTTGTTATCGGATGCTCCGAGCAAGTGCCATGACCGAATTGGCTGAGTTTTCATTGGATGTGGCCTTTTCTGAGGCCCAGCGCCAATTGGCGGATCGCCACGGCATGCCTCAGGCTTTAGGCGATGAGGAAGCCACGCTGTGGATTGTTGGCATGGGTAAGTTGGGCGCGCGCGAACTCAATGTGTCGAGCGACATTGATTTGATTTATGTCTATGACGAAGATGGCGAGACCACTGGCGCAACAGGTGCATCGGGAACTGCCATCGGAGCTGGACGCATCAGCCACCATGAATATTTCGCCAAGATCGTGAAGGCTATGCAGTCCATGATTGGCGAAGTGACGGAGCACGGATGTGTATTCCGCGTAGACCTCGCGCTACGCCCCAACGGCAATTCGGGGCCTGTTGTGATTTCGCGCCAGGCCTTGGAAGAATATTTCTTGGTGCAGGGACGCGAGTGGGAGCGGTTTGCTTGGCTCAAAAGCCGTGTGGTCGCTCCTCGCAGTGCCATGTCTCGCGCGGCTGGTTTACGCGAGACGGTATTGCCATTTGTATTTAGACGGTATTTAGATTACCGCGTGTTTGATGCGTTACGCGGA
>RGFZ01000197.1 GCA_010024875.1 Oxalobacteraceae bacterium | reverse complement strand
CCGTGCGGTTACCGTAATACTCGCGGCGTGCCAGATAGGTTGCCTTTGAATCCGGCAACTGACCATTCGTTGACACGATGGGTACATCCTTGGGAAGGAAAGCCGCCGACACGCCTATGGCGCCGGGCAGTACGCCACCCGGGTCATTGCGCAGGTCCAGCACCAGTCCCTTGATGCTGGGGTCTTGCTGATAGAGGGCGTTGATTTTTTTCGCAAGATCTTCAACGGTGGGTTCCTGGAACTGCGCGATGCGTATCCACGCGTAGCCAGGCTCGACGATCTTGGCCTTCACGCTCTGCACCTTGATTTCCTGGCGCACGATTGTGATGATCAAGGGCTTTTCTTCTTCCTTGCGGGCGACCGTGAGCGTGATCTTGGTATTGGGCTCGCCACGCATGCGCTTGACGGCTTCATCGAGCGTCATACCTTTGACCGGGGTGCTGTCGAGGCGCGTGATCAGATCGCCTGCTTTCAGGCCAGCCTTGTAGGCGGGGGAATCCTCGATAGGCGAAATGACTTTGACATAGCCATCTTCCATGCCGACTTCGATGCCGAGGCCGACGAACTTGCCCTGCGTACCCTCGCGCAGTTCCTTGAAGGCTTTCTTGTCGAGATAGGCCGAATGGGGATCGAGCGATGCCACCATGCCGGAAATGGCTTCGGTCAGCAGCTTTTTGTCTTCGACCGGCTCGACGTAATCCGATTTGATCAGCCCGAATACATCGCTGAGCTGTCGCAGCTCTTCGAGTGGCAGTGCCGAGCCCGCGTTTTTCTGGGCCAGTGCATCAAATTGCATGGAGCCTGCGATACCGGCTATCAGTCCCAGCCCTATCAGTCCTGCGTTCTTCAGTCTGCTACTCATGTCTCACCTGTTCATCCATGTCAGTGGGTCTAACGCCCGCCCTTGGTGCCGCATTTCAAAGTATAAACCTGATTGCTCATTGCCGCCGCTGTTACCTGCTGTCGCTATCACTTCACCAGCCTTGATCCGGTCGCCTGGGCGCTTCAGCAGCGACTGGTTGTTGCCGTAAATGGTCATGTACTGAGCGCCGTGATCAATGATGATCAGGTTGCCAAAGCCACGCATCCAGTCGGAAAAGATCACCTCTCCCGCAGCACTGGCCCGGATTTCCGTTCCCTCGGCCGCTTTGATGAACAAGCCTTTCCAGCTCGGACCTTCGGGCCGCTTCGCACCAAAAGTCGCCAGTAGCTCGCCCTTGACCGGCATTCTCAGCTTGCCGCGCAGGCTCGCAAATTCTGCGCCATCGGGTGGCGGTGGTGGAGTAGGCTGTTCTGGCGAGGGTTTGGCGGGTGCGGTCTGGGCTACATTGGACTCGGATTCGCGCACCTTTTCCGTACCTCTTGGCGTGTCGCCAGATTTGCTTTGTTTTTTCTCGGCAGCCCTCCTGCGGTCGGCCTGCTCTTTGGCTTCTGCGCGCG
>RGFZ01000196.1 GCA_010024875.1 Oxalobacteraceae bacterium | reverse complement strand
TTGCTGAATGCATACAGGCTTTCGAGGTGTTCTTTCTGATTCCTCAATTCGCGCATCGGACCAAGAGCATATCGCCAGAACGCGATAAAAAGACCTCCGACAAGGATTATGACCATCGTCATGTAGGTCGTGGTCGCCGAGCCTGTTTGCGCACGGAACGCCAGCAAGGCTGCGATAAGGATGGGGACTAACCAGAACAGGCCCAAGCCCAGAGACCAGTGAATTTTTGAGTGAGGCGTTTGCAAGCGGTGGGCTCCTCAAGACGGACTTCACGTTTGCAACCCGTCTCGTCCTTCCGCTGGCTTGGCTGCTGCCGCTTGCCCTTGCCAGACAGGCGCACTAAATGGGTGCCCGTACTCTACCGGAATGGCCATGGCGCTCAATAACTATTTTGAGGTAGGCAGACATTGTTCGAAAGTAGTATGTGTTATTGATTTGTTATTGTTTTTTGCTTGTGCCTAGGGCCTAGGGCCTAGGCGCTGACAATCTGGGATTTCAGTGCGCTGACTTTGTCGAGGATGACCGCGATATCAGCCGGCTCGATCCCACCATCTTTCAGTGTCTGACCAAACAGATGCACCACCAGATCGAAATCCGCCTCGGTCACGCGCAAATGTCTGTGCGCGTCAGCCATATTGCGGCCCGTGTAAGCGGAAGCATCCTCGCCCATCGCGACGGAGACAAATGCGATCTGATGTTCGATCAGCTTTTCAAGCGGCACACCAGAAAAATAGCCACGTAGCTGCTGCTGCGCCATGACTTGCTTGTAGAACGACTTCACGATGACCGAAATGGCCGGTGTTCGTCCATATTTTTCAAACAAGGTCTGACTCATAGGAGTTGCCGGAACAATAATGTCAATTACTAAAGATTTACAAAGCGCTATTGTGAGCCAATTCTGGATTGCTTGCCTGAGGGAATTGTTTTTGGAGTGAAAGTAGGTCGCATTGAGTGAAGGGTCTGAGAGGGGAAACGGTGATCGTATGGTTTGTCGCTTGGTGGGCCGCCTCTCTGAGGCGCTGCTGGCCACTGATAAAATCTGTTTCTACGTCTGACTGGCAGACACCATTACGCCCATACCATGTTCAGTTATCGCCACGGCTTCCACGCTGGGAATCACGCCGATGTGCTCAAGCACATGGTACTGATACAGCTGCTCGCTTATCTGAACCAGAAAGATGCTGCCTATATGGTGATCGATACCCATGCAGGCGCAGGCGTCTATCAACTCGACAGCGACTACGCCAGCAAGAGCGGTGAATTCGAGACCGGCATCGCCCGCTTGTGGGGGCAAGAAGATGTGCCCGATATCGTCGCGGACTACCTGCAAGTTGTCCACGCGATGAACCCGTCGGGGCGCCTGCGTCATTATCCGGGGTCGCCTTTCATTGCCGAACAGCGGATGCGAGAGCAGGATCGGTTGCGCCTGTTCGAGCTTCA
>RGFZ01000195.1 GCA_010024875.1 Oxalobacteraceae bacterium | reverse complement strand
TCTTCAACCACGTCGGGCAAACAGCCAACCACCATCAGTGACGGCGCATCAGAGACGGACGAAGGCAGCTCCGGCACCAGCGACGCGAGGCAGGCATCCTCACCCTGCGTAAACGTACAAGTCCAGCTTGATGACCTCAGACGGGCAGGAACCTACCAAGAACAGCATCTTGATATCTGGTCGGCGGCTCAATAGCTGACGCACCACACGATCGAGTTCTTCATTCGCATCAGCGATGCCGGCCAGATCCCGTTCATCGATGATCGCGGTACCGAACCGTGGCTCGGCAAAGATCATCACACCGGCCGCCGATTGAATCAGGTGAGCGCAGGTGCGGGAACCGACCACCAGGAAGAAGGCATCCTGAATCTTGCGGTGCATCCAGATGATGCCCGTCAGTCCACAGAAAACCTCGCGCTGACCGCGCTCGCGGAGCACGGGCGCATCGGCGCAGCCCTTATCGGCGGCGTCGCGCTGAATTGGAATCACGGCGCTCATGCGGCCACCTCGCCTGAGGCTGATGCGGAGGGTGAAGACGACTGCAACCTGGCGGCGCGCAGCTTCAGTAAGAATTGACCCGCGTTGATCACATACGCGGCATAGCCGGCAAGCGCCAGCAGCATCTGCTCACGCACCGGAAGCGCGCCCGTGAACAAGGCCACCAGATACGCAGTGTGCAGCGCGAGCACCAGCATGCTGAACACGTCTTCCCAGAAGAAGCTGGGGGCAAACAGGTAGCGGCCGAATACCACCTTTTCCCAGATGCAGCCGGTGATCATGATGGTGTATAGCAGCAGGGTCTTGATGACGATGGAGACCGTGGCCTCGGCTTCGCCCTGCCCAGTTTGTAAAAAGCGCAAAACCAAAACGACGCTGATCAGGAAGACCAGAAATTGCAAAGGCGCTAACACGCCCTGCACCAGCGTCCAGCGCGTGGCATCCCGCCGCGCCCTTTCCTCGCTGGTGTAGAGCGGCCTGATGGTGGCCGCTGCCCCTGATGTCCCCGTGTTTTCGTACATGAAAAGTACTCCGCCCTCTGTGGGGTGATTCATGCACTGTAGGACTGACGGGAAAGTATGTCAATCTAAGATTACGTAAGCCTTTATTGACACCGAACCGGGCTTCGGGCATCGTGGCGCTTGCGCTTATCCGGTCTGGATTATTCCTTTGACACAAGCGAATTGCAGGCGTACAAAGGAAATGTTCCTTCAGAGGAAGGTTCGCTCCAGATACTCAACCGCGATAAGAGGATCCACGCAGCGCCGGTCGGCACACTCCCCGCAGAGGGCAGCCGCCCAGGTTCTCCCTGAGACCCCGCAAGCGCCCGCAGGAGACAACAATGGACAAAGCCTCAAAAGGCCACAGCGGCACCGCCGCCCCGGCCAGTAGCGCGGGGGCGCTCACAGAGGCCGCGAGCGAAAAACGGCTGCTCACCCTGGTGGAAGCCGAGATCATCCCGCGACTGATGCT
>RGFZ01000194.1 GCA_010024875.1 Oxalobacteraceae bacterium | reverse complement strand
CCCATCCCGTTCCTGTCGGCGCGGCGATCTCGTTCCTCGACATCGCTTCGGAGCCAAGCTTCTTCGCGGACGCAATACGGCGAACCGACCAGCTTGTTTCGAGCCTCCGTGACGCGTTTTCGTCAGCTGGGATGCCGGTGCGCGTCCAGTCGCTCGGCACGCGGTTCGCGATGTACTTCGGCCTGGACCCGGTGAGAGAGGTGACGACCTACCGGGAGGCTGCAACCTACGACCGTTCAATGCAGCGCGCATGGTGCGCCGAAATCGCCTCGCGAGGCGTGTACTCGACCCCTGTCTGGCACCACGGGATCTCGTCCGTCCACTCTGACGATGATGTCAGGCGGATCGCAGACGCCGCGTATGAAGCTGCACGCACCGTCGTCAGATAGTCGTGATCGTGAAGTTCGGCCCTGCCTACCGCTTCCGATTAGATGAATAACCGGAAGCGACTGGTAGGCCGTGTCCACCGTGCAGCCACCACGGTAATCAAATGGCCTTCGCCCTAACCGCAAAGCGTTCTCGTGACGACCGAAGTTTGGCGTGGTACGATTCCAACCGCTGACTATTTGGTTGGTCAACGGGCCACTAGCTCATCTGGGAGAGCGCCACAATGGCATTGTGGAGGTGCGGGGTTCGAGTCCCCGGTGGTCCACCCGCAATGCGCACGCGTGGCGTTCGTCAGAGCCATAAGGGAGGAACGTGATGCAACTCCAGCCTCACTCCAGCCCGATCGGTGGTGCCATCGCGTTCGTGACGATCCTTGTCGCGACGATCTGCACCGTCCTGATCTGGGCAGCGGCTGGCGGTCACCCCGTGCTGCCTAACATGCCGTTCTTACACTTTTAGGGTATCGACTCCGCCAAAGTGCCTACTGAAGCTGAGGCATCCGATGCAGGTCGCTCAGGTATGCCAAGCGGCACCTGTTGATCAGGGTCACCGCTTCATGGCGGCCTTGCCACTGTCCAACTTCGACAGATTTGTCCTCCAGCATTTTGTAGGTCGAGAAAAATACCTCGATCTCGCGCAACCAGTGCTGTGCCAAGTCACCTAAGTTGCGGATGCCGTCAAAGCGCGGGTCCTCGGCAGCGACCGCCAGGACCTTTTGATCCTCGCCCTTCTCATCGCTCATCTCCAGGAAACCGATGACGCGTCCGCGCACATAGCATCCAGGAAAGGTCGCTTGCTGCACGATCACGAGTGCATCGAGGTGGTCGCCATCGGGCGCGTGGGTCTCCGGGATGAAGCCGTAGTCGGCCGGGTAGTGGACCGCCGAGTGGAGCGTCCGGTCAAGTTTCAGGCGTCCGAGACCGGAGTCGTACTCGTACTTGTTGCGACTGCCTTGCGGTGTCTCGACGTAGATCCAGACAGACATTTCCTTGTCATCGGCAATGTGATCGGCTAGCGGTTGGGTCGGCGGGTGGGATGCTTGGTCCATCTGGGGGCCTCCTCGAGGCTGGTTCCGGGATCGCT
>RGFZ01000193.1 GCA_010024875.1 Oxalobacteraceae bacterium | reverse complement strand
GCTCCGCGGGAGACGCATTCGAGAATGGTTGGGAAGACGTGGCAGAAGCCGTCATGGCTGGCGATGGTAGCCGCGACCACATGAGCCGTCCACTGTAGAAGCTCGGGGGCTAGCGACGTCCCGGATGCGCACGAACAGCCTCCTCGTTGACGTCGGTGCCCCAACCCGGACCAGTTGGCAAGTGCAGGTAGCCGTCTCGGATATCTGGCCGAACCGTGAACAGGTCATCCTGCCAGGGCACCATGTCCGGATCGAATTCCATTATTCGCACGTTCGGCGCAACCGCGCAGAAAGCCGCCGACTGCATGGTGGCGAGGTGTCCGTAGAAGTTGTGCGGTGCGACATTGACCTCGAACGCGTCGGCCATCGATGCAATCTTCAGCGATTCTGCGACGCCGTTCCAGGGCGTGTCGATGATTGCGACGTCCATCGACTGGTTCTCGAAGAACGGACGGTAGTCTTTGCGCCCAAAGAGGCACTCGCACGAGGCGACGGGCATCCCGACCTGACTCCGAATGTAATGCAGGGCCTTCGGGTCGCGCGAATCAATTTCAACCCAGAACAGGTTGAACGGTTCCATCGCGCGGCCCATTCGGATATACCCCTCAGTCCTATAATTGAAGTTGAGGTCGACCATGATCTCGACCGCTGGCCCGACCGCCTGCCTGAATGCCGCAAGTTGGTCCTTGATCGCCGCGACGGCATACCCCTCGGGGTTAAGATCTGGGAACCCTTCGCTGCGGGCATACCCGGGGATGTACCCGCGCGGGTTGCCGTCACCGAGCAGGAGGACATTGGTCTTCAGCGCGGTGTACCCCTTGGCCACTACCTCCTTGCCGCAGGCCACGATGTCGTCGAGCGTCCGCACAGGCGGGATCGACATTGACTCTGAGTGCGACACGCGATATGAGGCGCAGTGCGACCAGTAAAGGCGCACGCGGTCGCGCACGGGCCCGCCAAGCATTTCGTATACCGGCACGCCAAGCGCCTTCGCCTTAATGTCGAGTAACGCATTCTCGATTGCACCAATTGCTTGCGCGATTGCGCCTCCGGATGCCTGGCGACGCACTGCATAGAGCAGGGCGACATGGGCCTCATAGGGGCGCGGATCCTTGCCAATGAGCAGGGGCGCGAGGTTGTCGATGATCGAAGACACGCCAAGGCCACCAAACGACTCGTTGTACTCGCTCCAACCGATGATCCCGTCGTCGGTGCTGATCTTCAGGAAGTCGAGGGTCCGCCACGCGCCATCGGCGTGCAGTCGCTCAATCTTGGTGATCTTCATTCCCACTCCTCAGCGCGCGCGCATCCGCGCATCGAAGACAGGGTACCCACGGGTAGCATCGGCAGAATGAACCTCGGCGATTTCTCCATCGACGCCGCCTTTCGGGCACGCATAACCGGGACCTTCGGTGAGGCGGGCACCGACTGGTTGAACGCACTCCACGCGATCGTTGAAGCGTGCGTGTG
>RGFZ01000192.1 GCA_010024875.1 Oxalobacteraceae bacterium | reverse complement strand
CCAGCACTGTTCGACATGAAGAGCTTCACCGAACTCGGTGTGCCGCGCGATATGTCCAAGATTTTTGAAAGTGCCGAACTGGTCACCTGGAAGGCTTTCCGCGAATCCGAAGATTCACGCTATGTCGCTTTGACACTGCCGCGCTATCTGTCGCGCCTGCCTTATGGCGCCAAGACCGTGCCTGTCGAACAATTCAGCTTCGAAGAAGATGTCGACGGCAAGGACCACGAGAAATATCTGTGGGCGAATGCCTCGTATCAGCTGGGGCTTCGCATTACCGATGCCTTTGCAAAGTACGGCTGGACGACAGCGATTCGAGGCGTAGAAGGTGGCGGCAAAGTTGAAGGAATGACGGCGCACACCTTCAAGACTGACGAAGGCGACATCACTCTCAAGTGCCCAACGGAAGTTACGATCACTGATCGACGCGAAAAAGAACTCAATGATCTCGGCTTCATCGCCGTGGTCAATTCCAAGGGTTCCAACTTTGCTGCGTTCTTTGGCGGTCAGACCGTCAACAAACCCAAGATGTACAACAAGGACAATGCGAATGCCAATGCGCAGCTGTCCGCGCGACTGCCTTACATGCTGGCCGCCTCTCGCTTTGCGCATTACATCAAAGTGATCGTGCGCGACAAAATCGGCAGCTTCCAGACCAAGGCATCGGTTGAAGCCTTCCTCAACACCTGGATCGCTGACTATATCTGTCTGGATGAATCAGCACCGCAGGCGACCAAGGCAAGGCTGCCACTGGCCAGTGCCCGTGTCGATGTGAAGGAAGTCCCCGGCAAACCCGGCGCCTACACTGCCATCGTTTTTGTGCGACCGCACTTCCAGATGGAAGAACTGACCGCATCGATTCGCATGGTCGCTGAACTACCTGCGCCGGCAGCCTGATCTGAAAAAAGCACGACTCTCTTAAAGACCAGTCACCACGGAGTGATCTATGAATTCGCCAGGAATCGCCAGAACCAATACCTTTAACGCCGGCTTGTCATCATCCCAGAGCATGGGCGACATCTACACGCTGAAGATTGAAGACGTCAAAGGGAATATGCTGCTCTCCGGTCCGGCTGAGTCGAGCATGATGATCAGCAACTGGAGTCTTGCGGTTGATTTACCGGTAGACATGAATGTCGCCAACTCCAACCGTACCACTGGTCGTGCACGCTTCCAGGAAATGGCGTTCACCAAAGCGGTCGATATGGCGACGCCCGTGCTGTACGCAGCGTGCTCTGCAGGTACCGACCTGAAAACAGCCACGCTCGAGGTCTACCGCACCGCCAACGGTACCAATCTGCTTGTCATGAAAATTGTGCTGTCTCAGCCTATCATTTCGCAGATATCGACCGGTGGTTATGGCGAGGGCCAAATCCCGATGGACAACTTCACGATCAATTTCACCAAGATCACCATGGAGTATGTCCAGCAAGGACTCGATGGCAACAGCCCGGGCAAGACTTCCTTCGGC
>RGFZ01000191.1 GCA_010024875.1 Oxalobacteraceae bacterium | reverse complement strand
TTTAGCCACGACGCCCGAGCCGATCAGCAGATCCCCACGATTGTTTTCGCTCATGAAATACTCCAGTGTGTTTTGTCAAAGCAGTATATCGACAACAGGGGTTCGGTGCTTTGTCAGGTTTCTGATTAAAAAATAGTTATCGAAATGGGTGCGGCTCATTCAGTCTGGTATTCGAATAAAATCCCAAGGTTATATTTCACTTGTAAGGCTTTTATGTATCGTGCCGTTGTAACTACTATTTTTCTCCTGACTTCTTCACTAGCCTTCTCAGCGTTACCAGCCCCCAGTGAAATCCCCAAAGCCGGTGATTGCCCTGCAGAGTACAGCGCTAAAGGAAATCAGTGTGTTCCGGGGGCGAACCGTAGACTCCCCCGAATCTGAAACAAGGTAAAAATAGAGACTTCCGACAGTTTTGGGAGGTCTAGCAGTGAAGAAATCACGATTTACGGAGAGCCAGATCCTGGCGATTCTGACGGAGGGCGGGTCCGGCATTCCGGTAGCCGAGGTCTGCCGCAAACACGGTATCAGCTCACCGACGTATTACCAGTGGAAGAGCAAATACGCAGGGATGTCGCTGCCTGAGCTCAAGCGGGTCAAGGAGCTCGAAGCCGAGAATGCCAAGCTCAAGCGGATGTATGCCGAGCTGGCGCTGGAGAACACGGCCATCAAGGATGTCTTGTCGCGAAAGCTCTAGCGCCGTCAGCGAAGCGTTCGGCAGTCGAGGTGATGGTGCATGAACACCGACTGTCGAAAGCCAAGGCCTGCCGCATTGCAGGCTTGTCGCGGGCGGCGCTGTATCGGGAGCCAACCAACAGGGTCGAGCGGGATGCGCCGGTCGTAAACGCCCTGAACGAGACGGTTGAGCGGCACGGCCGGTGGGGATTTTGGAAGTGCTTCCAGCGGCTGCGCGATCAAGGCCACCTATGAAGCCGTGAACCAGACGTGGGCGTTGGACTTCATGCATGACACGCTGTATGACGGTCGCAAATTTCGTTTACTGAATGTGATCGATGAAGGGAATCGGGAAGCGCTACGGATCGAATGTGGTAGTTCTATTCCATCGACCCGACTGCTGCGAGTCATGAACGAACTCATCGAATTCTATGGTAAGCCGCAGGCGATCCGAATGGACAACGGTCCGGAGATGACATCAGCGAAGTTCATCAGTTGGGCTGAGCAGCAAGGCATTGAATTGCGCTATATCCAACCGGGTAAGCCGAACCAGAATGCGTTCATAGAACGGTTCAACCGTAGCGTGCGGCAAGAAGTGCTCAATGCGTGGCTGTTTGACTCACTTGAGCAAGCGCAGCAGATTCTGGAAGATTGGCGCGTGGACTATAACGTCGTGCGCGCTCACGAGTCCCTCGGTAACCGGCCGCCGCTGGTGTATCTGCCGAGGTTGGGTAACGCCGAAATCTCTACTTCTAACTTGTCTACTTGACGGGGGAGTCTACGGCCTCAGAACTTTTTTGCTAACGCCTCCTGAACGATTTCTGCCTTCAGGCGCTCATCGACGACCATCTTCCGCA
>RGFZ01000020.1 GCA_010024875.1 Oxalobacteraceae bacterium | reverse complement strand
AAGCCGGCCGGGTCGAGCCATGCTTGGATCAAGCAGTTCCTCGAGGCCGAGTGGGGCTTCAGCGCCGCGGGCATGCCGGTCAGCGAGCACTGGAAAATTTATCTTCCGGTCGTGCTCGCATCTTTTTTGCTGATGCTTCCGCCAATTTTTCTGGGCGAGAAGCGTGGTCGGATGAAGCAAGTGTTTGTCACAGCCATTGGTTTGCTGCTGTTGGTCGAAATTGGCCTTCGCGCTGCAATTGTCCAATCTGCATTGTCATTTCAGTTGGTGGTGATGCTGCTACTTGCGTTCTTCGTGGCCTTCAATATTCTCGAAGCCAGCCAGCCATCACTGGTGTCTCGTCTTGCGCCCGCCGGGGCGCGTGGTGCGGCACTGGGGGTGTACAACACCATGCAGGCGATAGGATTGTTTGCCGGCGGTGCGGGTGGCGGTCTGATCGCGCAATACTACGGCGCACCTGCGGTCTTCACTGCGGGCTGCCTGGTCACAGTGGCGTGGCTTATAATTGCCGCGTCCATGAAAAACCTGCCGCGCCGCATCAAGCACGCCGCGCCGGCGCACTGAATTAAATTTTTTTTCGTTTTTTCGTTTCTGTTTTCTGCAATCATCGACTCACCCTCATCGCGCCGCGCTCGCACCCACAGGAGAAACTTATGGCATCGGTCAATAAAGTCATTATCGTCGGCAACCTCGGGCGCGATCCGGAAACCCGTTACATGCCAAGCGGCGATGCCATGACCAATATTGCGGTGGCGACGACCGACAAGTGGAAAGACAAAGCCACCGGCGAGCAGAAAGAAGCAACAGAGTGGCACCGGGTGGCGTTCTTCGGCAAACTCGCCGAGATCGCTGGCCAGTACCTGAAAAAAGGCTCGCAAGTCTACGTCGAAGGCAAGCTGCGCACGCGCAAATGGACCGACAAGGATGGCATCGAAAAATACTCGACCGAGATCATTGCAGACACGATGCAGATGCTCGGCAGTCGTCAGGGCATGGGTGGCGGCAGTGCGGCGATGGACGATAGCGGTTATGGCGGCGGCGCTCCGTCCCGCGCGCCCGCGACTGCTGGAGCCTCGGCGCCCGCGAAACGCGCGACGACCGACTTCGATGACGATATCCCTTTCTGATCGTCAGGTAGTCAGCTCCACGGGGCGTCTGCTGACAGCCCTTTCCTCTGTTTTTTGCACTGTGGTCTGATGGCTCGTCTGCCCAGATTGGTGGTGCGCGGCCATCTTCATCACTTGATGGCACGCGGTCACAATGATCAGCCGATCGCCATCGACGATACCGATTTCCAAACATTTATCAGCACACTGCGCGAATCCGCTCAGCAGTCCGCTGTCGCCATTCACGCGTATGTGCTCTTACCCAACCGGCTGCAGCTGTTGGTCACGCCGTCAGAGACCGACAGCCTTGGCAAAATGATGCAAGCGATCGGACGCCACTACGTACCGTATTTCAATGCACGGCACGGCCGCAGCGGCGGCTTGTGGGAGGGGCGTTTCCGAGCCACCGTGTTGGAGTCTGATGCCTATTTCATCCCTTGCGCACAGCTGATAGAGCAGCAGCCGTTGCGGACGGGGCTGGTGGCCGAGTTGTCCGCCTACCCTTGGTCCAGCCATGCACATCATGTTGGCATCCGACGTGAGCCGTGGATTACTGACCATCCAGCCTACTGGGCGCTGGGCAACACGCCTTTTGACCGCGAAGCCGCTTATCAGCGCTTGTCAGAGGCTCCGCTGTCCGCGCCGCTGGTGGCCGCGATCGAGTCGGCTACCCATAAATCCTGGCCGCTGGGCTCAGAGGCGTTTCGGCGCAGCTTGGGCAAGCTGACCGGTCGTCGTCTGGAGCCGGCTCGACGAGGTCGCCCGCGAAAGGATCCGGTGGCGGAGGCGACCGCAGCCAGCGCTGGGATTCCTGCTGGCGGGCCCGTCGGAGCGATGCGGAAGAAAGCCTCGAGCTGAGCCCGGCTGAAGCCATTTTATGGGGCAAAAGCCTCACCAAATATATTCTGTCCCCAATTTAATTTGCACCGTTTTGGGTGTGGATTAAAATAGTATCCGACCCCAATTATTTTAATTGCCCTCCGTATTGCATTGCACTATCCTTCATGCCTCACTTTTCCAGGCTGTGGAGTTACGACATGCAAGCGCAAGGTCTATACGATCCAAAGAATGAACACGACGCTTGCGGCGTCGGTTTCATCGCCCACATCAAAGGACACAAGAGCCATTCCATCGTAGAACAGGGCTTGTTGATCCTGAAGAATCTTGATCATCGCGGCGCTGTGGGTGCCGACCCGCTGATGGGTGATGGCGCCGGTGTGCTGATCCAGATTCCCGATCAGTACTACCGTGAAGAGATGGCCCATCAGGGTGTGACGTTGCCGCCCCCAGGTGAATACGGCGTCGGCATGGTGTTCTTACCCAAAGAGAACGCCTCGCGCATTGCTTGCGAACAGGAAATCGAGCGCGCTGTGCATGCGGAAGGTCAAGTGGTGCTGGGCTGGCGCGATGTGCCCGTGAACCGTGAGATGCCAATGTCGCCCACAGTGCGTGACAAAGAGCCGGTGATTCGGCAGATTTTCATTGGTCGCGGTCAGGACATCATGGTCACGGATGCGCTCGAGCGCAAACTATACGTAATCCGCAAATCCTCCGGTCACGCCATCCAGGCGTTGAACCTCTTGCATGGCAAAGAATTTTTCGTGCCATCGATGTCGGCGCGCACCGTCGTCTACAAGGGGCTGTTGCTCGCAGATCAGGTCGGCGTGTATTACAAGGATTTGCAGGATCCGCGCTGCGTGTCGGCGCTCGCGCTGGTGCATCAGCGTTTCTCGACCAATACCTTCCCCGAGTGGCCACTCGCGCATCCCTACCGGCTACTCGCGCACAACGGCGAGATCAACACCGTCAAGGGCAACTTCAACTGGATGCGCGCGCGCGAAGGTGTCATGAAGTCAGCCGTGCTCGGCGACGACCTGAAAAAGCTTTTCCCGCTGATTTACGAGGGACAGTCGGATACGGCTTGCTTTGACAATGCGCTCGAATTGCTAGTGATGGCCGGTTACCCGATCGCGCAGGCAATGATGATGATGATTCCCGAGGCGTGGGAGAACCATACACTGATGGATGACAATCGCCGCGCATTCTATGAATATCACGCCGCGATGATGGAGCCTTGGGATGGCCCTGCCGCGATGGCGTTTACTGACGGCCGTCATATCGGCGGCACCCTCGACCGCAACGGCTTGCGTCCCGCGCGATACCTGGTGACGGATGATGATCTGGTGGTGATGGCCTCGGAGTCCGGCGTCCTGCCGATTCCTGATTCAAAGATCGTCAAGAAATGGCGTCTGCAGCCGGGAAAGATGTTCCTCATCGATCTGGATGCTGGCCGCATCATCGATGACAAAGAACTGAAAGATACCTTTGCGAACGCCAAGCCCTACAAGCAGTGGATCGACTCAGTGCGCATCAAGCTGGACGAGATCGCTATCGAAGCCGAGAAGCGTGAAGAGAAGACTTCGCTGCTCGATCGCCAGCAAGCTTTTGGCTACACGCAGGAAGATCTGAAGTTCCTGATGGCGCCTATGGCGGTGGGTGGCGAGGAAGCGACCGGGTCAATGGGCAATGACTCGCCGCTGGCGGTCATGTCGAACAAAAACAAGCCGCTATACAACTACTTCAAGCAGTTGTTCGCGCAGGTCACCAACCCGCCGATTGATCCGATCCGCGAGGCAATGGTGATGTCGCTGGTGTCCTTCATCGGCCCAAAACCTAATCTGCTGGACACCAACAATATCAACCCGCCGATGCGGCTTGAAGTCTCGCAGCCCATTCTCGATTACAAAGACATCACGCGCCTGCGCAATATCAGTGAGCACACCAGTGGCAAATTCCGCTCGTTCGAATTGGATATCTGCTACCCGGTTGAGTGGGGCATGGAGGGCGTCGAAGCGCGCCTCGCCTCACTGTGCGCTCAAGCGGTCGATGCAGTGAAATCTGGACACAACATCCTGATCCTGTCGGACCGTCATGCGGACAAGTACAACGTCGCGATTCCCGCTTTGCTGGCGACTTCGGCCATCCATCAGCATCTGGTCAGCAAGGGACTGCGTACCTCGACCGGTCTAGTCGTCGAAACCGGCTCTGCGCGCGAGACGCATCACTTTGCCTTGCTCGCGGGCTATGGTGCCGAAGCCGTTCACCCCTACCTCGCGATGGATACCCTGGTCGACATGGCCCAAGGCTTGCCGGGCGATCTTTCGGCGGACAAAGCCATCTACAACTTCCAAAAGGCCGTTGGCAAAGGATTGCTGAAAGTCTTTTCGAAGATGGGTATCTCGACGTATATGTCCTACTGTGGCGCGCAGATTTTCGAGGCGATCGGCCTGAACAAGGCGATGGTCGAGAAGTATTTCCGTGGTACGGCCTCGAATGTCGAAGGCATCGGCGTGTTCGAAGTCGCCGAAGAAGCGCTGCGCCTGCACAAGCTCGCGTTCGGCAATGATCCGGTGCTCGCCAATGCGCTAGATGCCGGTGGCGAGTATGCATTCCGCGTGCGCGGCGAAGACCATATGTGGACGCCGGATGCGATCGCCAAATTGCAGCATTCGACCCGCTCGGGTAATTTCGGCACCTACAAAGAATACGCACAGATTATTAATGATCAGTCCAAGCGGCACATGACGCTGCGCGGACTGTTCGAGTTCAAGATCGATCCCGCCAAAGCGATACCGATCGACGAGGTCGAGCCCGTAAAAGAGATCGTCAAGCGTTTCGCCACCGGCGCGATGTCGCTTGGCTCGATTTCGACCGAGGCGCACTCGACACTGGCCATTGCAATGAACCGCATCGGAGGCAAGTCCAATACCGGCGAAGGTGGTGAAGACGAGGCGCGCTATCGTAATGAATTACGCGGCATACCGATCAAGAAGGGCGATACGCTAGCATCGATCATCGGCCAGGATCGCATCGAAAGAGATATCGAGCTGCTCGAAGGCGATTCGCTGCGCTCCAAGATCAAGCAGGTGGCCTCGGGCCGTTTTGGTGTGACCACTGAGTACCTGACCTCGGCCGACCAGATCCAGATCAAGATGGCGCAGGGTGCGAAGCCCGGCGAGGGCGGTCAGCTGCCCGGCCACAAAGTCTCGGAATACATCGCGAAGCTGCGCTTCTCCGTGCCGGGCGTGGGCCTGATCTCACCGCCACCGCATCACGACATTTATTCGATCGAAGATCTCGCGCAGCTGATCCATGACCTGAAGAACGTGAATCCCTCCGCCGATATCTCGGTGAAGCTGGTCTCCGAAGTCGGTGTCGGCACCGTCGCTGCCGGCGTTGCCAAAGCAAAGGCCGATCATGTCGTAATCGCTGGTCATGACGGTGGCACTGGCGCATCGCCATTGTCCTCGATCAAGCATGCAGGCACACCGTGGGAACTGGGTCTGGCCGAGACACAGCAGACGCTGGTGCTCAACGGCCTGCGTGGCCGTATCCGTGTGCAAACCGACGGACAGATCAAGACTGGCCGTGACGTGGTGATCGGCGCGTTGTTGGGCGCAGATGAATTTGGTTTTGCGACGGCCCCGCTAGTGGTCGAAGGCTGCATCATGATGCGCAAGTGCCATCTGAACACGTGCCCGGTCGGCGTGGCAACCCAGGATCCGGTTCTGCGCGCGAAGTTCCAAGGCAAGCCTGAGCATGTGGTGAATTACTTCTTCTTCGTTGCCGAAGAAGCGCGTCAGATCATGGCGCAGCTTGGCATCCGCACGTTTGATGAGCTGATCGGCCGCGCCGACTTGCTCGACAAATCGAAGGCGATCAGCCACTGGAAGGCGAAGGGTCTGGACTTCAGCAGAATCTTCTACATTCCCGAAACGGGTGACGAGGCGCGCCATCATGTAGCGACCCAGGATCACGGTCTCGATAAGGCACTCGATCACAAGCTCATCGCACAGGCAAAACCAGCAATCGAGCGCGGCGAGAAGGTATCGTTCATTTCGCCGATCAAGAACCTCAACCGCACCGCTGGCGCGATGCTGTCGGGCGAGGTAGCGAAGAAGTACGGTCACGAAGGTCTGCCGGATGACACGATTCACATTCAACTGCAAGGTACTGCCGGGCAGTCATTCGGGGCTTTCCTTGCACATGGCGTGACTTTCGATCTCGTCGGCGAAGGTAATGACTATGTGGGCAAGGGTCTCTCGGGTGGTCGCATCATCGTGCGCCCGAACACCGAGTTCCGTGGTCGTGCAGTCGATAACATCATCATCGGCAATACCGTGCTGTACGGCGCGATTGCGGGTGAAGCGTTCTTCAATGGCGTCGCGGGCGAGCGTTTTGCCGTGCGAAACTCGGGCGCCGTCGCTGTGGTGGAAGGCACCGGCGATCACGGTTGCGAGTACATGACAGGTGGCACTGTCGTCGTACTGGGCGGGACAGGACGCAATTTTGCGGCCGGTATGTCGGGGGGTATCGCCTACGTGTACGACGAAGATGGCGCGTTCGCCTCGAGGTGCAACATGGCGATGGTTGCACTCGACCCTGTGCTGTCAGTCTCTGAGCAAGAGACGACCCTGCCCAAATCAGCCTGGCACAGTCTGACGCGCGGTGGCGAGCGCCAGACCGATGAGGCCATGCTCAAGAGCCTGATCGAGCGCCACTTCAAGTACACCGGCAGCACCCGCGCGCGCACGCTGCTCGATGATTGGAGCGCTGCACGCAACAAATTCATCAAGGTATTCCCGACCGAGTACAAGCGCGCGCTGGGCGAAATGTTCGCCGCAGCCGGCAAGGTCGCGGAAAAAGTCACTGCTTAAACGAAGAAGAGAACACCATGGGTAAAGTCACCGGTTTTCTGGAATACCAGCGCTTGCAAGAGGCAAGTGAGGCACCTCAGTCACGCACCAAGCACTACAAAGAATTCGTGTTGCATCTGTCAGATGCCGATGCGAAAGTGCAGGGCGCGCGCTGCATGGATTGTGGCATCCCGTTCTGTAATAGCGGCTGCCCCGTGAACAACATCATCCCCGACTGGAATGATCTCGTTTACCACGGCAACTACCGCGAGGCGTTAGATGTGCTGCACTCGACGAACAACTTTCCCGAGTTCACCGGGCGTATTTGTCCTGCACCCTGCGAAGCTGCGTGCACGCTGGGTATCAACGATGATCCGGTAGGCATCAAGTCGATCGAACACTTCATCATCGACAAGGGCTGGGAAAACGGTTGGGTCGTGCCGCAGCCGGCGACTGTCAAGACGGGCAAGAAAGTCGCGGTCGTCGGCGCGGGTCCTGCCGGTATGGCAGCCGCGCAGCAACTGTCTCGTGTAGGCCATGATGTCACCGTGTTCGAGAAGAATGATCGCGTTGGCGGCCTGCTGCGCTATGGCATCCCTGACTTCAAGTTCGAAAAATCTCACATCGACCGCCGTGTCGAGCAGATGAAAGCCGAAGGCGTGACATTCCGTACGGGTGTCCTGATCGGCAAGGATTTCCCGAATCAGATCATGAACCTTGCGAAAGAGATTATCTCGCCCGAGCAATTGAAAAAAGAATTCGATGCGGTGATCGTCAGCGGTGGCGCCGAGCAGCCACGTGATTTACCAGTGCCAGGCCGTGAACTCGAGGGCGTGCACTTCGCCATGGAATTCCTGCCGCAGCAGAATCGTGTGAATGCCGGCGACAAGCTCAAAGAACAGATCAAGGCGACCGGCAAGCATGTGATCGTGATCGGTGGTGGCGATACCGGTTCCGACTGCGTAGGCACCTCGAATCGTCATGGCGCAGCATCAGTCAATCAATTTGAACTCATGCCTATGCCACCCGAGCATGAAAACAAGCCGTTGGTGTGGCCCTACTGGCCGACCAAGCTGCGGACCTCGTCGTCCCACGAAGAAGGCTGCGAACGTGATTGGGCGGTGGCGACCAAGCGGCTGGAGGGTAAGAACGGCAAGCTCGAGAAGCTGATCGCCGCACGCGTGGAATGGAAAGACGGCAAGATGAGCGAAGTACCGAACTCCGAGTTCGAAATGAAAGCGGACCTTGTGCTGCTGGCGATGGGTTTTGTGTCGCCGGTGAACTCGGTGCTCGAAGCCTTCGGCATCGACCAAGACGCGCGAGGTAATGCCAAGGCCACCACCGATGGCGAAGGCTGCTACCAGACCTCGGTGCCTAATGTGTTCGCTGCGGGCGACATGCGCCGAGGTCAGTCGCTGGTAGTGTGGGCAATCCGCGAAGGTCGTCAGTGCGCACGCGCAGTCGATGAATTTCTCATGGGTTCGTCGGTGTTGCCACGATAAACCTTCGTCGCTGTTGCGACAGACTAAAATAGATAAAGGCTCGGGAGCAATCTCGGGCCTTTTTGTTTTTCACAAAGGGACACTCACTTTGTTTTATTGAGTAGACAAAGTGAGTGTCCCTTTGTGGCTTCGTTGCGTATCAGATATCAGGGCAATATTTTTCTTTTGTCTTCGGTATGCTCAGGTAACAAATGTAATACCGCCACAACACTACCTAAAAAAATATGTGACCCGGGACGGCTTCTTGCTACTGTCCGTTTCTCTGCAGAGACGATAAGTTAGTCGTCTTGTCTGTACAGTGGCTACTGGGTACTTATCTTGTCAGGTCGTTGGTGGTAGTGCTGGTGCATTCCGCAAGCCTGCGCAGTCAGCGGCATTGTCGCCATGCCAGCGGCCTGACGAGATGGGTTCTCAAAAGCACATTGAGCAAAGTATTGAGCGATGATCAAATCGACTCAATCCGAGCATAAACATCACCAAGGCATCACCAAGGGACACTCACTTTGTTTACCTGCTCAAGCCAAGCGAATATCACTTTGTGTGGTGCTTTGTATGTCCATCCTTTTGTATATCCTGAAGCAAAGTGAGTGTCCCTTTGTGAAGGGACTTTGAGTACCCGTGTTCTATCGTGTGCCCTCACGCGCTTCTTTGTGAGCATCACCAAGGCGGGACACGACTTTACTTGCGTTTCCTAGGTGTAAGCAGGTGAGCATGATATTCTAGCAACTGTTCGCTAGGGCAAATAGCAAAGCGCTTCGAACAGAGCCTCGCCCACTCAAGCGATTCGTGCTTTCCGCTACAATTCAGAACTTTTCCGCTCCCAACTTTCGTGTCCAATTTCGTCGACATCCGCGACCTGCACTTTGCCTATGGTGAGCGGCCGATTCTGAGCGGCCTCGACATGCAGTTTCCCCAAGGCAGCGTTGTCGCCGTGATGGGCGGCTCAGGCTCAGGCAAGACCACGGTATTGCGGCTGATTGGCGGCCAGTTGCGCGCGAATTCGGGTACGGTCACGGTTGATGGGCAGAACGTGGCCAGCCTGAACCTGCAGGGCCTGTATGCGATGCGCCGTCGCATGGGCATGCTGTTCCAGCATGGCGCGCTGTTCACTGATCTCACCGTGTTCGACAACGTGGCCTTTCCTCTGCGCGAAAACACGCGACTGCCCGAGGAGATGATCCGCGATCTGGTGTTAATGAAGCTGCACGCCGTAGGACTGTCGAATGCCGCGCATCTGAAGCCAGCCGAGATATCCGGCGGCATGGCACGGCGCGTGGCGCTGGCGCGCGCCGTCGCGCTCGATCCGCAGCTGATCATGTATGACGAGCCATTCGCCGGCCTCGATCCGATCTCGATGGGTGTAACAGCCAACTTGATTCGCAAGCTCAATGATGCGCTAGGTTCCACCAGCATTCTGGTCTCGCATGATGTGCATGAATCATTCAGCATCGCCGATCACGTATATTTTCTGTCGCAGGGCCGTATCGTCGCGCACGGCACACCGCAGCAGATGCGTGAATCCGATGATCCCTATGTGAAGCAGTTCGTGCATGCCGAGGCGGATGGCCCAGTGCCTTTCCATTACCCTGGGCTTAGCATTACCGAGCAGCTCGGCATGCAGGAGGACGCATGATCATCGACTTTCTGTCGCATCTCGGCGCGAGCGTGCGCAGCGGGCTGGCCGGGCTGGGCGCTGCGGCACGCACTTTCGCGGAGCTGATGGCTGCCTCTGGCACGGCGCTGCGTCGCCCGCGGCTGGTCACCGATCAGGTGCACTTCATCGGTAATTACTCCTTGGTGATCATTGCCGTGTCGGGGCTGTTCGTTGGCTTCGTGCTCGGTCTCCAGGGGTATTACACGCTGAACAAATACGGCTCGGAACAGGCGCTGGGACTGCTAGTGGCGCTGTCACTGATTCGGGAGTTGGGCCCGGTGGTGACTGCCTTGCTATTTGCCGGACGCGCAGGCACCTCACTGACGGCCGAGATCGGACTGATGAAAGCCGGCGAGCAGCTGGCTGCGATGGAGATGATGGCGGTCGATCCGATGCGGCGTGTGCTGGCACCGCGTTTCTGGGCGGGCGTGATCGCGATGCCTGTACTTGCAGCGATCTTCAGCGCGGTCGGCGTGCTGGGCGGTTATATTGTCGGCGTGCGCTTGATTGGCGTGGATGAGGGTGCGTTCTGGTCGCAGATGCAGGCCGGTGTCGATGTCTGGGCCGATGTGCTCAATGGTGTGATCAAGAGCTTTGTATTCGGTGTCGCAGTGACCTTCATCGCACTCTACGAAGGCTATTGTGCGGCGCCGACGCCCGAAGGGGTCGCGCGCGCCACTACGCGCACGGTCGTGATTGGTTCTCTGATGGTGCTGTGGCTGGATTTCCTTCTCACGGCGCTGATGTTTAGCTGAGGCAAAGATGCAACGCAAATCACTGGATGTCTGGGTCGGGCTGTTCGTACTACTGGGGGCACTCGCGGTCATGTTCCTCGCGCTCAAGGCAGGTAACATGAGCTCGATGAGCTTCGGCCCGAGCTATGCGCTGGTCGCGCGTTTCGACAACATCGGTGGCCTCAAGCCGCGTGCGCCGGTCAAGAGCGCTGGTGTGGTGGTCGGGCGCGTCGAGAGCATAGGCTTCAATGACAAGACCTTTCAGGCGCAAGTCACGATGCGCATCGAGTCGCAGTACCAATTCCCCAAAGACAGCTCGGCCAAGATCCTGACGTCCGGGCTACTCGGCGAGCAGTACATCGGGCTCGAGCCCGGCGGGGATACCAGTAATTTTGCCGAGGGCGATCGCATCAAGAGTACCCAATCGGCGATCGTGCTTGAAAATTTGATCAGCCAGTTTTTATTCAGCAAGGCGGCCGAGGCCAGTAGCGAGGAGAAGAAAAAATGACCAACCAAAAACGATTCCTCCGTTGGAGCCTGATCGCAGCGGTGAGTGTGCTGCTAAGTGCTTGCGCCAGTACCCGCGTGACGGGTGCCGGCAGCGACCCACGCGATCCTTACGAGAATTACAATCGTGCGATGTTCGAGTTTAATCGCAAGGTCGACGACAACATTCTCAAGCCGGTAGCGACGGGCTATGCGACCGTTCTGCCGTCCTTCGTTCGCTCGGCCGTAGGAAATTTTTTCGCCAACATCGGTGATGTCTGGACGGCGGTAAACAACTACCTGCAAGGTAAACCGAAGGACGGCACCACGGACGTGACGCGCGTTGTATTCAATTCCACGATAGGGATTGCCGGACTGATCGATGTTGCCACGCCGATGGGTTTGCCCAAGCACGAAGAAGATTTCGGGCAGACCCTGGGTGTTTGGGGCGCGAAATCCGGGCCTTATGTGGTGCTGCCTTTCTTCGGTTCCAGCACCTTGCGCGACAGTATGGCAAAGCCTGTCGATCTGTATGCGGATCCGCTGACCGCCTCCAACAGCGTGCCGGTGCGCGCAAAGAACAGCGGCCGTGTGCTGCGCGCTGTGGATGACCGTGCAGCGCTGCTGGACACGGGCACGCTGATGGAGGGTGCGGCACTCGACCCTTATCAATTCTTCCGCGACGCATACCTGCAACGCCGAGAAAGCCGTATCCGCGACGGCGAGAACTGAATCTCCACCGAGCAGCGCGGCAGGCGGCCGCTGCCCGCCGAATTTTCGGACGGTCGGCGGTCGGATGCGAGTTGGCCGGTCGCTGCATCATTCGGTATCATTCCATGTCCAGAGCGCCGCATAGGCCGGCACGCTCCTACACTGCCCCGGGATATCCATGTCCATCCTCAGGAAGCTCACCTCCATTCTTTTCACCCTGCTAGTTGTCTGCGCGGGCAGTGCCAGCGCGCAGCAAGAAGCGCCTGACGTGCTGGTCAAGCGCGTGAGCAGCGAGATCCTCGAGCTGGCCAAGACCGACAAGCAGATCCAGGCGGGCAATCAGCAGCGAATTATGGAGGTCGTGCAAGCCAAAGTGATCCCGCATGTGAATTTCCAGCGCATGACGGCAATGGCCGCTGGCCGATTCTGGCGCGAAGCCACACCCGAGCAGCAAGCTGCACTGACCACGGAATTCCGCTCCCTGCTGATCTACACCTACTCCGGCGCGATCTCGCAGGTTCGCAATCAGGTGCTCGAGTTCAAGCCTATGCGTTCAGGCGCGGATGATGACGAGGTTGAGGTGCGCTCGATGGTGATTCAGCCGCGCGGCGAACCAATACAGTTGAATTACCGGCTCGAAAAAACCGCCTCGGGCTGGAAGATTTATGACGTAAACATTCTCGGCGCGTGGCTGGTCGAGACTTACAAGGGCACCTTTGCCGCCGAGATCAACAAGGGCGGTATTGACGGTCTGATTCGCGCGCTGGCCGAGCGTAACAAGCGCCTCGCCGCGAATCCGCCGAAGCCGGCCAAGAGCTGATGAGTTTCACTCCGATCTCCATCACTATGGCGGATGCCGGGCAAGCGCTGCAGGAAGGCCTGGCATCCATCGCGCAGGGCGAGACGCTGATTGACTTGTCCGGTCTGACCCATTTCGACTCCTCGGCGGTATCCGCAGTGCTGGCCTGGAAGCGGGCTGGATCGGCGCTGGGCAGACCCTTGCAGATCGCCGGCGTGCCAGAGGGCTTGCTCAGTCTGGCGCAGTTGTATGGGCTGCAGGATCTCATGCATTCCTGAGTTGGTCAGATCCTGACTTCGGCGTGTTCCGCGCTCAGGCTCGGCAGCCAAATCCCCTATAATCCGAGACTTTGCGCCTTCATTGGCGGATGCCGCACATCCGGGCATCCACGATAGCCAATGCCTTGGCGCCTTCCACCGGTTTACCACTTCATGTCCGCGATCCGGATCGACAACGTCAAGAAGCGCTACGGCACCCTGCAGGCCTTGGGTGGCGTCTCGCTCGACATCGCCGAGGGTGAGTTTTTCGGATTACTCGGCCCCAACGGTGCCGGCAAGACCACCTTGATTTCCATCATCGCCGGACTGGCACGTGCCGATGAGGGGCGGGTCAGCATTCACGGTCATGACGTGGTCACTGACTATCAGCGCGCGCGCAAGCAGATCGGCGTTGTGCCGCAGGAGTTGGTGTTCGATCCCTTCTTTACGGTGCGTGAAACGCTGCGCATGCAGTCCGGCTATTTCGGCATCCGTCATAACGATGACTGGATCGACGAAGTGATGCACCACCTGCACCTGAGCTCCAAGGCGGATTCCAACATGCGCGCGCTGTCTGGCGGCATGAAGCGACGGGTATTGGTCGCGCAGGCGCTGGTCCACAAGCCGCCGGTCATCATGCTCGATGAGCCGACCGCAGGCGTCGATGTCGAACTGCGCCAGACACTGTGGGATTTCATCGGCCGTCTGAACCGCGAAGGCCATACTGTCGTGCTGACAACCCATTATCTGGAAGAGGCTCAAGCGCTGTGCAATCGCATTGCGATGCTGAAGGCGGGTCAGGTGGTCGCGCTCGACTCCACTGCTGCGCTGATTCGCCGTATCTCGGGTTCGCAACTCGAGGTGAGGCTGTCGGGCGGCAAACTGCCAGCGTCGCTGCACGCGCTCGTATCTCATCCCGCCGAGCTGGCCGAGGGTAATCACTACACCTTACGCGTCAATCATCATGACGAGGTTGAAGGTATTCTTGCGCGCATCCGCGAATCTGGCGCAAAGCTGGACGACTTGCAGCTGCACCAGGCCGACCTGGAAGATGTGTTCATCCAGATCATGGGTGGTGACCAATGACGGGCTTTCGCACACTGTTTTACAAGGAGCTGCTGCGCTTCTGGAAAGTAGCGACGCAGACGCTGACCGCGCCCATCGTGACCGCCATGCTGTACCTGCTGATCTTTGGTCATGTGTTGGAAGAGCATGTACAGGTATTCCCCGGCGTGTCATACACCGCCTTCCTTGTGCCCGGGCTGGTGATGATGAGTGTGCTGCAAAATGCCTTTGCGAATTCATCATCATCACTGATCCAATCCAAGATCACCGGTAACCTTGTCTTTGTACTTCTGACTCCGCTATCGCATTGGGAGCTCTACGGTGCTTATGTGCTGGCGGCGATGGTGCGTGGGCTGGTGGTCGGTGCAGGCGTATTCCTGATCACAGCATGGTTCGCCAAGCTCTCTTTCGTGGCTCCGTTGTGGATCTTGCTGTTTGCGCTGATCGGCGCGGCCATACTCGGTACGATGGGGCTGTTGGCGGGCATTTGGGCTGAGAAATTCGATCAGCTCGCGGCTTTTCAGAACTTCCTGATCGTGCCGGCGACCTTTCTTGCCGGCGTGTTTTATTCGGTGCATTCACTGCCGCCATTTTGGCTGGCGGTGTCGCATGCGAACCCGTTTTTTTATATGATCGACGGCTTTCGCTATGGCTTTTTCGGTCACTCTGACGTGCCGCCGGTGACCAGCCTGCTGATCGTGCTGGTGTTCCTCCTGCTGCTCGCCTCGCTGGCGCTGCGGCTGCTAAAAAATGGTTACAAGCTGCGCCATTGAGGCGCGGTTCCTGACGCGCCGGCCCGACTGGCTGAGTTATTTTTATCAAAGGCAATAACGTGCTGCCCACACCTGAACTGATCAAAAATTACATCGCGAATGGCCTCGAATGCACCCACCTTGAAGTGGAGGGCGATGGCCAACATTTCAGCGCACTGATCGTCTCGCCCGCGTTTGCCGGCAAGCGCCTGATACAACGCCATCAGATCGTCTATGCTGCGTTGGGTGATCGTATGAAGGCCGAGATCCATGCATTGTCGATGAAGACGCTCACACCGGAAGAGTATCAGCCGTAATGGACAAACTCCTCATCACCGGCGGCAAGCGCCTGTCCGGTGAATTGCAGATTTCCGGTGCAAAGAATGCCGCGCTGCCCATTTTGTGCGCGGGCTTGCTGACGGCCGATACGCTGTCGCTGGCCAACGTGCCGCACCTGCAGGATGTAACCACGATGCAGAAGCTGCTCAGGCAGATGGGCCTGTCGATCGAAGAGAAGGGCGATGTCCTCGAGTTGAATGGCGCGGGCGTCAATCATCCCGAGGCACCCTACGAGATGGTCAAGACCATGCGCGCGTCCATTCTTGTTTTGGGCCCGCTGGTGGCGCGCCTCGGCGAGGCCAAGGTGTCACTACCGGGCGGTTGCGCGATCGGCTCGCGTCCGGTGGATCAGCACATCAAGGGCTTGCAAGCGATGGGCGCAGAGATCCGCATCGAAGGCGGTTACATTCATGCGCGCGCTAACAAGCTCAAAGGCGCTCGCATTGTCACCGACATGATCACCGTCACCGGCACCGAGAACCTGTTGATGGCCGCCACACTGGCCGATGGCGAGACAGTGCTCGACAATGCCGCACGCGAACCGGAGGTAACCGACCTGGCGAACCTGCTGGTAGCGATGGGCGCCAAGATCGAGGGTATAGGCAGCGACCGTTTGCGCATCACCGGCGTGCCCGCGTTGCATGGCGCCACCCACAGCGTGATTGCCGACCGTATCGAGACCGGCACCTTCCTGTGCGCGGTCGGGGCGGCGGGCGGCGACGTGGTGCTGAAAAATACCCGCGCTGATTTGCTTGATGCGGTGACGGACAAACTGCGCGAAGCGGGCGCGGTGATCACGTCTGGCGAAGACTGGATACGTCTGCAGATGTCAGGCCGACCGAAGGCGGTTAGCTTCCGCACCACGGAATACCCGGGTTTTCCGACCGATATGCAGGCGCAGGTGATGGCGCTGAACTGTATCGCCGACGGCAGTTGCCGCGTGACCGAGACCATTTTCGAGAACCGCTACATGCATGTGCAGGAACTCAATCGCCTCGGTGCATCCATCGAGATCGATGGTCACACCGCGATCGTGCACGGCGTGCCGAAGCTGATCGGTGCACCGGTAATGGCGACAGACTTGCGTGCATCGGCATCACTCGTGATTGCCGGCCTGGCTGCTCATGGGCAGACTCTGGTTGATCGCATTTATCATCTGGATCGCGGCTATGACCGGATGGAAGCCAAGCTGTCGGCGGTCGGCGCCGACATAGAGAGAATTCGCTGATGACCCAGATGCTCACCCTTGCCCTGTCTAAGGGCCGGATCTTTGAGGAAACGATGCCGCTGCTGCAGGCCGCTGGCGTCGTGGTGTCTGAAGACCCGGAAAAATCGCGCAAGCTGATCCTGCCCACCAGCGATCCGTTAGTGCGTGTCGTGATCGTGCGCGCGTCCGATGTTCCCACCTATGTGCAACACGGCGCCGCGGACTTTGGCGTCGCCGGCAAGGATGTCTTGCTCGAACATGGCGGCGATGGCTTGTATCAACCCATCGATCTGAACATCGCCAAATGCCGTATGTCCGTCGCGGTGCCTGCAGGCTTTGATTATGCGAGTGCGGTGCGCCAGGGTGCGCGTCTGGCCGTGGCGACCAAATATGTGAATGTTGCGCGTGAGCATTTCGCTGCCAAGGGTGTACACGTGGACCTGATCAAGCTGTATGGCTCGATGGAGCTCGGGCCATTGGTCGGTTTGTCGGATGCGATCGTCGACCTGGTGTCGACCGGTAGCACGCTGAAGGCCAACAACCTGGTCGAGGTCGAGCACATCATGGACATCTCCTCGCGCCTCGTCGTCAACCGGGCTGCGCTCAAATTGAAGCGCGAAAAGCTGCAACCCCTTATCGATGCCTTCGACAAGGCATCGCGTCGTGAAAAATAAATCATGTCACTCGAAATACGAAAACTGGATTCCGGCAGCAAGGATTTCCGCGAACAACTGATGGCCATACTGGCCTTCGAAGCTTCGGAGGACGAAGCGATTGATCGTGCCGCTGCGTCAATACTCGCGGATGTGCGCCAGCGTGGCGACGCCGCCGTACTGGAATACACAAATACATTCGATCGGCTGTCAGCAACCCACATGACTGCGCTGGAGATTCCCCGCGCCGAGCGCAAGGCGGCGCTGGATAGTCTGCCTGCCGCGCGCCGTGCCGCACTTCAACATGCAGCCGATCGTGTGCGTGCGTATCACGAGCGGCAAAAAAAAGAATGTGGTTCCGATGGGTTCATTTTTACCGAAGCCGATGGCACGGTGCTTGGGCAGAAAGTCACGCCGCTTGACAAGGTTGGCATCTATGTCCCGGGCGGCAAAGCAGCGTATCCGTCATCGGTGCTGATGAATGCGATTCCGGCCAAGGTGGCAGGTGTCGGCGAGATCATCATGGTTGTCCCCACGCCCGAGGGCGTGAAGAATCCGCTGGTGCTGGCCGCTGCCGAGATGGCCGGTGTTGATCGCGTGTTTACCATTGGCGGCGCGCAAGCGGTCGGTGCACTGGCCTATGGCACGGCAAGTATTCCGCAAGTGGACAAAATCGTCGGTCCCGGCAATGCCTACGTGGCTGCGGCCAAGCGTCGCGTGTTCGGCATCGTCGGCATCGACATGATCGCCGGTCCGTCAGAGATTCTGGTGCTCGCCGATGGCAGCACCGACCCCGACTGGGTGGCAATGGACTTGTTCTCGCAGGCCGAGCATGATGAGCTCGCGCAATCGATTCTGGTCTGCCCGGATGCGGACTATCTGTCACGCGTGCAGGCTAGCGTGAACCAGCTCTTAGACGACATGCCCCGCAAAGACGTGATCCGTATATCGCTCACCAACCGGGGTGCGATGATCAAGGTACGCGACATGAACGAAGCCTGCGAGATCGCCAACCTGATCGCCGCCGAGCACCTTGAAATCTCCGCCGAGCATCCTCAGCAGTGGGCTGATCGCATCCGCCATGCGGGCGCGATGTTCCTCGGTCGGTATTCTTCCGAATCGCTGGGCGACTATTGTGCAGGTCCCAACCACGTGCTGCCGACCTCGCGTACCGCACGCTTCTCGTCCCCGCTGGGTGTTTATGACTTTCAGAAGCGCTCTTCAGTGATTCACGTCAGCCAGTCCGGCGCACAGACGCTGGGCAAGGTGGCGGCCGAGCTGGCGTACGGTGAGGGCTTGCCGGCGCATGCTCGTTCAGCCGAAATGCGCCTGAAATAAGCGATTCTGACCAGTGCCTTCGTCGAGCCTCTCATGTCCCTGACTGAAAACCTCATCCGCGCCGACGTGCGCGCCTTGTCGGCGTATCACGTTCCCGATGCCTCAGGCTTTGTGAAGCTCGATGCGATGGAAAACCCCTACCTGTTGCCGGTCGCGCTACAGCACGAGCTGGGCAAACGGTTGGGCGCGCTGGCGCTGAACCGTTATCCAGTGCCTACCTATGCCGGGCTGAAGGCGGCGATTTGCGACAAGCTTGGCGTGCCCTCGGGCTTTGACATCATCCTCGGCAATGGCTCGGATGAGCTCATCAGCGTGGTGTCGGTGGCTTGTGCAAAGCCGGGCGCCAAGGTGCTGGCACCGGTGCCAGGCTTCGTGATGTACGCGATGTCGGCGCAGCTGGCGGGTCTTGAATTTGTCGGCGTTCCCTTGCGTGAAGATCTGTCCCTTGATCTCGACGCAATGCTCGATGCGGTGCGCACCCATCGTCCGGCGATCACTTATCTGGCATATCCGAACAACCCGACGGGCAACCTGTTCGATGCCGAGGCGATGCTGGCCATCATTCGTGAGGTTGGTAACAGCGGCTTGGTAGTGGTCGATGAAGCGTATCAGCCATTTGCCGACGATAGTTTCATGCCACGCCTGCCGGAATTCCCCAACCTGATCGTGATGCGTACGGTGTCCAAGCTGGGGCTGGCGGGCATACGGCTGGGCTATATGTCGGCCGCTGCGCCGCTCTTGCATGAGTTCGACAAGGTACGCCCGCCTTACAACGTCAATGTGCTGACCGAGGCGACCGCTGCCTTCATGCTCGAGCACAATGATGTACTGGATGCGCAGGCGACCAGCATTCGCGTAGAGCGCGAGCAGCTTGCGGCGCGGATGGCGGCGCTGCCCGGCGTGACGGTGTTTCCCTCCGCGGCCAATTTCATCCTGTTGCGGATTACCCGACCCGGTCTGACCGGCACTCAGGTATTCGAGCGCCTGTTAGAGCGAAAGGTGCTGGTGAAAAATGTCGGTAGAATGCACGCTTTGCTGGACAATTGTCTGCGGGTTACCGTGAGCACCCCGGCCGAGAATGCGCAATTTCTGGCGGCGCTCGAGTCCAGCTTGAATTCCTGAATCTCCTTACCCATGGCACGCACAGCAGAAGTCGTTCGCAACACCAGCGAAACCCAGATCCGGGTGGCGATCAATCTCGACGGCACCGGCCAGCAGACGCTGGATACCGGCGTGCCTTTTCTTGACCACATGCTGGACCAGATCGCGCGACATGGCCTGATTGATCTCGATATCAGTGCCAAGGGCGACCTGCACATCGATGCGCACCATACTGTCGAGGACGTGGGCATCGCGCTCGGTCAAGCGTTCGCGCAAGCCATCGGCGACAAGAAAGGCATACGCCGCTACGGCCATGCCTATGTGCCACTTGATGAGGCGCTGTCGCGTGTGGTGGTCGATTTTTCCGGCCGTCCCGGACTGGAGTTTCACGTGCCCTTCAAGCGCTCGATGATCGGCAGCTTCGATGTCGATCTGACGCATGAATTTTTTCAGGGCTTCGTCAATCATGCGCAAGTGACCTTGCATGTCGACAACCTGCGCGGTGAAAACGCCCATCATCAGTGCGAAACGGTGTTCAAGGCATTTGGCCGCGCGTTGCGCATGGCCGCCGAGCTTGACCCCCGCGCTGCCGGTACCATTCCTTCGACTAAGGGCAGCCTCTGAGCACAGTGTTCGGCAGTGTGCCGGGCAGGCATTGATCAACCCAATGAACAAGATCGTCGTTGTTGATTACGGAATGGGTAACCTGCGCTCGGTGGCTCAGGCACTGATGCATGTGGCAGAAGACGCCGAGGTGCATATTTCCGGCAGGCCTGAGGACATACGCGCCGCTGAGCGCATCGTGCTTCCGGGCCAGGGAGCGATGCCGGACTGTATGCGATCGCTGCGCGAGTCGGGAGTGCAGGAAGCCCTGATCGAAGCTGCGCGCAGCAAGCCACTGCTCGGCGTCTGCGTCGGTTTGCAGATGATGTTCGATTGGAGCGAGGAGGGTGACGCCCATTGCCTCGGCCTGATGCCGGGAAAGGTTGTGCGCTTCCGGCTGGAAGACCAGCGGCAACCGGATGGCTCGCGTTTCAAAGTACCGCAGATGGGCTGGAATCGCGTGCGGCAGCTGAAACGCCATCCGATGTGGTCAGGTGTGGCAGACGACAGCTATTTTTATTTCGTACACAGCTACTACGTGGTGCCTGAAAAAAACGAGCATGCTGCAGGTGAAACCGTTTACGGTTTGCCATTTTGCTGCGCCGCAGGACGGGATAACATTTTCGCCACGCAATTCCACCCCGAAAAAAGTGCATCAGCTGGTTTGCAGCTGTATAAAAATTTTGTACATTGGAATCCCTGAGCGTGCTCGCCACAGCGAACGACACCATCCTTTCAACCCAAGCCCAGCCAATCTCCAGTAGCCATGCTGCTCATACCCGCTATCGACCTCAAGGACGGCCATTGCGTGCGCCTCAAGCAAGGTGACATGGATCAGGTCACTGTGTTCTCCGACGATCCTGCCCAGATGGCAAGGCACTGGCTGGAACAGGGTGCGCGCAGGCTGCATCTGGTCGACCTGAATGGTGCTTTTGCCGGCAAGCCCAAGAACGAGCCCGCCATCAAGGCCATCATCGCAGCTGTTCGCGAGTACGCAGAAGAAAACGATGTGGATGAGATTCCTATTCAGCTCGGCGGTGGGATCCGCGATCTCGACACCATCGAACGCTATCTTGATGACGGTCTGTCCTACATCATCATCGGCACGGCAGCGGTGAAGAATCCTGGTTTCCTGCATGATGCGTGCAGCGCCTTCCCCGGTCAGATCATCGTCGGGCTCGACGCCAAAGATGGCAAGGTCGCCACCGATGGCTGGAGCAAATTGTCCGGCCATGAGGTGATCGATCTGGCGAAGAAATTCGAAGACTATGGTTGCGAAGCCATCGTCTACACCGACATCGGCCGCGACGGCATGATGAAGGGCGTGAACATCGACGCCACTGTCAAGCTCGCACAGAGCATGACGATTCCCGTGATCGCCTCCGGTGGCGTGCATGACATCAAGGATGTCGAGGCCTTGTGCGCGGTACAAGATGAAGGCATCGAGGGAGTGATCTGCGGCCGTTCGATCTACGAGGGAACGCTGAATCTGCGCGATGCGCAGGAGCGCGCGGACGAGCTGTCCGGCGAAGACTGACATGGCGCTGGCGAAACGCATTATTCCTTGCCTAGACGTGACCGCCGGGCGGGTGGTCAAAGGTGTCAATTTCGTCGAGCTGCGCGACGCCGGCGATCCGGTCGAGATCGCCCGCCGCTACGACGAGCAGGGTGCCGATGAACTTACCTTCCTCGACATCACCGCCTCGTCTGACGATCGCGATCTGATCCTGCACATCATCGAAGACGTGGCCTCTCAGGTGTTCATTCCGCTGACTGTCGGCGGCGGCGTGCGCGCGGTGGATGATGTTCGGCGCTTGCTGAACGCAGGTGCGGACAAGATCAGCATCAACACCTCGGCCGTCACCAACCCTCAGCTGGTCGCGGATGCGGCCAACAAGTATGGCTCGCAGTGTATTGTCGTCGCGATCGATGCCAAGCGCAGCAATGCCGGGCATTGGGAAGTGTTTACGCATGGCGGTCGCACGCCGACTGGGCTCGATGCAGTCGAGTGGGCCAAAAAAATGCAATCGCTGGGCGCAGGTGAAATCCTGCTGACCAGCATGGACAAGGATGGCACACGCTCGGGTTTTGATCTCGCGCTGACACGTGCCGTGTCGGATGCCGTGTCGATACCCGTGATCGCTTCCGGCGGCGTCGGCGGTCTGCAAGACCTCGCGGACGGCATTACCGAAGGCCATGCCGATGCCGTCTTGGCCGCTAGCATTTTTCATTACCAGCACCACAGCGTGCAGGAGGCCAAGCAGTTCATGGCCGCGCAGGGCATACCCGTGAGGCTGGCATGATCGCGCGCGCGAAATGGCTCAACCGCATCAAGTGGGACGAGCACGGACTCATACCCGTTATCGCGCAGGAGGTGGGCACGAATGACGTGCTAATGTTTGCATGGATGAACCGTGATGCACTGGCGCGCACCGTCGAGTTGGGTCAGGCCGTCTACTGGAGCCGCTCGCGAAAGAAGCTCTGGCACAAGGGCGAGGAATCCGGGCATTTCCAGCAAGTGCATGAGATTCGGCTCGATTGCGATGAAGACGTGCTGCTGTTAAAAGTGACGCAGGTTGGTGACATCGCCTGCCACACGGGCCGACATTCCTGCTTCTTCCACAAGTTCAATCAGGATGCCGAACAGCCTGACTGGATCGAGACCGAGTCGGTGCTGAAAGACCCGGAACATATCTACAACAAATAAGCGGATCTTCCATGAGCGATATCCTGCAACGCCTCGCAGAGGTGATCGAGTCGCGCAAGCTTGAAGCCGGCGGCGATCCCGAGAAATCCTACGTCTCGCGTCTGTTCGAGAGAGGCGATGATGCGATTCTCAAGAAAATCGGCGAAGAGGCCACGGAGACCGTGATGGCCGCCAAAGATGTGCGCCAAGGCGCCGACGCGAACAAGCTGGTCTACGAGTGTGCTGATCTGTGGTTCCATTCGATGATCATGCTCGCGCGCTTCGATCTCACTCCGCAGCAAGTGCTCGATGAACTTGCACGTCGCGAGGGCTTGTCCGGCATTGAAGAGAAGGCCAACCGTAAGCTGGCTCAGCGCGAGGCATCGGAGCGCCGCTAACGCACTTCATGATGCAGATCTCGACTACCGCAGCAAGCACTGCCGAAGCCGCTCGGCGATAATTCTCAGTCTTGACACCAACAACAGGAGCCACAGCGTGGATAACTGCATTTTTTGCAAGATTGTCTCGGGCGCGATTCCTTCCAAAAAAGCCTACGAAGACGAAGACTTGATCGCTTTCCACGATATCAATCCTGCGGCGCCGGTGCATGTGCTGATCGTGCCGCGCGAACACATCCCCACGCTGGCTGACAGCGATCAGAAACACCAGGCATTGTTGGGTAAAATGATGCTGCTCGCACCGAAGCTGGCCGAGGAGCTGGGCGCAGGTTACCAAAGCAGTACGGATGGCCCGGCCGGCGGCTTCAAGGCGCTCTTCAATACGGGCCCCGATGGCGGTCAGGAGGTGTACCATCTCCACCTGCACGTGATGGGCGGTCCGCGGCCATGGCGCGGACAGCGGTGATGACACCGGCTCTCGCGTAGACCGCAAACCGTATTCTTAAGCAATAATTTGCATTTCCCGTAGGAGAAGACAATGGGTTCGTTCAGTATTTGGCACTGGGTCATCGTGCTGGTGATTGTCATGCTGGTGTTTGGCACCAAGAAGCTGGGCAACATTGGCTCTGATCTGGGCAAGGCCGTCAAGGGCTTCAAGGACGGCGTGAAGGGAGCCGATGAGGACAAACCCGCTGCGCCCTCGGCTCAGGTGGCTGACAAGTCGACCATTGATGTCGAAGCCCGCGAAAAATCCAAGAGCTGATCGTTTCCTTCTCGTGACGGTGGTGCTTGCTGGCGCCGCTGTTTCCTCCGTCTTCCTGAGTTTCCTGCCGAATGATCGACCTGGGCCTTACCAAACTCGCGCTGATTGGCGCGGTCGCGCTGGTCGTCATCGGCCCGGAGCGGCTTCCCACCGTCGCGCGCATGGCGGGTACGTTGTTCGGTAGGGCTCAGCGCTACATCAGCGATGTCAAGACCCAGGTCAATCGCGAGATGCAGATGGAAGAGCTGCGAAAGATGCAGGACAACATCGTTGGTGCGGCAAGTGACCTGAACAAATCCTTCAACGAGAACATACGAACGGTGGCCGACGATATTTCGGAGGCCGAGCAGGACTTCAGTCAGGCGATCGCCGAGGCCAACCATGCCTATGTCGGATTCAACGAGGGGCTGCGCGTGCCGTCCGCTGAAGAGATAGCGTCCAAGCAGCGCGATTTCCGCAAGAAGCGCTTGACGCAGAATTCATCATTGCCGAACTGGTTCAAGCGCCAGACCGGGCGCCGCACGCGGGTGATGTCGGGTGCTGCGCGCGTGGCGCGCTACCGCTCCGGCGGCAACAAGCCAAGGTTTTTCTAGTAAATGTCAGAAGAGAATTCACCCGGGCTGCAGGAGACCTTCATCTCCCATTTGGTCGAATTGCGCAACCGCCTGGTGCGCGCATCGGCCGTCGTGCTGGTGGTCTTCATCATGCTGTTCGCGATTTGGCCCGGAGCAGCGGCAATCTATGATTTTCTCGCTCAGCCAATGATGGGCGCGCTGCCGGAAGGCTCCAAGATGATCGCTACCGGCGTGATCACGCCCTTCATGGTGCCGATGAAGGTCACAATGGTGGTGGCGCTGCTGGTGTCGCTGCCCTGGGTGCTATATCAAGCCTGGGCCTTCATCGCGCCCGGTCTTTACATGCACGAAAAGCGTCTCGTCGCGCCGCTGATCATCTCATCGTCGCTACTTTTTCTTGCGGGCGTTGCGTTCTGCTATTTCTTCGTTTTTGGCACCGTGTTCAAGTTCATCAATGACTTCGCGCCGAAATCCATTTCCGTCGCGCCGGACATCGAGAACTATCTCGACTTCGTGCTGATGATGTGCCTTGCCTTCGGCCTAACCTTTGAAGTGCCGGTGGTGGTGATCGTACTGGTGCGCATGGGCGTGGTGACCGTTGAAAAGCTGCGCGAGATTCGTCCTTACGTGATCGTTGGCGCCTTCGTGGTAGCCGCCGTGGTCACGCCGCCCGACATCATGAGCCAGCTGTTTCTGGCGATACCGCTGTGCCTGCTGTATGAAGTGGGCTTGCTGGTGGCGCCGATCTTTCAGCGCGTCACGCAGGCTCCCGAAGCTGAAGAAGCGCCCTGAGCGTAGTTCATCAACACTCTTCAGCTTTAGGGTGTAGGGCCGGCGGCTCGCAGCCATTTCACCAGCGGTGCTGCCGCACGAAAATCCTCCAGCAGCAAGCCCGGTAATGCGGCCGGTCGTAGCTTGCGAGCGCTTAGCTCGCGCCAGGCAACAAAGCTCTTCAGTCTCAGCGCGCTCTGGTGCGGTGCGTCCGCATCAAAGCCCTTTGGCAGTCGAATCAGCGTGTCATCTACCTGGAGTCCGTTGAAGACGGCAATAAGCTTTTTGTCTTTCAGTACCCTTGAAAAGCCAGCGGCATCATCAACCACATGTTCGCGTATGGCGCGTAACCTCTGTGGTGGTGGACGATATTCTCCTCCCGCGACCAGCATCTGTCCTTGAGCATCGATGTGGAAGTAGTAGGCAGGACCACCGCCCTGACTGGGTTTTTTGAGGCCACTCGCCGTAATCGCTGCAGAAAAAGTGGTTTTGTAAGGCGGCCGGCCGCGCGCGAAGCGCAGGTCGCGATTCACGCGAAACAGTGCTTTTTTTGGATGACAGTGTGCGACGCCGGGATCAAAGCGAGCAATCTCCGAAATCAGTCCGCTCACAAGCGCCAGCAGCTCCGCGCGCAATATGTCATAGCGCGGTTTGTTCATCACAAACCAGGCGCGATTATTATTTTCTTCCAGCTCGCCGAGGAACCGGATCAGGTCAGGCAGGTGCATGCTGTTCTCATTCACCGTCTGGTAATCGTGGCTGCTTCATCCGAGGCCGCTTGCCCACCGTGAGATCGAGCTGGGTTTCACGCGATTTTCTGAGTACGGTGACTTTCACTTTGTCGCCCGGTGTGAGTTGTGCAACGAGATTCAGCATGGAGATCGTATCGGGCACAGGTTTGTCAGCGACAGACAGCAGAATATCGCCTGGCTTGACGCCCGCCTTGTCTGCCGGCCCGCCCTTGAGCACGCCAGCGATGATGGTTCCCGAGGTTTTTTGGAGGCCGAAGCTGTCCGCCAGCTCAGGTGTGATGTCTTGCGGCTCCACGCCAATCCAGCCGCGCACCACCTGGCCATTTCTGATGATGGATTCCATCACGGTTTTGACCGTCGTGACTGGAATCGCAAAACCGATGCCCAGCGAGCCGCCGCTGCGCGAGTAGATCGCGGTATTGATACCTAGCAGATGACCCTGCGTATCGACTAGAGCACCACCCGAATTACCGGGATTGATCGCGGCATCAGTCTGTATGAAATTCTCGAAGGTGTTGATACCCAGGTGATTCCGGCCCAGTGCAGACACGATGCCCATCGTAACCGTCTGCCCCACCCCAAACGGATTGCCGATCGCCAGCACGACATCGCCAACCTTGATATTTTCCAGTCGGCCCAGCGTGATTGAGGGCAGGTTCTTCAGGTCCACCTTGATCACAGCCAGGTCGGTTTCGGGATCGGTACCGACCAGCTTGGCTGACACTTTGCGACCATCGGCAAGCGCGACTTCGATCTCGTTCGCAGCCTCGACCACATGATTGTTCGTCAGGATATAGCCCTCGGCGCTGACGATCACACCCGAGCCCAAACTGAATTGGCGCTCATCCTGACCAAAGCCATCGCCGAAGAAACGACGGAACAGGGGGTCGTTGTTCAGTGGATGCGGGGGCTGCTTCGCTTCCTTGGTCGTGAAGATATTCACGACCGCCGGCATCGCACGCTGCGAAGCCTGACGATAGCCGCTGGAGTGATCAGCACCGGTGATGGCTTCTTGTATGGGCACTGAAGTCGACTCAAGACGAACCGTCGAGGGCTCCCTGACAAGCCATTCAGGCTTCAGGGTCGCTACAATGAACCACAATGCGAGCGCGACAGTGACAGTCTGCGCGAACAACAGCCAGAGACGACGCATACCAGAGACAGATAAAGGATGAGTGATGAGCGAGAAGACCTTGCTTCGTGATGATTTGGCGAATTTTCTGGCCACCGAGCTTGATATTAACCGTTTTCGGGATTACTGCCCAAACGGATTGCAAGTGCAGGGCCGGGAGCGCGTCGGTCGGGTCGTGACCGGTGTCACTGCCAGCCTTGCATTGTTGGAGGCGGCGCGGGAGGCCGGAGCAGATGCAGTCGTCGTTCACCATGGCTTTTTTTGGCGTGGGGAGGATGCGCGCGTGATCGGACCCAAGCATCGGCGTCTGAAACTGCTGCTGTCCAGCGACATCAATTTGTTTGCCTACCATTTGCCATTGGATGCGCATCCGGAGCTGGGGAACAATGCACAGCTCGCCAAGCGTCTGGGACTGGTCGCGGAGTCGCGTTTCGCCGAGCAGGATCTGGGGTGGCTGGGACGTGCTGATGCCTCGGTGCACACGGTGGGCGATCTTGCTGCAGTGATCGAACGCGCGCTGGGTCGAACGCCTTTGCTGATCGGTGATCGCGAGCAGCCGTTGGGTCGTGTTGGATGGTGCACAGGCGCGGCACAAAATGCCTTTGGCGAGGCGATTGCTGCTGGTGCCAGTGTTTATCTGAGCGGTGAGATTTCGGAACAGACTGTGCATCTTGCGCACGAGAGCGGCGCTGCTTATCTCGCTTGCGGTCATCATGCGACCGAACGCTATGGCGTACAAGCATTAGGTGAGTATCTCGCCGAAAAATTCAAACTACGTCATCAATTCATTGATATCCCGAACCCGGTCTGATGGCTGACGACACGACATGTTCGCCATGCTTTTTTCTGCGTGTATTGCCTGGTGATGTGAGTTAATGATTACCGAACATTCGAACTGAACTCACACATCGCTAGATGAATCGCGATGGCTATTCATCGCCGATGTTCGCGTTTACGTGGATTTGTCTGATTTTCAGGAACCAATATGCAGACAATGGGTACCGATCGTAGAGTGTCTGATCAATACGGATTTTTTCATTATGTTGTGTTCCCAGCCTGCGCAGCCTGCCCGGGTTATGGTGGTTGAGGACGACGCTGCGACGCGGCTGCTTTTCTGCAAAGCCATTCAGTCAGAATCATCACTGCGGCTATCTGCATCTTGCGGTAATGTCACCGAGGCGCTGGACTGGCTCAAGGCGAATCAGTGCGATTTACTGCTGACTGATCTGGGCCTGCCCGACGGTTCGGGCATCGTCATCATTGAGGCATGCAGACGTTTGCATCCCGATACCGACATCATGGTGACCACCAGTTCAAGTGACGAAGAACAGGTACTTGCCTGTATCGAGGCCGGCGCTTCTGGCTACGTGCTCAAGGAGTCCGGCTACTCCGACGTGGTAAGGGCCTTGCTCGAGGTGAGGAGCGGTGGTTCGCCGATCAGCCCGGTGATCGCACGAAAGGTACTCACCCGAATGCGCCGTCCGCTCCGCTGGTTTGAGCCTGAGGGGGGTAAAGCGCCAGCGCGACGGCTCACGCGGCGAGAGGCGGCGATTCTCGAACTGATCGCGCGCGGCAGCTCTTACGCAAAGGTCGCTCTGGCGCTAGGGGTTTCGCTGGGCACGGTGCAGACGCATATCAAGCACATCTACGCCAAGCTCTCTGTGCATTCCCGTGGTGAGGCGGTCTACGTGGCTCGCCGTTATGGCCTGCTCAGCGGGAGTGTGCTCTCGGCCGCTGCCGCCGGTTTCTCGCCCTCGTCAGACGATCAGAAAACCTGATGCTTCGCGTCGGGGCCGGTGAAAGCGCGAGCGAGTCAGTGTTGTTCCGGTAAATCAGATTTCGCCGCCCATCAGATTGTCTAAAAAGAAATTTTTGCTGCTCGCTCGCAGTTTTACCTTTTCTGCAGGCACGAGCAAGACAATGCTTCACCCGTCCCCCAAAAAAAAAGGGCCGCTCCGATATAATATTGGGTTGCTGGAAGTTCCATACCGATTTTGCAATTTCATTGACTGGGGTTGTTATGAGTGACGAAAATCAGGTCGACTCGGGCCGTCGTGGCCTGTTGGTCGCAACCTGTGCTGCGGGAGGCGTCGCTGGTCTTGCGGCGGCTGGCGCGTTTGTTTCAACTTTTGAGCCCTCCGAGCGAGCGAAAGCGGCGGGTGCACCTGTCGAGGTCGATATTTCCGATCTGAAGCCGGGCGAGATGAAAACCGTCGAATGGCGTGGTAAGCCTGTGTGGGTTATTAAGCGCACGCCCGATATGGTCGCTTCGCTGAAGAAGACCGATGGGCAAGTCGCTGATCCGAAATCAGAGCGTAATCCCGACGAACTCACGCCAGATTACGCGCGCAACGAAACGCGCTCTATCAAGCCCGAAATTCTTGTCGCCGTAGGTATCTGCTCGCATCTGGGCTGCTCGCCGACGACTAAGTTCCAGACCGGCCCGCAGGCCTCGCTGCCCGATGACTGGGCGGGCGGTTTTCTTTGCCCTTGCCACGGATCCACATTCGATCTCGCAGGCCGCGTCTACAAAAACAAGCCGGCGCCGGACAACCTCCAAGTGCCGCGCCACATGTACCTCAGCGATACGCGTATCGCGATCGGCAAAGATGAGAAAGGTGAGGCTTGATCATGGCATTCGTTGAGAAAAAACTCCCGGCCGATGCGCCGGCCGCACAGAAGGCCTTGGCATGGGTGGATTCGCGATTCCCGCTCACCAAGCTGTGGAACGATCAGTGGGGCAAGTACTATGCGCCGAAGAACTTCAACTGGATGTATCTGTTTGGTTCGCTCGCGGCGCTAGTGCTCGTCATTCAGATCGTTACCGGTATTTTCCTGGTGATGAACTACAAGCCTGATGCCAACCTGGCTTTCGCCTCGGTCGAGTACATCATGCGCGAAGTGCCTTGGGGCTGGCTGGTGCGTTACATGCATTCCACTGGTGCTTCCGCGTTCTTCATTGTGGTGTATCTCCACATGACACGTGCATTGCTTTACGGTTCGTATCGCAAGCCGCGCGAACTCATTTGGCTGTTCGGTGTCGGCATTTTCCTGTGCCTGATGGCCGAAGCTTTCTTCGGCTACCTACTTCCATGGGGTCAGATGTCCTACTGGGGTGCGCAGGTGATCGTCAACCTGTTCGGCGCCATCCCTTTCATTGGCCCTGATTTGTCGCTGTGGATTCGCGGTGACTATGTGGTGTCAGATGCCACGCTCAATCGCTTCTTCTCGTTCCATGTGATTGCGATTCCGCTGGTGCTGCTGGGGTTGGTGGTCGCGCACCTGATCGCGCTGCATGAAGTGGGCTCGAACAACCCTGACGGCATCGAAGTCAAAGAAAACCTCGGTCCCGATGGCCATGGTATCGATACCATTCCGTCGCACCCTTACTACTCGACCAAAGACATTTTTGGTGTCTCGGTGTTCCTGTTCATTTTCAGCGCGGTCATTTTCTTTGCGCCTGAAATGGGTGGTTACTTCCTCGAGTACAACAACTTCATCCCAGCTGATCCGCTGAAGACGCCGCCGCATATTGCGCCGGTTTGGTACTTCACTCCGTTTTATTCGATCCTGCGTGCAACGACGTCACAGTTCATGTATGCGCTGATCCTGGGCGTGATCGCGTATGCCGCGCTGATCGTTTTCAAGACTCGTCTGCCGCAGCTCATCAAGAACGCGGTCATGGGCGCAGCGGCTGTCATCGTGCTTGCGATGCTGGTATTCGATGCGAAGTTCTGGGGTGTCGTGTTGATGGGCGTATCCGTGCTCATCTTGGCTGGTATGCCTTGGCTCGATTACTCCCCAGTAAAGTCGATCCGTTACCGTCCCGACTGGCACAAAACCGTCTACGTCGTGTTCGGCATCGCTTTCGTGATTCTCGGTTATCTCGGCGTGCAGGCGCCTACGCCTGTCGGAACGCTTGTCGCCCAGATTGGCACCATCATCTATTTCGGTTTCTTCCTGCTGATGCCTTGGTGGAGCCGTATGGGTGAATTCAAACCTGTGCCAACCCGTGTAAATTTCCAGCCGCACTAAGCCGCATAAGGAAAACAAGAATGAAACTTTTGAAGAAATTGCTTGCGGCACTGGCACTGGTCCCAGCAATGACCTTGGCGTCCGAGGGCGGTTTCCCGCTTGATCGTGCGCCTGATCGCAGTAATGATTTGTCGGCACTGCAAAATGGTGCACGACTGTTCGTCAACTACTGTCTGAATTGCCACTCAGCCTCACTAGTGCGCTACAACCGTTTGCGCGATATCGGTCTGAGCGAAAAGCAAATCCAGGACAATCTGCTGTTCACTTCTGACAAAGTGGGCGATTTGATGAAGGTCAGTCTGTCCGAGAAGGATGCGAAGACATGGTTCGGCGCGGTACCACCGGATTTGTCAGTGATCGTGCGCGCAAAAGCTTCGTCGCAAGGTTCGGGCGCCGACTACGTCTACACCTATCTTCGCACCTACTACAAGGACGATGCCCGCGCAACGGGCTGGAACAATCTGGTCTACCCCAACGTGGGCATGCCGCATGTGTTGTGGGAATTGCAGGGTGTGCGCAACGCGAAATTCGTCGAAGAGAAAGATCCCCATGATGCGTCCAAGAGCATCCACAAGTTTGCTGGCTTCGAGCAAGTGAAGCCAGGCAAGCTATCGTCGCAAGCTTATGACGCCGAGGTGGCTGATCTGGTGGGTTTCATGGAATGGATGAGCGAACCGGTGAAGAGCAAGCGCCAAAAATTAGGCGTTTGGGTTCTGCTGTTCATGGCCGGTCTGGTTTTCCTTACCTGGCGCCTGAACGCATCCTTCTGGAAAGAAGTCAAATAATCGGCCCTGTTTCCTCGTGCCCTGCTATTCGTTTTGATCAAGAACAATAAGCGGGTTTAGCGAAAAGCAGAATATTCGTGAGCAGGGTGAGGCGGTCGCCGCCTCACCCTCTTTGTTTCCAAGGAACTGCAAAAATGATGGTTCTCTATTCGGGCACGACCTGCCCTTTTTCTCAGCGCTGCCGGCTCGTGCTTTTCGAGAAGGGTATGGATTTCGAGATCCGTGACGTTGATTTGTTCAACAAGCCCGAGGATATCTCGACCATGAATCCTTACGGCCAGGTGCCTATCCTGGTCGAGCGCGAGTTGGTGCTGTATGAGTCCAACATCATCAATGAGTACATTGATGAGCGGTTCCCTCATCCGCAGTTGATGCCCGCTGATCCGCTCATGCGTGCTCGTGCGCGGCTGATGCTGTTCAATTTCGAGAAAGAGCTGTTCATCCACGTGCACGCGCTGGAGAATGAGAAATCCCGGTCGGCAGAAAAAAGCCATGAGAAGGCCCGCAACGAGATCCGTGATCGCCTGACCACGCTCGCCCCGCTGTTCCTGAAGAACAAGTACATGCTTGGAGATGATTTCTCCATGCTAGACGTAGCCATCGCGCCACTTTTGTGGCGTCTCGATCACTATGGGGTCGAGCTGTCGAAGACAGCAGCGCCGCTAATGAAATATGCTGAGCGGATTTTCTCGCGACCTGCCTACATCGAGGCCTTGACCCCGTCCGAGAAGGTCATGCGTCGCTGACACTCACGCTGCCGGATCCCTCATGACAGAGACATCGACCAAGCCGTATTTGTTGCGTGCACTGTATGAATGGTGTACGGACAACGGCTACACGCCCTACATCGTGGTATCCGTGGATGCCCGGACGCGGGTTCCGATGGAGTTCGTGAAAAACGGCGAGATCGTACTCAACATCAGCTTCGAGGCTACCGGCAACCTGAAGATGGACAATGACTTTATCCATTTCAAGGCTCGGTTCGGCGGCGTGGCACGCGAGATCGAGGTTCCAGTTGACAATGTCAGCGCGATTTATGCTCGGGAAAATGGTCAGGGCATGGCCTTCGAGGTCCGTCGGGACGAACCGCAGGGACGAAAGAAGCGTGCCGATGGCAAGAAGGCCCAGCCCGTAAAAGAGAGTGACACGCCGGCGCGTATCAGTGCCCCGGTACTAACGCCGGTCAGCAATCCAGCAACGCAAGACGGTGATAATGAAGGCGATGGAAAACCCGATCCCGAGCCGCCCAAGACAAGGTCTCGGCCAAAGCTCACTCGGGTCAAATAACATCGTATAATTCGCAGCGCAGAGCCGGCTTAGCTCATCTGGTAGAGCACTTGATTTGTAATCATGGGGTGGCGGGTTCAAGTCCTGCAGTCGGCACCAAATTTCAGCAACAAAAAAACCCGGAGATAATCCGGGTTTTTTACGCCTTAAAAGACCTTGCTAACAGCAGCGAGCAATTTTCCCCTTTCCTCCATAGCGCGCATCCTGTCGCTCCCTGAAGAACTCTTCGTAGCTCATCATCGGCTGGTCCGGATGATTCGCCTGCATGTGGTTGAGGTAATTGTCATAGTCGGGCAGGCCGACCATCAGCCTGGCGGTCTGCCCGAGATACGTGCCAAGTTTTCCAAGTTCACCGAGCATCAGCGTTTTTCCTTGGTTCAGGCCTGAGCCGAGCCCAGCGGTACCATGTCCGCTTCCTGCGTGGTCGGCTTGTCTGCGCGCATTGCATTTACGCAGGCACGTATGCCGAACGCCAGCACCGACAGTACGACGGCAATGAAAATTGCCGCCAGCGAGGCGTCGACATAATCATTGAAGATGATCTGCTGCATTTGCGCCGCCGACTTGGCCGGTGCCAACAACTGTCCTTCAGCCGCTGCCGCCTTGAATTTTGCCGCGTGGGCAAGGAAACCGATCTTGGGGTTTTCATGGAAGAGCTTTTGATAGCCCGCTGTCAGCGTGCAGATCAACAGCCAGACCGTCGGCAGAATAGTGACCCATGCCAGCTTCTCGCGCTTGAGCTTAAATAGCACGACGGTTGCCAGCATCAGCGCGATCGCAGCCAGCATTTGGTTTGAGATGCCGAACAGAGGCCACAGCGTGTTGATGCCACCCAGCGGATCGACCACGCCTTGATACAGAAAGTAGCCCCAGGCCGCGACACACAGCAGCGTCGCGATGATGTTGGATGCCAGTCCGTGGATATTGTTAAACGAGGGCACCACCGTACCCAGCAAGTCTTGCAGCATGAAGCGTCCGACGCGCGTGCCGGCATCCACAGCGGTCAGAATAAAGAGGGCTTCGAAAAGAATCGCAAAGTGGTACCAGAATGCCATCATTGCCTGACCACCGATCGCGGACGAGAAAATATAGGCCATGCCCACTGCCAGTGTTGGTGCGCCGCCGGCACGGGAGATGATCGTTGTCTCGCCGACATTCGCTGCGGTTTGCTGCAGCATTTCGGGCGTGACCACAAAGCCCCACTGGCTGATCGCTGCCGCTGCAGTTTCCGGAGTGGTTCCGATCAGCGCCGCCGGACTGTTCATCGCGAAGTAGACGCCGGGCTCGATGATAGACGCCGCCACCAGCGCCATGATGGCGACGAAAGATTCCATCAGCATGCCGCCGTAACCGATATACGGCGCGTGCAATTCACTCTCGAGAAGTTTGGGTGTGGTACCGGAGGAGATCAGTGAATGAAAGCCCGACACTGCACCACAGGCAATCGTAATGAACAAGAAAGGAAATAGACTGCCTGACCACACCGGGCCACTGCCATCGATAAATTTAGTCACTGCCGGCATCTTCAGCTCGGGCGCGACAAACACGATGCCCAGCGCGAGCGCGACGATCGCGCCTATCTTCAAGAAGGTGGACAGATAATCGCGAGGCGCCAGCAGCAGCCATACCGGCAGTACCGAGGCTACTACGCCATAGACCAGCAGCATCCAGGTTAGCTGCTTGCCATTGAAGGTGAACATCGGGCCCATCACCGGATCAGCGGCCACATGACCGCCATAGACGATGGAGGCCATCAGCAGAACGAAACCGATCACCGATACTTCACCAACACGGCCCGGACGCAGGTAGCGGCTGTACACACCCATGAACAGCGCGATCGGAATCGTTGCCGCTACCGTAAACGTACCCCACGGGCTTTCGGCAAGTGCCTTCACCACGATCAGCGCCAGCACTGCCAGCAGAATGGTCATGATCATGAAGGTACCGAACAAGGCGATCACGCCGGGCACCAGCCCCAACTCGGATTTGATCAGATCGCCGAGCGAGCGGCCATCGCGGCGCGTGGACACGAACAGGATCATGAAATCCTGCACCGCACCTGCGAGAATCGCCCCGACCAGTATCCACATCATCCCGGGTAGATAGCCCATCTGTGCCGCCAGCACTGGGCCGACCAACGGACCTGCACCAGCAATCGCGGCGAAGTGGTGGCCGAACAGCACATGCTTGTTGGTCGGCACAAAATCGAGTCCGTCATTCAGGCGGACAGCAGGCGTTGCGCGGCTGCCATCCAGTTCCATGACGTGCGTCGCGATGAAGCGTGCATAGTAACGATAGCCAATCAAGTAGACGGCGACTGCAGCGATCACTATCCACAGGGCGTTGATGCTCTCGCCTCTAGAGAGCGCGATTGTGCCCAGTGCAAATGCACCGATCAGCGCGAGTGCCATCCACCCGGCCTGTTTGATGATTGAACCCATGGGAAATCTCCGAATTACTTGTGAGGGCGCGCGTGTTGAGCGCCGAAAGAAAACGGCGGATTATACCCTTGAAAAACTGCGAATTTGCTTGATGGATCGCCTCTGCGACAGATGAAAAATTCGCTGTATTTCCCTATGAAAACACTATAAATTTTCAATAGAAATGAGCGTGCCCAGGGCAACTTGGCAAAATTGGAAGTTCGTGCATCATGTTTGTTAGACTTTCATAAAAACAATACGCGTACACTTAACTTGGAGATCCGATGCAGACCACTGCACAGCGCGCTGCCGCCATCCTGATGGATCAACGTCTGGCGGGCATACCCATCGGACCGCTACCCACCGAGCTTGCACCGCATGACATGACGGCATGCTACGCCATCCAGACGGCGCTCAACGAGATGCTAACTGCCGGCGGTCATGGCAAGGTCGTTGGCCACAAGATAGGCTGCACGACGCCCGTGATGCAGGCCTTCGTCGGCATCAATCACCCTGCCACTGGCCGGGTCTTTGACCATACCGTGATGCACGGTCATGGCAAAGTCTCGCGCAAGCATTTTGTCAAGATCGGCATTGAGTGCGAGGTCGCGGTTCGGCTGGCAAAGGATTTGCTGCCGCGCGCTGAGCCTTACACGCGCGAAAGCGTCGCCGAGGCAGTGGGTGAGGTAATGGTTGGGATGGAGCTCGTCGACGAGCGTTATACCGACTACCGTACGCTGGGCGTTCGCACACTCGCCGCCGATGATTTTTACAATGCCGGCTGCGTGCTGGGTGAGCCAGTCAAGGATTGGCACCATCTGGATCTGGCCAATCTGACAGGGCGCACCTGGATCAATGAGGTCGAGGTCGCCAGCGGCAACAGCTCACTGGTGATGGGCCATCCGCTCAATGCACTGGCTTGGCTCGCGAATGCCCATGGCGAGCACGGACTCCCTGGTCTGAAGGCGGGCGAGTTCATTTTGCTGGGCAGCGTAGTTGAGACACAGTGGCTGAACGCCGGCGACCGCGTGCGCATCGACGTATCGGGATTGGGTAGCGCGAGCCTCAACGTGGACGAATGATTTGTTTCCCGCGTGGTAAATTCGTGTCTTGTCCTCAAGACTTGCGGAGAGTCGCATGCAGCGCGCTTGGTTTTCCCTTCTGGTATCGCTATTCCTGTCCGTGTCGGCCCTAGCAGATGACAGGATGTCGCATGGCAGCTGGTCCTCGCAATTCCTTGATGGGATGGGCGAGGCGACCACGCATGAGAATGGCACCTCAACCTTTGGCATTCTGTGCGCCCAGGGAAGCTGCCGTTATTATTTTGCAAATGGTATCGATTGCGAGCCGAGCGGCAACTATCCGTTCATGATCACGACCGATGCCGGTGCGCTGACCATCGAAGGCGTGTGCGAACCTGTGGCGACCGCCAACGGCGACATTCTGGTCTACTGGTTCAATGAAAATGATGCGATGAATCGCGCGTTTCAGCAGACGCCGGTGGTCGGTTTTGCCTTCCCGCTGACCAATGGCAAATTTCGTCTCAGCAGCTTTTCCATGGAGGGCTTCAATGATGCGATTCAGCGCATGGTGACTGGCCTACGCGCACGCAGCGACAGCCCGGCCAGCAGCCAGCAGCAGGAATTGCAGATGGAAATCCAGGAGGCGACACCCGAGCCGGCGGAGAGCACCTGAGGTTTTTTCAGCTGCGCTGGCGCAGCCCTTGCCACTGCGGCGCAAGTGTTTGCTCTACACCGAACAGGTCCAGTACACGGCCCACCGTGTGATCAACCATCTCGGTAATGTCGGCAGGTTTTTGATACAGCGCTGGCAAAGGCGGGAAGATGATGCCACCCATCTCCGTCACCGCCGTCATATTGCGCAGATGCGCCAGATTGAAGGGTGTCTCGCGTACCATTAGTACAAGTCGGCGACGTTCTTTCAGCATCACATCGGCAGCTCGTGAGATCAGGTTGTCGCACAAACCATGCGCGACCGATGCCAGTGTCTTCATCGAGCAAGGGGCGATGATCATGCCCTCGGATGGGAAAGAGCCACTGGCCACGCAGGCGCCCACATCGCGTACGGCATGTACCGCATCGGCGAGCACCTCCACCTCTTTGCGCGTGATGCCCAGCTCATGGTGCAGGCTTAGCGCACCCGCTTCGGAAATCATCAGGTGGGTCTGAATGCCGCCTGCTTCACGCAGCCAGTGCAAGAGCCTCACCCCGTACAGCGCGCCTGATGCACCCGTGATGGCCACGACCAGGCGCTTCATGGGGCTCAGCCCTTGATCAGGGTCTGCAGCTCGCCGGACTCGTACATCTCGCCCAGAATGTCGGCGCCACCGATGAACTCGCCCTTCACATACAGCTGCGGGATCGTGGGCCAGTTGGAGTATTCCTTGATGCCCTGACGGACTTCATCATCTTCCAGCACATTCACCGTCACCAGATCCTGAACTCCGGTGGCTTTCAGCAGCTCAATCGCGCGGCCGGAAAAGCCGCATTGAGGGAACTGGGCGGTGCCCTTCATGAACAGCACGACCGAGTGGCTGGTCACGGTCTCTTTGATCCAGGATTGCACGTCACTCATGACTTCCTCGCAAATAAGTAGGGATATTGACCTCAGCATTATAGGGAAAAGCCGGGGTTGCTGCCCAATACCTGTCCCGTACTTAAAACGCAGTTGGAGCATGGCGAAAGAGGCTGGCGCCCGGCCTGCGCTGGGATGACGATTTGCAGGCTCCAGCCCGAAATACTCTCATCCCAGCCCAGGCTGGGGTCCATCACGTATCAATGACGAGTCAGTTCGAAGTTCAGTTTGCTCATGCTGACTCAGCCTTTCAATTTCGCAAACGCCGCCGCCATCGCTGTGTTGGAGGGTGCAGATTCGCGACGCGGCTCAGCACGATCACTGCCGCGCCGGTCGGCTGAACGCTCACCACTACGTTCGCGCTTTTCCCCCGGCGCAGGTACCGCATCGGATAGACGCATGGTCAGCGCAATGCGCTTTCGTTTGGGATCGACCTCCAGCACCTTCACCTTCACCACCTGGCCGGCCTTGACGACGGTGTGCGGGTCTTTCACAAAATTATTCGATAGCGCCGAGATATGCACCAGTCCATCCTGATGCACGCCAATGTCGACGAAAGCGCCAAAGGCGGCCACATTGGTCACTACGCCTTCGAGGATCATGTCAGGACGAAGGTCGCTGATCTCCTCGACGCCTTCCTTGAAGCTAGCCGTTACAAACGCCGGACGCGGATCGCGGCCCGGCTTGTCGAGTTCTTTCAGAATGTCTGCCACGGTGGGCACGCCGAAGCGTTCATCTGCAAACCGTGTCGGATCCAGTGATTTCAATAATCCGCTGTCGCCGATCACGCTATTCACATCGCGCTGGATGTCAGCCAGGATCTTTTCTACCAGTGGATAGGATTCGGGGTGAACCGCAGAGGCATCCAAGGGATTATCACCATTCATCACGCGCAAAAACCCAGCAGCCAGTTCGAAAGTCTTGTCACCCAGCCGCGGCACCTCGCGCAGTGCGGCTCTCGAACTGAACAGACCTTTCTGGTCGCGGTATTGCACGATGCTTTGCGCGACACCGCTGGAGAGCCCCGAGACGCGAGCCAGCAGGGGTGCCGAGGCGGTGTTCACATCCACACCCACCGCATTCACGCAATCTTCAACCACCGCGTCCAATGTGCGTGCCAGACGAGTCTGAGACACATCATGCTGATACTGCCCCACACCGATGGATTTGGGATCAATTTTCACTAGTTCGGCCAGGGGGTCTTGCAAACGACGCGCAATCGATACCGCGCCGCGCAGCGAGACATCCAGTTCAGGCAATTCCCTAGACGCATATTCGGAAGCTGAGTACACCGACGCGCCGGCTTCTGACACGACGATCTTGTTCAACTTCAGCTCGGGGTTTTGCTTGATCAGATCTTGCGCCAGCCGGTCTGTTTCACGCGAAGCAGTGCCATTGCCGATGGCGACCAGCGATACCTGATGCTTGCGCGAGAGTTGCGCAAGCAGATGCAGCGACCCATCCCAGTCATTGCGCGGCTGATGCGGAAAGATGGTCGCGGTATCGACCACTTTGCCAGTCGCATCGATCACAGCGACTTTTACTCCGGTACGAAGGCCCGGATCCAGCCCCATCGTCGCGCGCGGACCGGCCGGTGCCGCCAGCAGCAGATCTTTGAGATTGCGGGCAAACACATGGATTGCTTCAGCCTCAGCCTCTTCGCGCATGCGCGTCATGAGTTCCGTTTCAAGGTGCATGAAGATCTTCACACGCCAAGCCCAGCGTACGGTGTCGAGCAGCCATTTGTCTGCCGGACGATTTTTCTGGCTGATATCAAAGCGTGCGGCAATCCGGCTCTCACAGGGATTGAGCGGCGCATCCCATTTGGGTTTTTCCAGCTCGTTGTCGAGCCGCAGCGCCACGGTGAGAATGTCTTCGCGACGACCACGCAGCAGCGCCAGCGCACGATGCGAAGGAATGCCTGAAAGATTTTCCGTGTGATCGAAATAATCAGCAAATTTTTCACCGATCTGCTGCTTGCCTTCGATGACTTTGGCTTCGATAACGCCATGTTCGAGCAGGTACTCGCGCAAGTTCTGCAGCAGCGATGCATCTTCGGCGAAGCGCTCCATCAGAATCTGGCGCGCACCGTCCAGTGCGGCCTTGGTATCCGGCACACCGGGGTTCTCGCCTTGATCGGTAGTGAAAGCAGCGCGAATATATTTTGCTGCTTCGGTGTCAGGGTCGAGCGAAGGATCGCACAGCAGTGCATTGGCCAGCGGCTCGAGTCCTGCTTCCACGGCAATCTGCGCCTTGGTGCGGCGCTTGGGACGGTAGGGCAGATACAGGTCCTCGAGATGCGTCTTGTCTTCGGCGTGCAGGATCGCATCTTTCAGCTGCGGCGTCATCTTGCCCTGCTCTTCAATCGACGCGAGGATTGCTTCGCGACGGCTTTCCAGTTCGCGCAGATAGCGCAGCCGCTCTTCCAGCAGGCGCAATTGAGTGTCGTCCAGACCGCCAGTGGCTTCTTTGCGATAGCGGGCAATGAAGGGCACCGTCGCGCCCTCATCCAGCAGAGCGATGGCTGCGGACACTTGTTCGATTCGGGCCGCAATCTCGCTGGCTAGGCGTTGTTCAATCGAAGGCAACATCTGTTTGGATAGGGAAGAAGTAAGTGTTGGTCGAGGATGAGGCTGGGATGATACGGAAATTTATCTTTGGCACCAGTCTTGACAGGCGCACTTCATGTCAAAGGCCGGCGAGCTCCTGAGACGCGTTCAATCCCCGCGAGATCGCGCCAGCTCCCAACATCAGTCCATGCGCTAAGGTCGAAGAGCTTGCGCACAGAAGCCGCCTGATCATAGCCATGCTCCAGCAGCAGCCACCCGCCGGGTTTGAGGTACTTTGGCGCATCGGTGATGATGGATTCAATGGCCTTCAAGCCATCCGCGTGGTCTGTCAGCGCACCGGAAGGCTCGAAGCGTAAGTCACCCTGCATCAGGTGCGGATCATCTGCGGCAATGTAAGGCGGGTTACTGATGATCAGATCGAAGATGCCATTGACCTGGCCATACCAGTCGCTGCGAACCAAAATCACCTTGCATTGATGGCGTGCCGCATTGCGCTCAGCGATCTGCAATGCCTCGGCGCTGATATCAGTGGCAGTCAGTTTTGCGTCCGGTCGCAGATGTGCGAGCGTCACCGCTACCGCCCCCGATCCCGTGCCGAGATCCAGCGCGCTGCCGTGTCGAGGCAAGCGTTCATTCGCCAGCTCGACCAGCAGCTCGGTTTCCGGGCGGGGTATCAGCACGGCGGGAGTTACTTCAAAATCCAGCTCGTGAAATTCGCGAAAGCCAGTAATGTAAGCTATCGGCTCGCCCGATTCACGGCGCCGAAAAAGCGCATCAATCGCGCTCAATTGCGTTGTACTCAGAATATCTTGCGAACGTGTCACCAGTTGCACGCGAGACCATTGCAGCGCGTGCGCGATCAGGATGCGCGCTTCCAGTGGTGCCAGCCGGCCTTGCTGCAGCAATTCGTCTACCGTCATTCTGAATGCCGATAGCGCAATGCAATCAGCGCGAGCGTGATGGCGAAGGCCGCAAACCAGACCAGCGCCCACTGCGGTATCGACAGGCCAAGAATGGGATCATATTCGGTAGTACACAAACCGTCAGCCTGAAAAAGCGCAGGAAACCAGTCCGAGAAAAACACGTTGTTCAGCGAAGTCTCCAGCGGATCAATGCCGCAAGAGACCGTCGGATGTGCCTTTACCCACAAATGACGTAACGCGATACCTGCGCCCGTCAACGAGGCCAGCGCACCGAGCGCAGCGCCGACGCGCCGCAGAGTAGTCGGCATGAAAAAGGTCGCGAGACAGATCACGGAAGTCGCGGCAAACGCATAGCGCTGCAGTATGCACAGTGGGCAGGGCAGCATCTCCAGTACGAGCTGCAGATACAGTCCGACTGCCAGCATCGCGATACAGGCGAGGGCGACCAACAAGATCAGAGGTTTTGCGTAGCGATTGATCATCCGTGGCTCTCCGCGAGTGCTGCCAGCTGTTCAGCCTGATGCTCGGCCATTAGTGCGTTGGTCAGTTCATCCATGTCGCCCTCCATCACGGCGTCGAGTTTGTACAGCGTCAGATTGATCCGGTGGTCTGTCATCCGGCCTTGCGGGAAATTGTAGGTGCGTATTCGCTCGCTGCGATCACCCGAGCCGACCAGCGATTTGCGCGTTGCCGCCTCGGCACTCTGCTGCGCGCGCAGTTGTACGTCCTTGATGCGTGTCGCCAGCACTTTCATCGCCTGTGCCTTGTTCTTGTGCTGGCTGCGGTCGTCCTGGCACTCGACCACGATACCCGTCGGCAGATGCGTAATACGTACCGCTGAATCGGTTTTATTGATGTGCTGGCCGCCTGCACCGGACGCCCGAAAGGTGTCGATACGAATGTCCGCAGGATTGATATCCACCTCGCCGATTTCATCCGCCTCAGGCATCACAGCTACCGTGCAGGCGGATGTGTGAATACGACCTTGTGCTTCCGTCTCAGGCACGCGCTGTACGCGATGGCCGCCGGATTCGAACTTCATGCGCGAGTATGCGCCATGGCCGACGATACGCACGATGACTTCCTTGTAGCCACCGAGTTCTGACGGTGATTCAGATACCATTTCGACCTGCCAGCGCTGGCGCTCGGCGTAGCGCGTATACATGCGCAGCAGATCGCCGGCAAACAGTGCTGATTCATCGCCCCCCGTACCGGCGCGTATCTCCAGAAAGATATTGCGCTCATCATTCGGATCTTTGGGCAGCATCATCTTTTGCAGTTCCAGCTCGAGCGCTTCGGCGCGCTGCTGCGCGGCATCCAGTTCTTCCTGCGCAAAAGCTTTCATGTCCGGATCGGACAGCATCTCGCGCGCGGCGCGAATGTCTTCATGGGCCTGGGTCCATTGCGCATGCACAGCGACCAGTGGTTCCAGCTCGGCATGCTCGCGGGTGAGCTTGCGGTACTGGTCCATGTCAGCGGTGGCGTTTTCCTGATTTAGTAGTGCGCCGACTTCTTCGAGACGCTGGTTGAGTTGCTCCAGCTTGGATAACAGCGATGGTTTCATCAGAAAGGGGAAAACAGTTCAGGAGATGCGCCCGCAGACCAGGCGCGTGCAACAAGGTAGTGTCAGGACGACGCTATCGCTTGGTGCGGAACAGCTGCGGCAGTAGCTGAGCGAGACGGGCGCGCTCGTCGGCATCGGCACTGTGCAGCGCTTGTTGCGGGCCATGCAGGAATTTTGCGGTTAGACCTTTGGACAGCGCTTCGAGCACCGCATCGATATCTTCACCTTTGGCCAGCAGCTTGCGTGCGCGTTCCACTTCAGCGCGGCGCATTTGCTCGCTAGTTTCGTGCAGATCGCGGATCAGCGGCACGACAGCGCGGCCACCCAGCCATTGCATGAATGCCTGAACACGAGTTTCGATGATGGCCTCGGCCTGTGCAACTGCCGACTGACGGTTTTCAATACCGATCTGCACCGCAGCGCCGAGGTCGTCAACGGTGTACAGGAAGACATCACGCAGACGAGATACTTCGGATTCGATATCTCGCGGCACCGCCAGGTCCACCATCACCACAGGCTTGTGACGGCGCGTCTTGATCGCTCGCTCGACCATGCCTAGTCCGATGATGGGCAAGGTCGAAGCGGTACACGAGACCACGATATCGAAGTGAGCCAGTTTCTCGGGTAATTCGGCCAGACGAAGGGTTTTGCCGCTCAGACGGTGCGCGAGCTGTTCGGCGCGCTCTAGTGTGCGATTGGCAATGGTCAGTGTCTTTGGGTGCTGCGCAGCGAAATGCGTTGCGCACAGTTCGATCATTTCACCAGCACCGATGAACAGCACATGCTGCTCGGAGAGCTTGTCGAAAATGCGCTCGGACAAGCGAACGGCTGCTGCTGCCATCGACACGCTGTGCGCACCGATCTCGGTGGTGGTGCGCACTTCTTTGGCGACCGCGAACGTCCGCTGGAACATCTGGTGAAGATAGGTACCCAGTCCGCCGGCGGCTTCCGCCTGACGCACGGCGTCTTTCATCTGCCCGAGAATCTGCGGCTCGCCCAGCACCATGGAATCAAGACCCGACGCCACACGGAATGCATGACGCACGGCCTCATCCTGCGGCAGCGCGTACAGATAAGGACGCAGATCCGAATAAGGCAGCTTGTGATAGTCAGCGACAAAATGTGCCGTCGCATCCAGCGCGGTATCGATATTGCCGTCGTTGGCGCTCGCACCATAGATCTCGGTGCGGTTGCAGGTGGAAAGAATCGCCGTTTCCTGCGCCCGTGAGGGATCCGATGTATTGCCGAACCATGCACAGGCCGACGCCACTGCCTGACCCAGTTGGTCGGCCGGGAAGGCCACCTTCTCGCGGAGCGAGACCGGTGCCGTGGTGTGGTTCAGTCCGACGGCGAGCAGTTGCATGCTGGGGGCGTGGAGGTAAATTTGACTATTTGTATTATAGCCCCGGGAGATGCGCGCTTATTGGGTAATCTGCTCTAGCCGGTACCCAAAGCTGTAAACCGGGACCAGCCGGTAGCCCGATGCCGGCTTCAGTTCCAGCTTGTTGCGCACCCGGGACACGTGGGTATCCAGGGTTCTTGATGACAGTTCGGCATCACGTGACCACACAGTCTCATGAATGTAAGCCCGGGATAATGGCCGCCCGAGGTGCCGGAAGAACAACAGTGCCAGCTCAAATTCCTTTTGGGTGAGCGTCATCGATCTCCCCTCAATCGCTACCTGCGAGCGGCCCATCAGGAATTCATGGCGACCAAACACAATGACCTCCCCCCGTGACCGGCCCGGCCGATACCGATCCATCAGTAGCTGCACGCGCAGCAGCAGCTCATTTTTGCGCAGGGGTTTGAGCAGCACGTCTGCCGGATGGCTGGCCAGTTCAGCGCGCACTGCCACGTCGGGCGCGCGGCTGCACAGCAGCAGGAGCGGAAGCTCGGGCCATTGCTCGTGCAGGCTGGTCAGCAGGGATAGTCCTTCGCTGCCGTCGATCCAGTCGACCAGCAGCAGATCGGATTCGTCCTTCTGCAAGTGCGCGTGCAGCGCCTCATGGCGAGCAAAGCCCGAGACCTGATAGCCGCTCGTCTTCAGCAGGTTTTCCAACGTCTTGCGTTGCTGCTGATCGTGATGGAAAAGCGTGACGCGCATGGGATAAGAGATCTTTCGGGGAGCGAATGAGGCTTGATTGTAAAACTGGTCACCTGAATCCCAACGGAAGCACTACTCAAATAAAACCGGAAATTTTTTCAGCGACGTTCATTGCGACAAACCCTTGATTGCTCGAGGCCCCGCGTCCCGCAGCTACGCTGGCTCGCCATAAAACGTGGATTTGTTCAGTGCCTCCCAAGCGGTCAATAATGGGATAATGAGCACAGCGACAACAACCTACCACTATGACTACCATGATCCTCGAACTCGCCGATATCCACATCCAACCCGGCAAGCAAGCCGAATTCGACGCCGCCATCGTCCATGGCGTTAGAGACGTCATTAGCAAATCCAAGGGCTTCCGCGGCTACAAAATCAACAAGGGTATTGAGTCGCCCGAGCGCTATGTACTGATGATTTTCTGGGACACCCTCGAAAACCATACGGTGGATTTCCGTGGTTCCGAGGCATTCACCCAGTGGCGCGGCATTGTCGGCCCCTTCTTCGCCGCACCACCCCAAGTCGAGCATTTCGAACTGCTCTCCAAATCGGACTAGTTTTGCGCTAGCCTGGGCGAGATTGCCGCCCGGCTGTCCGTCATGCCGGTGACCCTTGTATTGGCGGTGTACTAATTGCCCTCGTATCGCTCCCACTGAGCACCGTGAGTGCCCGGCTATTGGTAAGCTCATCACCAAATTATTTTGGTGAAGCAGATAGTGACTCAGGCAGACTCAGACGTACACGCGCGCCTACCCGCTCTTTTTCTGGAAGGAATCTCTCGTCCTCAGCGTTTTGCCGACGCGCTGCGGTTGCTGGCCGAGTCGCTGGGTGTCGATCAAGCGGGAGTCAGGATATGGGACAGGCGAGGCAACTGGACGTGTGCGCGCGATGCGCGACGCGTGGCTCGGGGCTGGCACCTGAGCGCCGATGACCTGTCCGAGCCGCATCTCGAGTGGTGCGGGATCGCTTCCACATTGGAGCCCGGACGATGGCAGCGCTTCAGGGTGTTACATGACCGGTCTCGCGCCGCTGAATTCGACCCGCGGAATGCCAGTCCACCAGCGACTACACTAGGCTTGCGGCTGGCGATGCACCATGGCGCCGAGGGTCTGCTGGTGCTGAAAGCGACAACCCCTCAAGCGCCAGATATCTATGCATTGCCTAGCCCCGCTGGAGAACTGATCAAGTCATTGCACTACGCGCTGGAGCTAATGGCGCAGTTCCGCCAGCTTAATCACCGGCTGGTCTGCTCGAACCTCTTGCTGGATACGATACGGCTACCCTTGCTGTTGCTCGACCCCTCGATGCGCATGCTCGCCGCTAACAGTCATGCTCAGCCCTTGCTGGAGCGCACGGCGAATGGCGCTGGCAAGCGTCACGTTGCTTTGCGCGGCGTTTGCAGGACGAAGTTTTCCAATGCGGTGCGCAGCGCTTGCGACATCGCCCCGCATACTGCGGGATCAATACTGCGGATCGCCAGCGCGCCTGCGCAGCAAGTGCTTGTCTTGCCGATCATGATGCGACATTCCGACCGGTCAGACCGTGCGGCATTGGTGCTGGTACATGGGCAAACTGAACAAACCGCGCAAAACGCACTGCATGGCCCGGTGAGCCAGTTGCTTCAACAAGTGTACGGTCTGACACCCGCCGAGGCGAGGCTTGCTATGCTGATCCTCGACGGTCAGGCACCGGGCGATGCTGCAATTAGCCTGAAAGTCAGCGTTACCACGATTCGTACACAGCTTTCCGCCATCCTCAAAAAAACCGGCGCGCGCAAACAGGCAGAGCTGGTACGTCATCTCTCTCCGCTAATGGTACTAGACCAGCCACCGCTGGCGCTCTAAGGACACGTTCCTTAGTGCAGCGTCATACATCAAATGAAGGATGTATAACGCCAGCCGCTTCACTACCATCAATCCGATGCTGATAAGCCTGTGAATTCTGGATTTATCAGCGCTCACCCCAATTTTGCGAACACACCAGGAGAGATGAATGGCCACACAGACAACAGTCAGCACCGATGCACAAGACTATGCACCCGGTTCATGGGTAGAGATCACTGCGACAGGATTTGATCCTGGTAGCACCGTGAACTTTCAGGTGCAGCATGCGGGTGACCCTGGTGCCGACGGTATCTGGGGCACGCTGGATGACGTGATTGTCGATTTGGGTGGCGAGGGACATGAAGCGTGGAGCATTGTGGACGGTAGCGAGCTCGATCTGGATGGCACGGCCAATGGAGCCGTAGTAACGTCGTGGTACGTGAATCCTGATGATTCACTGAACTGGTATTTTCTGTTGACGGCCATGGCAGCTAATCAGCAAACGGCGAGCGCAGGGTTCACAGACGCCGCAGGGTCAACCAACAAGGTTTATCAGCATTGGGCTGATGGGGATGCGGCTACCCAGTCAGCACCGGAGTGGAATAACAACATCCTTAATGCAAATAAATCCGATTACTTCGAGGGAGAGGTCATCCCGCATGTGTTCATCTACAAGGCCTCCAGCCAAGTACCGCTGGTAAACGGCCAGTCCTATTCATTCAATGTCACCTATAACTATTACCAGCAGAATACTGACGCGTTAGGTTTCGATTATCTGACCACTTTCAATACCAGCCGCACTCCCGGACAGCTCGGCGTAACCAACCCGGCCATTACCCCCACCTTAGACAGTAGTTTTACAAATGGTGGGGGCTTCACCAGTTTCGGTGGCGTTAGCCAAGGCATCTACACCGTAGATGCAAACATCACGAACGTCAGTGGCATCACCACTTTAGGATCCGGAACGCTGGACCATAAGGTGACGATCACGTTCACCTACACGGGTGCGACGACCACCAATGGTGTTGCCGAAATTTACTATGGTCTTCATGTGGCCGGACCCAGCCCTACCGAAAAAGGTGCCAGTGCCTGGACGGGGGGTTCGCTGCAGACGACAGTGGATATTGGCGGATCCGGTGCCACATCGATTCAACTCTCGCCAGCGGCGATCATTGCGGGCAGCATCAGCGGAGTCAAGTTTAATGATCTGAACGGCAATGGTATTCGTGATGCAGGTGAGTCCGGCATTGATGGTGTCATCATCTATCTCGACCTGAACAACAATGGCCAATTAGACGGAAATGACGTATCCCAGATAACTGCCTCGGGCGGTCTGTATGCGTTCTCTGTAACGCCAGATGCAAACAAGAGCACTACCGTCAATGATCCTTATATCGTTCGCGAGGTCGTCCCCGGCGGGTGGATGCAAACGACAGTAAATCCACTACCCATTATCATCAGTGCGTTGCATCCCAATGAGTTGAATGTGAATTTTGGCAATATGCTTCTGCTAAGAGCCTTGCATATCGAGAAGGATGCTGACCTCACGACGGTCAATACGGTCGGCCAGACGATCACTTATACCTACCTGGTGACCAACACAGG
>RGFZ01000190.1 GCA_010024875.1 Oxalobacteraceae bacterium | reverse complement strand
TGCCATGGCAAAACTGGCACTGATTAACCGCGAACAGAAGCGCGCCGCACTGGTGAAGAAATACGCTGCCAAGCGCGCCGAGTTGAAGTCCATTATCGACGATCAGTCGAAATCGGAAGAAGAGCGTTACGACGCGCGTCTGAAATTGCAGTCGCTGCCGCGTAACTCTGCGCCCAACCGTCAGCGCAATCGTTGCGCACTGACGGGTCGTCCGCGCGGCACATTCCGCAAATTCGGTCTGGGTCGCACCAAGCTCCGTGAAATCGCCATGCGTGGCGAGATTCCGGGTATGACTAAAGCCAGCTGGTAATAGGAGAATAAGCGATGAGTATGAGCGATCCTATCGCCGATCTGCTAACGCGTATACGTAACGCGCAGAGCGTCAACAAAACAACCGTGGCCATGCCTTCATCAAAGCTCAAGGTCGCGATTGCCCGTGTGCTGAAGGAAGAGGGCTACATTGAGGATTTTGCGGTTGCGGATCAGGGCGGCAAGCCTGAACTGCGTATCGAGCTGAAGTATTACGCTGGTCGCCCAGTCATCGAGCGCATCGAGCGTGTATCTCGCCCGGGGCTGCGTATCTACCGTGGTAAGAGCGAAATCCCGACCGTGATGAACGGCTTGGGTGTCGCCATTGTGTCCACACCCAAAGGTGTGATGACCGATCGCAAGGCGCGCGCAACCGGTACCGGTGGCGAGATCCTTTGCTACGTGGCCTAAGGGGCGTTACCCTTGACCGGCCAGGTTGTGATCAAGAATGAAGGTGGAACGTTGAACCTGACGCCGGCTGATGAGAGCCGCGAGGCCAACGCGATGTCGGGTACCGTCCGCGCGCTAGTCAATAACATGGTCAATGGGGTTACCAAAGGCTTTGAAAAGAAGCTGTCGTTGGTCGGTGTGGGCTTCAAAGCGCAGGCTCAGGGTGACAAGTTGAATCTGTCGCTGGGATTTTCACACCCCATCGTTCACACGATGCCTGTTGGTGTGAAGTGTGAGACGCCAACGCAGACGGAAATCGTTATCAAGGGTATTGACCGCCAGAAGGTGGGTCAGGTTGCCGCTGAAGTGCGCGCCTACCGCAGCCCCGAGCCGTACAAAGGCAAAGGCGTCCGCTACGTGGACGAGGTTGTGGTAATCAAAGAAACCAAGAAGAAGTAAGGGTTGACCATGGACAAGAAAGCATCTCGCCTGCGCCGTGCACGGCAAACCCGTGCCAAGATCGCAGAGCTCAAGGTAAATCGCCTTGCAGTGCATCGCACCAACATGCATATCTACGCGACCATCATCAGCCCGGACGCGAAAATTCTTGCCAGCGCATCGACCGCCGAGGCAGAAGTTCGCAAGGAGCTCGCTGGCCAGCCAGGCAAGGGTGGTAACACAGCCGCAGCTGCGCTCGTTGGCAAGCGTGTCGCAGAGAAGGCATTGAAGGCCGGTATTGCTGAGGTCGCATTCGATCGCGCCGGTTTCCGCTATCACGGTCGGGTCAAAGCAGTTGCGGAAGCAGCTCGCGAAGCCGGTCTGAAGTTCTAAGGA
>RGFZ01000189.1 GCA_010024875.1 Oxalobacteraceae bacterium | reverse complement strand
GCTCGGTGATCAAGGAGGGCGACACCCTGTGCATCATCGAAGCCATGAAACTGCTCAATGAAATCGACGCTGATGCCAGTGGCACCATACGTCAGGTTCTGGTCGAAAACGGGCAAGCGGTCGAATTCGGCCAGCCCTTGTTCATTATTGGTTAATTTCGCAAAGTGCGAGGCCATCGGAACCGAACTTCGGCTCTGACACTCGCGCGCTAAGGGCATTTCCCTACCTATGTTTGAAAAAATTCTAATCGCCAACCGTGGCGAAATCGCTTTGCGCATACAGCGCGCGTGTCGCGAAATGGGCATCAAGACTGTCGTTGTCCATTCCGAAGCCGACCGCGAGGCCAAGTACGTGAAACTTGCCGATGAGTCCGTCTGTATCGGCCCTGCTCCCTCTGCCCAGAGCTATCTGTCCATGCCGGCCATCATCAGCGCAGCCGAAGTGACGGATGCCGAGGCCATTCATCCGGGCTATGGCTTTTTGTCCGAAAATGCCGATTTCGCCGAACGCGTGGAGCAATCGGGGTTTGTTTTCATCGGTCCGCGTTCGGACTCAATCCGACTCATGGGTGACAAAGTCTCGGCCAAGCAAGCGATGATCAAAGCCGGCGTGCCGTGCGTGCCGGGTTCGGATGGTGCCTTGCCAGATGATCCGAAAATCATCATTCAAACAGCGCGAAAGATCGGCTATCCGGTCATCATCAAGGCTGCCGGTGGTGGTGGTGGTCGCGGTATGCGCGTAGTTCATACAGAAGCGGCGCTACTCAATGCAGTCACGATGACGAAAACCGAAGCTGGCGCCGCATTCAGCAATCCTGAAGTGTATATGGAGAAGTACCTGGAAAATCCGCGCCACGTGGAAATCCAGATCCTGGCAGATGAATTCAAGAATGCCGTCTGGCTGGGCGAGCGCGACTGCTCAATGCAACGCCGCCACCAGAAAGTAATCGAAGAAGCGCCAGCGCCAGGTATTCCACGCAAGCTGATCGAAAAAATCGGCGACCGCTGCGCGGAAGCTTGCCGCAAGATTGGCTACCGTGGCGCAGGTACCTTTGAATTTCTTTATGAGGCGGGCGAGTTCTATTTCATCGAAATGAATACGCGCATTCAGGTCGAACACCCGGTCACAGAGATGGTGACTGGTATCGATCTCGTGCAGGAACAAATTCGTATCGCCGCCGGCGAAAAACTGCGCTACCGTCAGCGCGATATCGTGCTCACAGGGCATGCGATCGAATGCCGCATCAATGCCGAAGATCCGTACAAGTTCACACCCTCACCCGGCCGCATACAATCCTGGCACGCGCCGGGCGGACCTGGCATCCGTGTGGATTCTCATGCCTATGCCGGTTATTACGTGCCACCGAATTATGATTCGATGGTCGGCAAAGTGATTTCGTATGGCGTAACGCGAGATCAGGCGATCAAGCGCATGCAGATTGCACTCTCCGAAATGGTGGTTGAGGGCATACTGACCAACATTCCACTGCATCGCGAGCTGATGGTCGATGCCCGCTTTGCCGAGGGCGGCACGAATATTCATTATCTCGAACAAAAACTCG
>RGFZ01000188.1 GCA_010024875.1 Oxalobacteraceae bacterium | reverse complement strand
CGGGGATCGAACCCACGACCCTTGGCTTCGGAGGCCAATACTCTATCCACTGAGCTACAGCCGCGGGGTCCGGAGGACGGGAGAGGCGCAAGGATACCGGGTTTCGGTCGGGCAGTCCACGCAGACGCGGTTGGCTTGCGGTGAATACACGCTGTTTCCCCTATAATCTAAGGCTTTGCCATAGCTTTCAGATTATTCAGTTCCGAGGAAACCATGAGCGACCACGAGCACGATTCCCTGATTAAAACCCCCAAGCAACTCATCGCCGCTGTTGTAGCTGGCTTTGTGGTGCCGATTGCTGTCATCGTGTTGCTGGTGACGTATGTGGGCAGCACGCCGAAAACTGGTGCGGGTTCGAATTCGCAGTCGCCGGAGTCGATCGCCGCACGCATCAAGCCGGTGGCGGATGAAGGTTTCACGCTGGTTGACGCTAGCGCCCCGCGCGCGCTGAAAGCGGGCGCGGAGGTGTACAACGCAGCTTGCGCTGCTTGCCACAGCGTGGGTGCTGCGGGTGCGCCGAAGTTTGGTGATGCGGGTGCATGGGGCAAACGTATCAAGCAGGGCTATGACACGTTGGTGTCGCATGCAATCAAGGGCATACGCGCGATGCCGGCCAAGGGTGGCAATCCGGATCTGGATGATATTGAAGTCGCTCGCGCTGTCGTGCACATGGCGAATTCCGCTGGCGCGTCGTTCAAGGAACCTGAAGCGAAGAAGTAATCGAAGCACGGATGATTCTGTTGTTTGCAGAATCGCTGGTCCGTTAATCTAGAAAATCTCCATTCAGAAGAAAGACACTGGGTCCCGGCCTTCGCCGGGACGACGGTGCTGTGGGTGACAGCGCCTATACAGTCATTCCGGCGCAGGCGAGTATCCAAGCTTACTCTGGCAGTCACTCGTCCTATGGGCAGTCCGCAGTGCACGAGGATGGATCCTGACCTGTGTCAGCATGACGATTCAGCGGGCAGCAGGCCTTGGCACTGTCATCCCGGCGAAGGCCGGGATCCAGTGTCCTTACAATATTCAATGGCACGTGACTATCACCGTCGTTTTGCATCAAACGCAGCTTCAGGACGGATGCGATGACTGGCCCGCCTCTGTTCGGCGCTTCCACCGTTTGACAATCACGGCCAGCACCGAGGCGAAGCCGCCGATCACCACCACCCGACGAAGCAGACGCGACACGATGCCTTTGCCGCTCAGTAGCGTCAACGCTGTACCCATCAAAGGCAAGGCTTTGCTCTGAGCGAGTAGTGAGAGCAGCGCGGGCAAGCGAGACACTACTTTCGCAGGTCGAATGTCTTGCCGCAGCTGACGGGTGGCCTCGGCTAATTCAAGCCGATGCATCATACCTTCGACGATCAACATTTTTTTGCGCGCTTCGCGATTCATCGCGCATCCTCGGTGACAAGTGCGTCGCGATCCTGCCGCAATTCGGCGATGGTCTGTGGCAAACCGAGACGACCCTCGCGAATCAGACGAATCGCTGCGCGACCGAGCAGAACACTGAGCATCGCATAGACGAGCGCGAGTATCAGAATGATCCAGCCGCCGAGCGGCTCCCACAACAGCACGATGATCCACGCTGAT
>RGFZ01000187.1 GCA_010024875.1 Oxalobacteraceae bacterium | reverse complement strand
CCATTGCAGGTAATGGCACAATGTCAGCGCCAGCAGGGGGAACCCAAGTAGGTCAAACGGGTAATGGCTATGCGCGTATTAGTCTTACAGAAACTAATACATTTAATGCAGGAACGCAAACTGGTTCAGTAACGATTGGCGGTGGAATTAATACAACCAATTTGCATACTGCATCGACAGACTTCCAACTCAAAATTGGCCAAACTATTGCAGCAGGCACATCTAGTATAGGTTCTAGCACGACTCTCAATAATATTGGAGGTTTTGTTTTAGGTGCAACGCTTAATACTCATAGTTTATCGATATCAGGAGCATTTACATCTGCAAACTCTGGTTTAGTTCAATTGAGTGGAAGTCTTACTACAACCACTTCTCAAACTTATATTGCTCCTGTTGAAATTAGGGCTGCTACTACACTCACGACGACATCAAACACCATCACTTTCTCAAGTACCGTGAATAGTGATGCTACGACAAGAAACCTTACCTTTGGTGCAGGATCCGGTAACGCAGTATTTACGGGTGCAGTAGGTAATAGTGCCGCGTTAGGTACGATCACTAATATTGCAGGCCAAACACTCACCTTCTCAGATGCGGTGACTGCAACCACCATTGCCAACTACGGCACACTTTTATTTAATGTGAATTCTGCTAAAACCATCTCACCTGCAATTACGGATAATGGCACTACCACTATACAAGTAATTAATAGTGCTGACGGTGCACCAAGTATTATTACCTTCTCAGGCAATATTGCGGCTGACACCATCACCATTGGTACTACGACTAAAGCCGGTTCTGCATTATTTAATGGTACGGTCACAGGGACTAACATTAATATCGTCGGTGGTAATGTGAGTGCTGAAGCATCTTTAGCTAACTTCGCGAATACTGTCACAGTCACTGCCATTACTTTAGATGACAACACAGGTACTGCCACCGCAACCTTCTCAGGTACAGCTAAAACTATTACTGGAACAATCAATGGTTTAGCGACCACCGAAGGTACGATCACGGTCTCTGGTACACCGACCTTTGCAAGTACGATTGGTAATTCACAAAGACCATCACAATTGACGATCAATGGGGCGACCACATTCCAAGCTGCGGTGAGAACAAATGCACTCACTACAACTGCTGCCATTTCTAACGGTACCACCTTAGATGTTGAAAGTACTTCAAGTATTGGTGCCAATATCACGACCTCAGGTACTCAAACCTACAATGGCAACATTACTTTTGGCACTGATGCCACAATGACCGGAGGTCTCTTTAGCTTCGCTAATGTCACAACGAGTGGTGCTTATGCTTTATCGCTCCTTCCATACAGTACAAGTTTTACAACAACTCAAAGCTTAACTGGTTTAACTTTAGGTAGCACAGTAACCGCATTAACAATAGGCGCAAGTGGCAACACAGCTAACATCACATTACCAAATGCAATCTCCATCGCAGGCCCTATTACTGTCTATGGTGGTGCTATTAATGTAAACAATAATGTGACCACCTCATCAGGTGATATTCTCATGAGGGCTTCAGGTACATTCACTATTGCATCTAGTAAAGCGATTACCAACTCAAGTGGTAACACCGTGATTACAACAAGTAAATTTGTGAAT
>RGFZ01000186.1 GCA_010024875.1 Oxalobacteraceae bacterium | reverse complement strand
ATGCATGGCCTTGGCTAGCATTTGACATTAATGACGATTTAAACACACCACTCGTATCCAAAGAAACCAATCACTGTCCTCTGCGTGACGGACAGTTGGGTGCTTGACTAAAGGCGATGGGAAATAAAAAGCCCAGTTTATCTGTTGCGCTCTTATTCTCTGAACCACCGGCCAGATCTCTTTATGGATTCAGAAAAAGTTTGCTGCTTATCAAGGTCGACTTGCTAGCAGAGCACATTATGTGCCTGCAACAACTTCGAGTTGATTATCCTGAGCTGTACCACTGCCTTAAGTGTTTATGCGAACTACAGAATTTCATTCAAAAAGCGATGCCTTGCGTATTTCAGCCGCAGCTTGGGCATTTGCCACCCGAAGAGTCCCTGTCAGCACTGCCGTACTGCTGCTACCGCCGGTTGGCAAGCCCGAGACCGGCGACCTGATTTTGGCCGTGGTGGACTCCCTCGGCCAGCACCCTGGTCTCCAATTACCCAGTGGAAGACGAATGCAAATGTTTCCCGGTGATGAGATTGTGGTGGCTTATGGTAACCGGTACGCATCGAATCAATTTGAATCCAGGGTGCCCAGCACCTTGGGACCGTGCCATCTTTCTGCAGGGGGTGGCATCGCCTCTCGCGTCACTTCATGGCACGCAAGAATGAAGAATCCAACCCAAATCACGCCAATCGGCCTCCTGGCGAACGACCAAGGGCGACGGATTAATTTACGAGATTATGCTCTTCCGATATTAACGCAGGTGAACTCGAATCATCTGACAACTGTCGCTGTGGTCGGGACCGGTATGGACTCGGGCAAGACCCAAAGCTGCGCTTACTTGGTTCGAGGTTTGATCGCAGCCGGGTTAAGGGTTGCCTACATCAAGATTACTGGTACTGGCGCGGGCGGCGATACCTGGCTGCTTAAAGATGCCGGAGCCTCGCCCGTGCTCGATTTTACCGATGCAGGAATGTCTACAACCTACCTCGTTCCGCCGTCGCAGATCGAATCGTCTCTGGTGTCGTTATTGGCGCACACCGCAAACCATGGGGTCGATGCAGCGGTCGTGGAAATCGCAGATGGTGTTTTGCAGGTCGAAACCTCAGCGCTGCTGAAGTCTGAAGTCTTCGCCTCGCTGGTGGGTGGATTACTCATGGCATCACAGGATTCGATGGGCGCCAGTGCCGGCGTGCACTGGCTGAAGCAACATGCTCGTCCACCCGTACTGGGCCTCAGTGGTCTCATTTCTGCTGCGCCTTTGCAAGCGCGTGAAGCGACCGAAGCACTCGGCTTAACCGTCTATGATCGTCCAGCCCTTGCAAATGCGGCGAATGCCATGGAGATCCTCGCTCAGGCTCAGCGTCACTCGCAAACACAGCTTGGGACAGAAAGCAAAACTGCAAGTCACCGTGTGAATATCGATGGAGAAGCTTATGGAAAAAAACAAGATGAAGCTGTCCTCCACGAGTACCGTGGCTTGGCGCCCGCCACAGGGCAAGCTGCTTCATCGGGTATTACGCAGTGACCCTACACACGAGTATTTGCTCTACCATCCTACTGGGGCCTCCATCCACAGTCCGCTGCTCGTGGTGATCTTAGGTGCTAGTCGCCATTGGAAAGAGCAGG
>RGFZ01000185.1 GCA_010024875.1 Oxalobacteraceae bacterium | reverse complement strand
AGTTCGATCCTCGTGATTATTTGAAACCTGCTCGTGAAGCAGCAAAAAAGGTCTGTATTGCACGCTTTGAAGCCTTTGGTTCTGCAGGTCAGGCATCCAAAATTACTCCTATTCCATTAGAAAAAATGGCTGAGCTATACAAGAGCGGCAAGTTAGCTCAGATAGTGAAGTGATCTGAATATGCCAGCGCTTTACGCAACTTCGATTAAGTCATTGCCACTGCTTTCTAAAGGTAAGGTGCGTGATGTTTACGCACTAGGCGACGACAAGCTCCTGATGATTACCACAGACCGCTTATCAGCATTTGATGTGGTGATGGGTGAGCCTATTCCTGAAAAGGGTGTAGTACTCAATCAAATGGCGAACTTCTGGTTTGAAAAACTAGGCAATGTCATCCCAAATCACCTTACCGGAATTGACCCTGCAACAGTAGTTGCTCCTGATGAAGTGGATCAGGTGCGCGGACGCGCGGTTGTGGCAAAACGTCTAAAGCCAATTTTGGTCGAAGCAGTTGTACGTGGTTACTTGGCCGGTAGCGGCTGGAAGGAGCCGGACGGTTCACAGCTGGGGGCGATTCGCCATTCTTCCAGCAACCTCGTCACCCTCAGCGGACCGATCACCCTGGCCAACAACGCCCGGATCCACACCAGTGGAGCAGGCAACCTCGCGATCAGCGGCGTCATCGACGACGGCGTCAACAGCTTCGGCCTAGAGAAAACCGGCTACTACGGCCTCACGCTCACAGCTGCCAACACCTTCGGTGGCGACACCGTGATCCGCGGCGGCAAGCTCTATCTCAACAATCAAACCGGCCCCGCGTTATACAACGCCCCCACGGGCAGCACGGAACGCCCCAGTGGCACGGTGCGGATCAATAACGACAACTCAACAGGCTCCAATACCTCTGGCGGTTATTTCGTTGGCGTGCACACGCTTGCCGCTAACCAGCTCGGCTCCAATGTGAATGTGAGCTTCGATGGCACCTCCTATACCGGCGGCTGGTACAACGAATTTGCTCTCGACGGCTTCAGCCAGACGATTGGAAATCTACTGGACGCCGGTGGCCAGCAGCGCAACTTAATTCAGCTTCAAAACAGTGTCACCGCCAATACGCCTTGCGCGATGCCGGTGCCACCGGCGTAGGTATTGAGGCCTGAGAGGGTGAGGGTGCCGCTCCAGGTTTTCCAGAGGCGGCTCGTGGCGGCCCCGGAAATCACGCCGGTGATGGAAGCAGACTCGCTGCTGCCATAGACGCCGACATCGGCATCCGCCGTGAGCGCGACGGTGCCAGCCCATGAGGCCCCGTTCGCCAAGCGCAGGGCACCCAGGCGGCCGGCTCCTTCGTTCCACCCCTGGCCAGCGATGCTCAGCGCCGTGGTGATCGCGGTGGTGGTGTACACGTAGACACCGGAGCCGCTGGACACATCCAGCGTCGCCGTGCCGAGGCCTGCAGCCGTACCGAGCTTGAGACGGGCATTGTCGCCTAAGCGCATCTCGCCGCTGAAGCTGGGGTTGGCGCGGGTGAGGTCGAAATCGCCGACGTTGATCGTGTTGATCCCTCTGAGCTGGACAATGCCCTGGCCCGCCAGCTCGGGTGTGAGCGTGACTGACATGTCGTTGACGTAGGTAAACGTGCTCCCGGCAGCCAC
>RGFZ01000184.1 GCA_010024875.1 Oxalobacteraceae bacterium | reverse complement strand
GCAGCGTTAGCTGCATCGATTGCTTCAGCCGCAGCATCATTTGCAGCGTTAGCTGCATCGATAACGGATGAATCAGCTGCAGTGATTGTTACTGCAACTGTTGCCTTTTCAACCTTAGCTGGGCGAGCAGTTCCCTTTGTCGTAAGAGCAGCAGTTGAAGTGTTTCCTGCTGTAATCTCAAGAGTTAGAGTTCCTGTTCCTGCACCAGTGGCTGCATCGGATGCAAGTTCAACTACTACTTGTCCGTTTGCATCTGTTGTTGAGGATGCGCCAGTTACTCCATTAACGGAGGAGACGCGTCCTGCTGTTCCAACATACTTCACGGTTACTGTTGCATCTTCAACAGGGTTTCCGTAGATATCGGTAACAGTTGCTGTCACACGCTTGGATGAACCAGCTGCCATTGACGCAGCAGTTGCATTTGCTGCAATAGCACGTGAGCCACCTGCGATGATGGTGAAGTCGCTTGTCGCGCTCTTACCACCAGAGCTTGCAGTCACAGTACCTGTTCCAGCCTTATAACCCTTAAATACTGCGGTGATCTGGCCGTTTGTTCCGGTCCAGTAGGTCACAGTATTGGCAGTGGTGCTGAAATAAGTCTCATCATCACCAGTGAAGACGACAGGATAGCCGCTCAGAGCTAATCCTGATGCGTCAAGAACTGTTGCTGTGAAGGTAACAGAGGCATCAACTGCATTTCCATCAGTGGTATCACCGTTATTGGTTAGTCGGATAGATCCTGCAGTCAGCGCTGTTACCCATGTATAGGTTACAGAGCTTGATGAAGTGTATCCGCCAGAACCAGCTGTTCCTGCGCGAGCAGAGACAACTTCTGATGTAGTTGTTGCAGGTGTTGCATCATCGGTAAATGCATAAGAAGACTCACCGTTGCTATCTGTCGTCTTGGAGACTTCAGAAAGCGTTGCATTGCGCCCTGTCTGAGACCAGAGGACAACTGCGCCAGAAACTGGAGAGTTGAACTGATCCTTAATCGTTGCAATGGTTGTTACGGTTGATGATGCAAGTGCCTTACCAGCAGATGCTGGGTTAAGAGTTACAGATCCGTATGTTGCGTTAACAACAGGATCGATGTAGCTAAATGTTGCAGAGACAGAAGTGGTCGCTGCAGACTTCCACGTTACTTTGTATGACTGTCCAGCAACAGGTGCTGTGGCGGTCAAAGTAAGTGTGGTCTGAGTATCTGTTCCTGAGTTGATATTTACTGTCTCAAGAGTAATACCTGCAGGAGTGCTGCTGGTTGTTGAGACAGCTTCAACGGTGACAGGGAATGTTCCGGCTCCTGAGAGCTGCCATGTCAACGTTACCGCCTTCTTCGCAGTGCTGACATAAACAGTATCGGATGCTGTTGCAGGAGTTCCATTCAGTGCAGCAGGTGATGCTGCTGTACCCGTTTTATCAGGTGAGTTCCATGCCGCTGTTTGGTTTGAGTCAATCAAACCAGCGCCAGCTACAGCCGCACCAGAAGATCCACCCGCACCGATAGCTGCAGCTGAACCAACACCCCAACCAGTACCAAAGACAAAGCTCTGGGTGGTTAAAGTAAAGGTTGCAGAAGTAGCGCCAGCAAGCAGACCTGAACCAGCAACAGTAAATGTTGTGGAGGTTGCAGCTGTATTGGTTACGTTAACGGTGAA
>RGFZ01000183.1 GCA_010024875.1 Oxalobacteraceae bacterium | reverse complement strand
CTACTTTCGACCGTTCCCTGTCCTCCCGCGTACCCGATAACCGTCGGTACACGAATTGCTGACCGGAACCTGAAATCACTGTAGGGGAACGGCCATTCAAACCGCAACTATGCGTCCACACGGTCGTGACAATCAGGGTTCACCCGGAGAGCGGACGCGCGATCACATGGTCTGCTTGATGCGAGAGCGCTCGTCCACGACCGCTCCTTTATGGGGAGGTACGTACGCATGGTCGACGCATGGAACGCGATCATGCGTACGTATGGCTTTCGGACTGCGACGGTCTAGCGCGTGGCCGTGTTGTCGAAGAAGTACGTCTCCGGGTCGTACACGGCCGGCGTCGGGTGAATCCACGGAGCCACGAACCCACGAAGCGCCAGGTCGTCACGCTTCGGCACGTTGTTCAGGCCCTTCTTCACGAGCACGATTGCCGGCGTATTCGAGGCAAGGCCACTAAAGAACGGCCCATCCTCAACGTGGATCTTGATCATGTCCCAGACGAGCTTGTTGCGCTTGTTCACGTCAGGCTCGATCTTGGTCTGGTCGTAAATCTCCCAGAGGCGCGCAATCGGCGAGCCGGCCTCAGGCGCGGCACGCGGGGGAGTGCGCTCGTACGGGTCCTTGTCCGCCTCGGCGCCCTCGCGGGTGGTGCCACGGACGAGGTACCAGTTGCCGGCGAGCGGCGCCCAACGAGTTGGCTCCATCGGGACAACCCACTGGGGGTAGACGAGGTGGTTCGGGCCGTCGCCGACTCCCCAGTCCGCATTGGTCATCTTCTTGCCAGTAGCCCAGAGTTGGTCAATGGACGTGGAAGGAATCGGGTCCAGGCTGGTCTTGATGCCGACCGCGTTCCAGTCCTTCGCGAGGAACTCGTTCTTCCGGACATGTACTCCCAACGGCGATTGCGTGGCGGAGAAGTCGAGCGTCACCTCGATTGGGGTGCCATCGGCCATCTCGAGGAAGCCGTCACCGTTGGTGTCCTTCAGCCCAATCTCGGCAAGGAGGGCCTTCGCGGCGGCCGGGTCGTACTTGATGGCGCTGTCACGCCACTCCTCATACACGGACTTCCCGCCCGGCACGTTGTACTCAAGAGCCTTCGGCGACATCGTCCCGGAGGTCAGCTCACCGGTGTCGAAGTAGATGGCCTTGCGGACGGCCGACCGGTTGAACGCGTGCGAGAGCGCCTTGCGGAACTTCGGCGTGCGGATGAGCGCGCGCATCTTCGGATCCGCCAAGTCCCAGTTGAAGAAGTACATGGAGGAGGTGCCGGAACCACCGTCCCAGAACCGGAGCTCCATCCCGCTCTTCGCCTCGGCGGCGCGGAGGGTCTGGACATCGGCGAGGGCGAGGCCGGACCAGCCACCGTGGACGTAGTCAAGCTGCCCGCCGGTGATGCGGAGCTTGAACACCTCGGTGTCCTGGTAGTTCATGTGCTCGATGCGGTCGATGTACGGAAGCTGGTTGCCTTCCTTGTCGACGCACCAGTAGTACGGGTTCCGCACCCACTTCGTGAACTGCGCCTTCTCGAACGCCTCCAGCACCCACCCCGTCATCGTCGGGCAGCCAGGATTGCGCGCAAAGTCACGCATCTGGGTGAAGGTGTCGATCCACTTGTCCTTGTCGAGCGACGCGTTGTACTTGATGTGGTACTGCTCAAGATAGTGCTTCGGGTCCATCCACC
>RGFZ01000182.1 GCA_010024875.1 Oxalobacteraceae bacterium | reverse complement strand
CATGCGGGCGAGGATGGTGTGTGCCTCGCCCATGGCGCCCTCGGCGGTCTGGATGAGGCTGATGCCGTCCTGGGCGTTGCGGGCGGCTTGGTTGAGGCCGCGCACCTGGTTCTTCAGGCGCTCGGAGACGGCCATGCCCGCGGCGTCGTCGCCGGCCTTGTTGATGCGCAGGCCGGTGGCGAGGCGCTCGGCCTGCTTTGCGTAGTTGTCTTGGCTGGCGCCGAGGCTGCGCTGGGCGACGGATGCCGCCAAGTTGTAGTTGATGCGAAGTGCCATGGTGGTTCGATCTCCCTATCTGCAAGAACTCCAAGGTCAATGGCAGGCGACCCCAGAGCCATGTATTCCTGTTTGGCTTCGGTAGGGATAGGCAGTCCCGACCTCGCCGTGCCTACTTGAGCAGGTCCAGAATCATTCCCGGGGCCTGATTTGCTTGGGCAAGGACTGAGATTCCGGCCCACGCGACTGTTGGCAGCCGCCGCGTTTTCCGATGCCACCGCAAGTGACCGAACTGCGCTCTCGAGGCGACTCTGCATCGCCCCCAGGCTCGCCCGGTTCGTGCTGATGGTGTTGATTGCCGTATCCAGCTGCGTAATGGCGGCGGAACCGTTTGCTTGGGTCGTCACGTCATTCGACGTGATCGCAATCCCCGCGGCAGAGGCACGGTTGTCGGTCATGGATAGCGTGAGCGTTCCAGCGGTCGTGTTTGCACCGACCTGAAGCGTGAAGGAAGCACTCGCATTGAGCAGGACCGTGCCGTTGAACTGGACCGCGTTGCCGATCCGCGTGACTTCAGCCTGAAGTTGGGTGAACTCGGCGTTGAGGTTAGTCCGGTCGGTTGACGTCAATGTGTCGTTTGCCGACTGGACTGCGAGCTCGCGCATGCGCGCAAGGATGGCCGCAATCTCGCTCAGCCCGCCCTCGGCGGTCTGGATCATCGAGATTCCGTCCTGCGCGTTGCGTTGTGCCTGGTTGAGGCCACGTACCTGGTTCTTGAGGCGCTCGCTAACCGCCATTCCGGCGGCGTCGTCGGACGCCCTGTTGATCCGCAGGCCCGTCGAGAGTGCCTCCGCCTGCGCGGCGTACACGTCCTGGCTGGCAGCCAAGCCACGTTGCGCCTTCGAGGCGGCTTCGTTGTAGTTGATCCGAAGTGCCATGGTGCGGTGATCTCCCTATCAATTCCGGCCACGCCAGAGGCGTGAATGCACGGCAGGTGCATTCGAGGCCAGCGACTGCTTGGTTACGGCGACAACCCATCCTTCCCGGGGTCGTTCCACCGAGGTTCACCAACGCCGCCACTTCGGGAATCCCCATACGGGAAACGGGGGTTTCACTCTCCCCACGCGCCAGTACGGTCCCAAGGAAGCAGCAGTTGACGAAACCGTCGACCCTGTGAGGACACGCCGCGACTTGTGGTCACTTGTACGTTCGATGCGTGGCAGCGCACCGCACGCGTCTCGTCGACCGGACGCTTGTGGCATGGCCCCGGCAGGGCGTGGTGAACGCCGTCCAGGTGGTTGTGGCACCGCGTTGCCTGCACCCCTTTCACGGCGCAGGCGGCCCGAACTGGTGATCCCCGATGGCTCGATCGATGTACGCTGGCAGGCGCACACCCGGCTGCATCAAAGTAGGGCGGGCCTAATCCTCCCTTACGGGATACAGTCGGCATTGCCTGAAGGGCGCTGAAGTTAACGTCTGCCGCGGGCGCTGCAA
>RGFZ01000181.1 GCA_010024875.1 Oxalobacteraceae bacterium | reverse complement strand
ATGGGGCTCAGGGGCGAGGGGTTGAGGGCGGTGCAATGAGGCAGGAATGTCTCGCATGCATTTTCTCTATGTAGACGAAAGCGGTGATACGGGCACAAAAGCCGGGGCGAGCAGTCATTTCATCCTATGCGGATTGCTCATCCACCACAGCGACTGGCAAGCAACCTACCTCGACGCCAAGGCCATGCGGCGACGTCTCACCCAACAGTTCGGACTGCCGGCCGAGGCGGAGCTACATGCGTCCGAGTTCCTGAGCAAGAACTCCAACCAATACCAGCTTTCGCTCACCTCGCGTATCCGCTGCGCCTTGCACGCCGTGGGTTTCATGCTTAACCATCCGAGACTCCGACCAGTCAGGGTGATCATCGAAAAGGAACGGGGAGACCCGGAACTGACCTATGCTCAGGCTTGGAACCAACTAGTCGCAGCGGCGCTGCAGCGCATCGCGGACGAGAGACAACCCTGCCCTGCCGTCGGCATGATCGTGATTTGCGACGACCATCGGACCGCACCGAAGCATGACCTGATCAGACCCATCCTCCAAACACACCCTGGCGCCATCATCGAACTACCCTTCGGCCTCAACTCCCAAGACAGCGATTTCCTGCAATTGGCGGACCTCTCCGCTTTCCTCACGAAGCAGGCCCTGACTCCTTCAAGCGCCTTCCAAGACGGTCACGCGCTGCCCTTGATCCGTCGGAATACCGCCCTCTTTGAGTGATGCCGAAAGGAAAACGGGGCGCTGAGCGCCCCGTTGAGAGATATCTCGGCCATCCCGAGATGGCCTACACACCTGAGCAGTAAATTGGCTGACCGTTGCGGTGAGCTCAAGCGGGTTTTGATGACAGGAAGACCCTAGAGTCATCTTGAGGTCGGGAGCGCGAGCGAGGGGACATGGTGACAAGGGGACACGGGGGCAAGGGGGAGATGGTAGAATGAAAAAGGGGAACCGGGGACCGGGAGGTTGGTACCTTTTCATTTCTGTAATCCGTCATCCGTACTCTGCACTCTTCGGGCATCACCCCTTGTCACCATGCCCACGTGTCCCCTCTTCGCAGGAGAGTGTCCTAGTTAACATCCCTCAACCAAAGCTCGGCAATCTATGGCAGCAGGGGCACTTGAGCAGCCGCAAGGCCTCGAATCAACTGTGGCATGACCACCGACATCACCGCTGAGAAGATTGCGTCCCGGATCATCGACTTAAGGGGACGCAAGGTCATCCTAGCGGCGGAACTAGCCAGGCTCTACGGAGTCAGCACCAAACGCCTCAACGAGCAGGTCAAACGCAACCTAGCCAGGTTTCCGGATGATTTTGCCTTTCGATTGACCGGCGAAGAGCGCGAGGCTTTGAGGTCGCACATTGCGACCTCAAAAGGGCGAGGAGGTGATCGCACCCTCCCATGGGCGTTCACGGAGCATGGCGTCATTCAGGCGGCGAACATCCTGAACAGCGAGCTGGCGATCAAGATGGGCATCATGGTCGTCAGGGCGTTCGTGGCTATCAGCGGCCTTAAACTCGCCCTCCCTAAGATCGAAGACAGCGTACGCGAAGCCCACGCCCGGTTGGACAACCACGACCAAGTGATCGATGCGGTCATCGGCACGCTTAAATCGCTCAACAGCACAGATGAAAAACGCCGAAGGAAAATTGGGTTTAAATAACATGTACTGAAACGCCGGCACGGGTGCAGGGCGGGAACGCGGTGCAGG
>RGFZ01000019.1 GCA_010024875.1 Oxalobacteraceae bacterium | reverse complement strand
ACTAAAGCTACTCTCCGCAGCGCGCGTCTGTCGGCACAGAAGGGCCGCCTCGTTGCTGACCTGATTCGCGGTAAAAAGGTCGAGCAGGCGCTCAACATTTTGACTTTCAGCCCTAAAAAAGGTGCGGTCATCATCAAGAAGGTATTGGAGTCTGCGATCGCGAATGCGGAGCACAACGACGGTGCCGATATCGACGAGCTGAGCGTCAAGACCATTTTCGTCGAGAAGGGTGCTGTGCTGAAGCGCTTCACCGCTCGCGCGAAAGGTCGGGGCGACCGCATTTCCAAACAAACCTGTCACATCTACGTGACTGTCGGTAACTAAGGGAGTCACGATGGGACAGAAAATTCATCCGACAGGCTTTCGTCTTGCTGTCACCCGTAACTGGGGCTCCCGTTGGTTTGCGGGTAACAGCAGCTTTGCCGGCATGCTCAAGGAAGACCTGAGCGTACGCGCTTTCCTTAAAAAGAAGCTCAAGAACGCTTCGGTTGGCCGTGTGCTGATCGAGCGCCCTGCCAAGAACGCGCGCATCACGATTTTCAGCTCGCGTCCGGGTGTTGTGATCGGCAAGAAGGGCGAAGACATCGAAGTGCTGAAGTCCACGTTAGGCAAGATGATGGGCGTGCCCGTGCACGTCAACATCGAAGAGATTCGTAAGCCTGAGACCGATGCACAACTGATAGCTGATTCAATCGCTCAGCAGCTTGAGAAGCGAATCATGTTCCGTCGCGCGATGAAACGCGCAATGCAGAACGCCATGCGACTCGGTGCGCAAGGTATCAAGATCATGTCGTCCGGTCGCCTGAACGGCATCGAGATTGCCCGTACCGAGTGGTATCGCGAGGGTCGGGTACCACTGCATACGCTGCGCGCCGACATCGACTATGGCTTTGGCGAGGCAGAGACCACCTACGGCATCATCGGGATCAAGGTCTGGGTCTACAAGGGCGATCGTCTGGCCAGCGGAGAGACGCCGGTGGCCGAGGTGGCAACCGACGACGAGCGCAAGCGCCGCGCGCCTCGCCGTGACGATGGCAAGCCCGCAGGTCGTGGTGCACGCACCAAGCGCGCCGAGCCGGGTCCAGCGGAGGCCGCCGCAGCGCCGGCAGCGCCGGCAGCCCCGGCAGCCAAACGAGTGCGCGCCAAAAAAGCCGCTGCTCCCGAAGCACCGGCCGAGAAAGCAGGAGAATAATCATGCTGCAACCAGCACGCAGAAAATATCGTAAAGAGCAAAAAGGCCGCAACAAGGGTATTTCGCACGAGCGTGGTACCTCCGTGTCCTTTGGCGAGTTCGGACTGAAGGCAACCGGTCGCGGTCGCATCACTGCGCGTCAGATTGAATCCGCGCGTCGTGCGATGACCCGTCACATCAAGCGTGGCGGTCGCATCTGGATTCGGATCTTCCCGGACAAGCCGATATCCAACAAGCCTGCTGAAGTCCGTATGGGCAATGGTAAAGGCAATCCGGAGTACTACGTCGCCGAGATCCAGCCGGGCAAGGTCCTGTACGAGATGGATGGTGTCGATGAAGCGCTGGCGCGCGAGGCGTTCCGCCTCGCCGCTGCCAAGCTGCCACTGTCGACCACCTTCGTTGTTCGTCAGGTCGGCCAATAAGGGAGCATCCAAATGAAAGCATCTGAACTCCAGGGCAAGGACGTGACAGCGCTTAAGAAAGAGCTGAATGACCTGTTGAAAGCCCAATTCGGTCTGCGCATGCAGGTCGCGACCCAGCAGCTACAAAACACTTCGCAGCTGAAAAAAGTTCGTCGTGACATCGCACGCGTGAAGACCGTGATCAACCAGAAGGACGACCAATAATGAACGCGACAGAGAAGAAAGCGCTCAAGCGCACGCTGGTCGGTACCGTGGTCTCCGACAAGATGAACAAGACGGTGACGGTTCTTATCGAGCGCCGGGTGCGTCATCCGCTGTACGGCAAGATCATTGTTCGCTCGAATAAGTATCACGCTCACAACGAAGGTAACGTCGCCAAGACCGGCGACACCGTTGAAATTCAGGAAGGTCGCCCGATCTCGAAAACCAAGTCCTGGACGGTTACCAAGGTAGTGCAGCAAGCGCAGGCGGTCTAACACTTGCGCTTCAGACCCTACATAAGGCATAATGATGGGCTTTCCCGCTTCAATGCGGGAGTTCGAGCGGGGTCCCTCCGCTCGGGCAGCAGCAGAAGTAAAAACGCATAGCTTTTTTGTCAACCCAATCAGCGGCTTCGTTTACGGAGGGGCTGGCGGGACCAAGACTGACCGCACAAGGGGGCATCCTGCCTCCCGCGCGGGTTAAGTTGGGAAAGAGAAATCATGATTCAATCTGAGAGCCGGCTCGAGGTAGCCGACAACACGGGTGCACAAGAAGTCATGTGCATCAAGGTGCTGGGTGGTTCAAAACGCCGCTACGCTGGTGTGGGTGACGTTATCAAGGTCACCGTCAAGCGCGCCGCTCCTCGCGGGCGTGTCAAAAAAGGCGAAATCTATAACGCTGTCGTCGTGCGCACCGCGAAAGGCGTGCGTCGTCAGGATGGCTCGCTGATCCGCTTCGACGGCAATGCTGCCGTGCTGTTGAACGCCAAGCTCGAACCCATTGGTACGCGCATTTTCGGACCGGTCACTCGTGAACTGCGCACAGAGCGCTTCATGAAGATCGTCTCGCTGGCGCCGGAAGTTCTGTAAGGAGTCGTCATGGAGAAGATCCGTAAAAACGATGAGGTCATCGTCCTGACCGGCAAAGACAAGGGCAAGCGCGGTGTCGTGCAGCAGCGCGTGGATGCGCAGCATGTCATCGTCGAGGGCGTCAATGTCGTGAAAAAGGCTGTCAAGCCCAATCCGATGACGGGTGCAGTCGGAGGCATCGTTGACAAGACCATGCCCATCCACATTTCCAATGTCGCGCTGTTCAATGCCGCTACCGGCAAGGGGGATCGCGTTGGTGTCAAGCTGGTCGATGGCAAGCGCGTTCGCGTTTACAAGTCCAGCGGCGAAGTTGTGAAGGCGTAAAAATCATGGCACGTCTACAAGAACTCTACAGAAACAAGGTTGTCGCTGACTTGTCCGCGAAGTTCGGTTACAAGTCGGTGATGGAAGTCCCGCGTCTGACCAAGATCACCCTCAACATGGGTTTGTCCGAGGCAGTCGCTGACAAGAAAATCATTGAGCACGCAGTCGGCGACATGACCAAGATCGCAGGCCAAAAGCCTGTCGTGACCAAGGCTCGCAAGGCTATCGCGGGCTTCAAGATACGCGAGGGCTACCCTATCGGTTGCATGGTCACTTTGCGTGGTCCACGCATGTACGAATTCCTGGATCGCCTGATCACCATCGCGTTTCCTCGCGTGCGTGACTTCCGTGGTGTTTCGGGTAAGGCATTCGATGGTCGTGGCAACTACAACATCGGTGTGAAAGAGCAGATCATTTTCCCCGAGATCGAGTACGACAAGATCGATGCGCTGCGTGGGATGAACATCAGCATCACCACGACCGCCAAGAGCGACGAAGAAGCCAAGGCGCTTCTCGCCGCATTCAAATTCCCGTTCAGAAATTGAGGTTGCCATGGCAAAACTGGCACTGATTAACCGTGAACAAAAGCGCGCTGCACTGGTAAAGAAATACGCTGCCAAGCGCGCCGAGTTGAAAGCCATCATCGACGACCAGTCGAAGTCGGAAGAAGAGCGTTACGAGGCTCGTCTGAAACTGCAGGCGCTGCCGCGCAACTCCGCGCCGAACCGTCAGCGCAATCGTTGCGCATTGACAGGTCGTCCGCGCGGCACCTTCCGCAAGTTCGGCCTCGGCCGTATCAAGCTCCGTGAGATCGCCATGCGCGGCGAGATCCCGGGTATGACCAAAGCCAGCTGGTAATAGGAGAAGATGCGATGAGTATGAGCGATCCTATCGCCGATATGCTGACGCGTATCCGTAACGCGCAGAGCGTAAACAAGTCGACTGTTGTAATGCCCTCGTCAAAGCTTAAAGTGGCCATCGCGCGCGTGCTGAAGGACGAAGGCTATATTGAAAATTTCAGCGTGAGTCAGGGCAGCAAGCCCGAGTTGAACATCGAGCTGAAGTACTACGCAGGTCGTCCCGTGATCGAAAAGATCGAGCGCGTTTCGCGCCCTGGTCTGCGCATCTACCGTGGCAAAGGCGAGATTCCGACGGTAATGAATGGTCTCGGTGTCACCATCGTTTCCACGCCCAAGGGCGTCATGACTGACCGCAAGGCGCGCGCAACCGGTACCGGTGGCGAGATCCTGTGCTACGTGGCCTAAGGAGGGAACGACATGTCACGAGTAGGTAAGATGCCGATCCCGCTGCCTTCTGGCGTTGAAGTCACGATTGCAGCCGATAAGATCTCGGTCAAAGGCCCGCAGGGTACGCTGTCGCTTCCGCTGACCGGTCAGGTCGTTGTGAAGAATGAAAACAACACGCTGACCTTCGCGCCGGTCGATGAGAGCCGTGAAGCCAACGCCATGTCGGGCACCGTCCGTGCATTGGTTAACAACCTGGTTAATGGCGTCAGCAAAGGTTTCGAGAAGAAGCTCTCGCTGGTGGGCGTGGGCTTTCGTGCTCAGGCGCAGGGCGATAAGCTGAATCTCTCGCTGGGCTTCTCGCACCCGGTCGTTCATCAGATGCCAGACGGGGTGAAGTGCGAGACCCCTTCGCAAACAGAAATCATCATCAAGGGCATTGATCGCCAAAAGGTCGGCCAAGTGGCGGCCGAGGTGCGCAACTACCGTCCCCCCGAGCCCTATAAGGGCAAGGGCGTCCGCTATGTGGACGAAGTGGTGCTGATCAAAGAAACCAAGAAGAAGTAAGGGTTGACCATGGACAAGAAAGCATCCCGTCTGCGTCGCGCTCGGCAAACGCGCGCGAAAATCGCAGAATTAAAAGTAAATCGCCTTGCTGTTCACCGCACCAACCTGCACATCTACGCCGCCATCATCAGCCCCGACGCTAAGGTACTGGCATCTGCATCGACCGCTGAAGCAGAGGTACGCAAGGAGCTGGCAGACAAGACAGGCAAGGGTGGCAATACTGCGGCGGCGGCGCTGGTGGGCAAGCGCGTCGCAGAAAAAGCATTGAAAGCCGGTATTGCCGAGGTTGCCTTCGACCGCTCCGGTTTCCGCTATCACGGCCGTGTAAAAGCAGTTGCGGATGCAGCTCGCGAAGCCGGTCTGAAGTTCTAAGGAAGACTCATCATGGCAAAAATGCAGCAGAAAATGCAGAGCGACAAGCCGGACGATGGCATGCGCGAGAAGATGATCGCGGTCAACCGCGTCACCAAGGTCGTCAAGGGTGGCCGCATTATGGGTTTCGCCGCGCTGGCTGTGGTGGGCGATGGCGATGGCCGTATCGGCATGGGCAAGGGCAAGTCGAAAGAGGTGCCGGTCGCTGTGCAAAAGGCAATGGAAGAAGCTCGTCGCAAAATGGTCAAGGTCTCGCTCAAGAACGGTACCTTGCAGCACACGGTGCATGGTCGTCATGGCGCGTCTTCGGTGATGATGATCCCCGCGAAAGAAGGTACTGGCGTGATCGCCGGCGGTCCGATGCGCGCAATCTTCGAAGTCATGGGCGTGACCAACGTCGTGGCCAAGTCACATGGTTCGACCAACCCATACAACATGGTGCGCGCGACCATTGACGGCCTCTCGAAGATGAACACCCCTTCCGAAATTGCTGCCAAGCGCGGCAAGTCGGTTGAAGAAATCCTGGGCTGAGGTGACTGACATGGCAAACACTATCAAGGTCAAGCTGGTCAAAGGTTTGATCGGGACCAAGCAGTCGCATCGTGACACCGTGCGCGGTCTCGGCCTGCGCAAGATCAATTCCGAGCGCGTCCTCGAAGACACGCCGGCAGTGCGCGGCATGATCAACAAAGTCTCTTATCTCGTGAAAGTAGTGTCGTAAGCCCTGCTTGCGAACGGAGAAATCATGGAACTCAACACTATTCAACCCGCAGCAGGTGCCAAGCACGCCAAACGTCGCGTTGGTCGCGGCATTGGCTCCGGTCTGGGCAAGACCGCCGGCCGTGGTCACAAGGGTCAGAAGTCGCGCGCAGGCGGTTTTCACAAAGTGGGTTTCGAGGGCGGCCAGATGCCGCTGCAACGTCGACTGCCCAAGCGCGGTTTCAAATCGCAGAGCAAGCCTTTCAAGGCTGAAGTGCGCTTGTCCGAACTGGAAAAACTGCCGGTGAGTGAGGTTGATGTGCTTGTGCTGAAAAAGGCTGGCATCGTCCCCGAGCTGGCACGCGTCGTTCGCGTGATCAAGTCCGGTGACCTGACCAAGAAATTGGTCATCAAGGGGCTGATCGCGACGGCCGGTGCCAAGGCTGCGATCGAAGCCGCTGGCGGTTCGATCGAGTAACCAGGGACTAGGCTGGGATCAAGTGGCAACCTCTCCGAAACTCGCTAAAAGTGCAGCCAGCGGCTTCCCATGGGGTCGTTTATGGTTCTTGCTGGCTGCGCTAGTGGTGTTCAGAATAGGTGCGCACATTCCCGTTCCGGGCATCGACCCGGTTCAGCTGGCCGCGCTGTTCAATCAGAACCGCGGCGGTATCCTGGGCATGTTCAACATGTTTTCTGGTGGTGCGCTATCGCGCTTCACGATTTTTGCGTTGGGCATCATGCCGTACATCTCGGCATCGATCATCATGCAGCTGCTGTCAGTCGTGTCACCGCAGCTCGAAGCGCTGAAAAAGGAAGGCGAATCGGGTCGCCGGAAGATCACGCAATACACCCGTTACGGAACGCTGCTGTTGGCGACCTTTCAGGCGTTGGGCATTGCCATTGCACTGGAATCCCAGGCGCGTCTGGTGATCGACCCGGGTCTGGCTTTCCGTTTTACGACCGTGGTGACGCTGGTGACGGGGACGATGTTTTTGATGTGGCTGGGCGAACAGATTACCGAGCGTGGCTTGGGTAATGGTATCTCGATCATCATCTTCGCGGGCATTGCCGCTGGTTTGCCCAACGCGCTGGGCGGCTTGTTCGAACTTGTTCGCACAGGCTCCATGAACGCGTTGAGCGCCATTCTGATCTGTGTGATCGTTGCGTTAGTGACCTATCTCGTCGTATTCATTGAACGTGGCCAACGCAAGATTTTGGTCAATTATGCGAAGCGTCAGGTAGGAAACAAGGTGTATGGCGGACAGAGCAGTCATCTGCCACTGAAATTGAATATGTCGGGAGTTATCCCGCCGATCTTCGCATCGTCGATCATCCTGTTCCCGGCAACGATCACAAGCTGGTTCACCTCAGGGAATGTTGATAGTGGTGTTGTTCGTTTTCTGAAAGATCTGGCAGCTTCACTGGCACCGGGTGAACCTATTCATGCGTTGCTTTATGCGGCTGCGATCGTGTTCTTCTGCTTTTTTTATACCGCGCTGGTGTTCAATAGCAAAGAAACCGCCGACAACCTGAAGAAGAGCGGCGCCTTTGTTCCTGGCATCCGTCCGGGCGAGCAGACCGCGCGTTACATCGACCGGATCCTGACGCGTCTTACGCTGGCGGGGGCGGTGTACATCACGCTGATTTGCTTGCTGCCAGAATTCTTGATCGCTCGTTGGAATGTGCCCTTCTATTTCGGTGGCACGTCGCTGCTGATCATCGTGGTGGTTACGATGGACTTCATGGCGCAGGTACAAAACTATGTAATGTCGCAGCAGTATGAATCGCTGCTGCGCAAGGCAAACTTCAAAGGCGGCATCTTGCCGCGCTGAGATAAAGGAATAAACGCTTCATATGTCCAAAGACGACGTGATTCAGATGCAGGGCGAGGCATATTTCTGGAAAGATGCGAATGAACTATATCCGCATACTTCCGGGCGACAAGGTGACAGTCGAACTGACGCCGTACGATTTGAGCAGGGCGCGGATTGTTTTCCGCACAAAGTAACTAGCCAGTAATTAGAAGACTGAAAGAAAGAGGGCCACCATGAAAGTGCTCGCATCAGTGAAGCGGATCTGCCGCAATTGCAAGATCATCAAGCGCAAGGGCGTCGTTCGCGTGATTTGCACCGAACCCCGCCATAAGCAGCGCCAGGGTTAATTTAACGTTATTGATCGAGGAATAACGCATGGCACGTATTGCAGGGGTCAACATCCCCAACCACCAGCACACCGTGATTGGCCTGACCGCCATCTATGGCATCGGTCGCCCGCGCGCAGAGAAGATCTGTGCATCTACCGGCGTTCCGATCAACAAGAAGGTCAAGGATCTCGACGATAACGAACTTGAAAAGCTGCGCGACGAGATCGGCAAGTTCATCGTAGAGGGTGACCTCCGCCGTGAGCTGTCGATGAACATCAAGCGACTGATGGACCTCGGTTGCTATCGCGGTCTTCGTCATCGCCGCGGCTTGCCGGTTCGCGGCCAGCGTACACGAACCAATGCCCGCACCCGCAAGGGACCGCGTAAAGCAGCGCAAGCGCTGAAGAAGTAATCCTGTAGCGGATTCAAGGAAACCACCATGGCAAAATCACCGAACAACGCCGCATCCGCGCGCGTTCGCAAGAAAGTCAAAAAGAACGTTGCCGAGGGTATCGCGCATATTCACGCGTCCTTCAACAACACCATCATCACGATCACTGATCGTCAAGGCAATGCCTTGTCTTGGGCGACATCGGGTGGTGCTGGCTTCAAGGGCTCGCGCAAATCGACCCCCTTTGCAGCACAGGTTGCTGCTGAAGCGGCTGGCAAAGTTGCCGTTGAATGCGGTGTCAAGAATCTCGAGGTTCGCATCAAGGGCCCCGGCCCGGGTCGCGAATCTGCGGTTCGTGCTCTGAACAGCCTCGGCATCAAGATCACCCAGATCCAGGATGTCACGCCCGTGCCCCATAACGGCTGCCGTCCGCCGAAGCGTCGCCGTATCTAAGCCTTTTTAAGTAGCATCCGCAGGTGACCCGCCTCGTCAGGCGGGTTTTGTTCTGAAGACCACCGTCTGGTAGCACGCAGACCAGACTAGCGCCTGACAGCATTGCTGCCGGGGCGTCACTGAAAAAAAGGAAACAACGTGGCACGTTATATTGGACCCAAAGCTAAACTCTCACGCCGTGAAGGCACCGACCTTTTCCTGAAGAGCGCACGACGCTCGCTGGAATCCAAGTGCAAGCTCGATTCCAAACCTGGTCAGCATGGCCGTACCTCGGGCGCTCGCACCTCCGACTACGGCAATCAGTTACGTGAAAAGCAGAAGGTCAAGCGTATCTATGGTGTACTGGAGCGTCAGTTCCGCCGCTACTTTGCAGAGGCTGATCGCCGCAAAGGAAACACTGGCGAGACCCTGCTGCAATTGCTCGAGTCGCGTCTGGACAATGTCGTATACCGCTTGGGATTTGCATCCACCCGCGCCGAAGGCCGACAGTTGGTCTCGCACAAGGCGATCACCGTGAACGGCCATGTCGTGAACATTCCCTCGTATCAGGTCAAGGTGGGCGATGTCGTTGCCGTGCGCGAGAAGGCCAAGAAGCAGGTTCGTATCGCCGAGGCGCTGTCGCTAGCCGAGCAGACGGGTTTCCCGATCTGGGTCGCTGTCGATGCCAAGAAGATGGAAGGCTCGCTCAAGACTTTGCCAGACCGCTCCGACTTCAACCAAGAAGTCAACGAGTCACTGATCGTCGAATTGTACTCACGATAATTTCCCCGGCGCTGGCGGTCATGCTGTCAGCGCCTTTCGATATGCCATCAGCCTTATCGGTGTAACGAGCCGAGGGTATTGAAAGGACATTCATGCAAAACAATCTCTTAAAGCCCCGAATCATCGAAGTCGAACCGCTCGGTCTCGGCCACGCCAAAGTCGTGATGGAGCCGTTCGAGCGTGGCTATGGCCACACGCTGGGCAATGCGCTGCGCCGCGTGCTCCTGTCGTCGATGGTGGGTTACGCGCCGACTGAAGTCACCATCGCTGGCGTCGTTCATGAGTATTCCTCGTTGGATGGTGTGCAGGAAGACGTGGTTGATATCCTGCTGAACCTCAAGGGCGTCGTGTTCAAGCTGCACAGTCGCGATGAAGTGACCCTGAGCCTCAAAAAAGAAGGCGAAGGCCCGGTGCTGGCGTCCGACATCGATCTGCCACATGACGTCGAATTGATCAACCCCGACCATGTGATCGCTCATCTGACGCCGGGTGGCAAGCTCGATATGCAGCTGAAGGTTGAGAAAGGTCGTGGCTATGTGCCCGGCAACGTACGTCGTCTCGCTGAAGATGCCAACAAGACGATCGGCCGCATCATCCTCGATGCGTCGTTCTCTCCGGTCAAGCGCGTGTCTTACGCGGTCGACTCTGCTCGCGTGGAGCAGCGCACCGATCTGGACAAACTGGTCATCAACATCGAGACCAATGGCGTGATCACTCCCGAAGAGGCCATCCGTCAGTCCGCGCGTGTGCTGGTGGATCAGCTGAATGTGTTCGCCGCTCTGGAGGGTACTGAGACTGCAGCCGAGGCCCCGTCGCGCGCTCCGACCGTCGATCCTATCCTGCTGCGTCCGGTCGACGATCTCGAGCTCACCGTACGTTCCGCAAACTGCCTCAAAGCCGAGAACATCTACTACATCGGCGACCTGATTCAACGCAGCGAGAACGAGCTGCTGAAGACCCCCAACCTTGGCCGCAAGTCGCTCAACGAAATCAAAGAGGTCCTTGCTTCGCGTGGCCTCACGCTGGGCATGAAGCTCGAGAACTGGCCACCGGCAGGTCTCGACAAGTAACCCGGAGAATCTCCGGCCTGAACAACACTATTTACCGGCCCGCGCAGTGCCTGAACCTCATCACAGAAGTTTGGGCCCGTCGATAGAAGAGCTGGATTGAAAACTCTGAAAAGGAAATACCATGCGTCACCGTCACGGACTCCGTAAACTGAATCGTACATCGTCGCATCGTCTGGCGATGCTGCGCAACATGACTGTTTCGCTGCTGCGTCACGAAGCGATCAAGACCACACTGCCCAAGGCCAAAGAGCTGCGCCGCGTCGTCGAACCTATCATCACGCTCGCGAAGAACGATACGCTGGCGAACAAGCGCCTGGCATTCAATCGCCTGCGCGACCGCGAAATCGTCGTCAAGTTGTTCGCCGAGATCGGCCCCCGCTACGCGAACCGCAACGGCGGCTACATGCGCATCCTGAAAATGGGTTTCCGCGTTGGCGACAATGCGCCTATGGCCTATGTCGAATTAGTCGATCGTCCTGAGCACGTAGCAGACGCTGCAGCGGCCTGAGTCTGCACAGCCGGACATACACGCAAAAGCCAGCTTAGTCTGGCTTTTGCGTTTTTTGGGCCCGGAATATTTGTGCGGTTTGTGGCAACATCATGGACTGCCTTTGTCTGCAACAACGCCATGTCCATCCTCCGAGTGACCGACCTGCATAAATCCTACGGTGAGGGGGCTACCCGCGTTGGCGTGATCAATGGGCTCTCGTTCAGCCTCAGGCAGGGTGAGTGCTATGGTCTGCTGGGGCCGAACGGTGCAGGTAAGACGACGACGCTGAAGCTATGCCTCGGGCTTGCCGAGCCTGATCATGGACAGATCACACTAGTCGGGCGCGACGTACCCGCGAGCGCGCGGCTTGCGCGCATGCGGGTCGGCGTGGTGCCACAGATAGACAGCCTCGATCCGGATTTTACGGTGGAAGAAAACCTGCAGGTCTATGGTCGCTATTTCGGCCTGCGGGACCACGAGATAGCTGCCCGATTGCCGTGGCTGCTTGAATTCGCCAGCCTTACGGCGAAACGCCGCGCGCGCATTAGCGAGCTCTCAGGCGGCATGAAGCGGCGTCTGACCCTCGCACGCGCACTGGTGAATGATCCCGATCTGATCTTCATGGATGAGCCGACCACCGGCCTCGACCCGCAGGCAAGGCACTTGATCTGGGAGCGCCTGAAAACCCTGCTTTCATCCGGCAAGACTATCCTGCTGACGACCCACTTCATGGATGAAGCCGAGCGCCTGTGTGATCGTCTGGCCGTGATCGATCACGGGCGCATGATCGCCGAGGGTGCCCCGCACGAGTTGATCGCTCAGTATATCGAGCCTCAGGTACTGGAGGTGTACGGTGAAAATATCGACTCATGGGAGCAACGTGCACGGGCACTGGCGGATCGCATCGAGATCAGTGGTGACACTGTGTTCTGTTATGTCCGTAATGCAGAGCCTTTATTGCAGAATCTGGCTGGGGTGAAAGGGCTGCGCTATCTGCATCGTCCTGCGAATCTCGAAGATTTGTTTTTGAAGTTAACCGGTCGAGAGATGCGGGACTGAGCGAGTGATCTGATGTCGCGATTTTATCTTCCTCCTGCGCTCAGTCTGCGCTTCATTCCGGTCTGGCGGCGTAACTTCCTCGTCTGGCGCAAGCTGGCCATCGCCAGCGTGATAGGTAATATCGCTGAACCCATGATCACGCTGATCGCATTCGGTTATGGACTAGGCAGCCTGCTGCAGCACATCGATGGCATACCGTACATTGAATTTTTGGCCAGCGGATCCATAGCCATGTCCGTGATGATGGCCGCATCCTTTGAGGCTTTGTACTCCGCATTCTCGCGCATGCATGCGCAAAAGACCTGGGAATCTTTGCTGAACACGCCGCTGGCGCTCGACGATATCGTGCTGGCCGAGATGCTGTGGGCAGCCAGCAAGGCATTGATTTCTGGATTGGCGATCTTGCTCGTGCTATTCATGCTGGGCATAGGCCTACATCCGACCACGTTATTAGTTCCCCCAGTGCTTTTCCTGGTCGGAATGACTTTTGCATCTATCGCGCTGATCATGAATGCGATCGCCCGTGGCTATGATTTCTTTACGTATTACTTCACGCTAGTGCTGACACCGATGATTTTTTTATCAGGTGTCTACTACCCAGCACGGCAGTTGCCCGGCTGGCTGCAGGCGGCGACCGATATTCTGCCGCTGGGCGCCGCGGTTCAGCTTGTGCGACCATTGCTGCTGGGCCGGTTGCCTGATGGCGCTGGCGGACATGTGCTGGCGCTGGTCGCTTACTGCGCGGTGGGTTTCTACATCGCGACGGTGCTGACCCGTCGTCGCTTGCTCAGATAAATTGCGGACGATGCTCATGGAACAGGTTCTGCTGGTGCTGACAAATCTTCCAGACGCCGAATCGGCTAATTCTCTTGCTCGCATACTGGTCGAGTCCCGTCTTGCGGCCTGCGTCAATCTGATGCCCGGCGTACAGTCGGTCTACCGATGGCAGGGCGAGATCGAACAGGCAAGCGAGATCACGTTGCTGATCAAGACAACGCAGAAGCATTATGCGCAGCTGCAGCAGGCCATTATTAGTCATCATCCTTACGAACTTCCCGAAGTGATTGCACTGCCGATCTCCAATGGGTACGCGACTTATCTGCACTGGGTGGCGACAGAGACTGCGGCGGATGATCATGCATAAATACCTGTGCCGGCTGCTCGCTATCCTTCTCATCTCGCTGACGCAATCTGTCTCGGCGTTTACCGAGACTGATTTTCTGCCACCTGAGAAGGCGTTTCAATTCAGGGCGCGCATGGCCGACGCGAAAACCATCGTCGTGAGCTTTCAGATCGCGGACGGTTACTACCTGTACCGCGAGCGGCTGGGTTTCAAAGCCGAGGGCGCCACACTGGGTAAGCCACAGATCCCGCGCGGTAAGATCAAGTTTGATCCAAATTTCGATAAAGACGTCGAGACCCTTCGTCAGCACGTCGAAATACCTATACCTGTACAGGCTGCGGGATCTTTCACGCTAACGGTCGCGAGTCAAGGTTGTTCCGACAAGGGCTTGTGCTACGCCCCGATGGAATCCATCACACGATTGCCAATCCAGACTTTGATCGGCGATGCAGCCCAGCCCACAGAAGCCCAGCCGACCGAAGCAGCACAGTCCATCGGTGCCGCGTCTGACACCGAGATGGGTCGCATTGAGGCTTCGCTCGCCAGCGGCCGTCTGTCAGTGATATTGCCCTTGTTCCTGTTGCTGGGCATCGGCTTGTCTTTCACCCCTTGCGTGCTGCCGATGGTGCCTATCCTGTCGTTCATCATTGTGGGTGAGGGTACGCAGACCAGTCGCCGCCGCGCCTTTCTGTTGTCAGTCGCCTATTCGCTGGGCATGGCGCTGGTTTACACCGCGTTAGGTATTGCTGCAGGGCTGGTCGGTGAAGGATTGTCTGCGGCACTGCAAAGCCCGCCCTTGTTGACCGCATTCGCCTTGTTGATGGTAGTGCTCTCTTTATCGATGTTCGATATCTACCAGCTGCAAGTCCCTGCTGCCGTACAGCTGATGCTTACGCGCCTCTCTGAAAGACAACAGGGTGGCAAGCTGATCGGCGTATTCTTCATGGGCGCCATCTCTGCACTGATCGTCGGACCGTGTGTCGCCGCGCCACTTGCCGGTGCACTGGTTTACATCAGCCAGACTCGCGATGTGCTTGTCGGTGGCAGTGCACTGTTTGCCATGGCCGCCGGCATGAGCGTGCCCTTGCTAATGGTCGGTCTGTCGGCAGGCACCTTGCTGCCGCGCGCCGGTCACTGGATGCAGGCGGTGAAGCCGCTGTTTGGCGTGCTAATGTTGGCGCTCGCACTGTGGATGGTGAATTCCCTGATACCCGGCTGGGTGCTGATGCTGGGTTGGGGCATACTGGGCGTGGGTTACGGCGTGTTCCTGCTAAGGAGCACACGTCTTGGAGTCGTCGCGAAGTTTGTCGGCCTGATATTCGTGCTGATCGGTCTGGTGCAATGGGTCGGACTAGCCAGTGGCAGTCGCGATCCTTGGGCGCCACTGGCGGGGCTCACTGGCGAGAAAGTCACCAAGGCAGAGTTCAGGCGAATCAAGAGTGCAGAAGAGCTTGATCTCGCGATCGCAGATGCTGCCGGCAAGCGCGTCATGCTGGATTTCTATGCTGACTGGTGTGTGTCCTGCATTGAGATGGAGAAGCTGACCTTCACTGACCCTCGGGTGCGCGCGGCCATGGATGAGATGCTGTTGCTGCAAGCAGACGTCACCGCCAATGATGCAGACGACAAGACCCTGCTCAAGCGTTTTGGCTTGTTCGGTCCTCCGGGCATTCTCTTTTTTGATTCTCAGGGGCGAGAACTACGCGCTGCGCGCGTGATCGGCTACCAGGACCCCGCACAATTTATGGAGTCTCTGCGAAACTTCGTCGCGGGAGCTGCTGCAGCAACCAACGCCTCACCCCCCACCAAATAGCCAGCCGCTATTAGTAAAGAGCCAGATTGTATTTTTCAGTTGTACCTTGGATGACTATAGTAGATTTTGAATACTAGACAGAGGAGATTCAGATGACCGTAAGACTAGGCGATACCGCACCTGATTTCGAGCAGGACTCATCGATTGGCAAGATCCGTTTCCACGAATGGTCGGGCGACTCCTGGGTTGTACTGTTCTCTCATCCCGCCGATTTCACCCCTGTGTGCACGACTGAGCTCGGTCTGACGGCAAAGCTGAAGCCCGAATTCGACAAGCGCAATGTAAAGGCCATTGCATTGTCGGTCGATCCGGCCGACAAGCACAAGGACTGGATCAAGGATATCGAAGAGACTCAGAAGACCGTCGTCGGCTTCCCTATCGTGGCCGATGCCGACAAATCGGTTTCCACGCTGTATGACATGATTCATCCGAATCAATCAGAGACGGCGACGGTCCGTTCGTTGTTTGTCATCGACCCGAAGAAGAAAGTACGTCTGATGATTACCTATCCAATGAGCACGGGCCGCAATTTCGATGAAGTATTGCGAGTGATCGATGCGCTGCAACTGACGGATGGCTACACCGTCGCTACGCCGGGTAACTGGAAAGACGGCGATGATGTGATCATTCCACTGTCAGTACAGGATGAGGCAGTGATCAAACAGAAATATCCGAAGGGATATTCAGCGCCGCGGCCCTATCTTCGAATCACGCCTCAGCCGAACAAATAAATCCGACGAAAATTTTTCCGACAACAAGGGAATGCGGCACGCATCCCCTTGTTTTTCTATGCCTGCCTTAGCAGTCGTGCGATATCCCGTGCAAAATAAGTCAGTACCCCATTCGCACCCGCTCGCTTGAAGCACAACATGGCCTCCATCATGATCTTGTCATGATCGACCCAGCCGTTCTGCGCGGCGGCTTTGATCATCGCGTACTCGCCGCTGACCTGATACGCGTAGGTCGGCATCCGGAATTCATCCTTCACCCGGCGCACGATATCCAGATAGGGCATGCCGGGCTTGACCATCACCATGTCGGCGCCCTCGGCGATATCTAGCGCCACTTCGCGCAGTGCTTCATCAGTGTTCGCCGCATCCATCTGGTAAGTTGCTTTGCTGCCTTTGCCAAGATTGGCCGCCGATCCCACGGCGTCGCGGAAAGGGCCGTAGTAAGCTGAAGCGTACTTCGCGGAATACGCCATGATACGTGTGTGAATATGCTTGTTTGCTTCAAGCGCTTCGCGTATTGCGCCGATGCGACCATCCATCATGTCCGAAGGCGCAACGATATCCACACCCGCTTCGGCCTGTGCCAGCGCCTGCCTGACCAGCAGCGGCGTGGTCTCGTCATTGAGTACATAACCATTCGCATCCAGCACGCCATCTTGTCCATGGCTGGTATACGGATCCAGCGCGACATCGGTCAGGATGCCCAGTTCCGGGAAGTGCTGTTTCAGTTCGCGCACCGCGCGTGGCACCAGTCCTTGCGGGTTGATGGCTTCGATGCCGTCTGGGGACTTCAGGGACGCATCAATGACCGGGAAAAGCGCGAGTACCGGAATGCCGAGCTTCACGCAGTCTTCCGCGACCGGCAGCAGCAGGTCAATCGACAGCCTCTCCACACCCGGCATCGAGGCGACAGACTCGCGCTGGTTTTTTCCGTCGAGGATGAAGACCGGGTAGATCAGGTCGGCGGAGGTGACGACGTTCTCTCGCATCATCGCGCGCGAGAACGCATCGCGACGCATGCGCCGCATGCGAATGGCAGGAAACAGAGGCTGAGGATGTGTAGACATAATGATGTGTGTGAAGGTAGTGAACTGAACTTGAAGCTACGACGCCAGCGAATGTCAGCGGGCTGCACGCATGCGAATTCACGAACTTTTCGCGGCGCCCGCCCTCAGACTGATAGGTGATTGCTCACCTCCCGCTTCTCCTCCCTGAGCGGGGCCGTTCCGCCTGAGGGTGGCTCGGCGTTGAACCCTGGAGACCCCCCTTTCTCCAGGGTTTTTTTATGAGTTTTCTTCTGCGGGCGCTGCGTCATCGGCGGCTGATTGATTCAGACCGAGCAAGTCGCGAATCTTGTCGTCCGCCTCGTCCACCCCGATGCGCTTGGTCGCTGAAAAAAGCTGAGCCGTGAAAGGAAGCGGTGTGCCAGATTCGTCAACATAACTTGACAGGACCGTGTGTGCAAGTCGCAGTGCATCAGCGGCTTCGCTGCGGTTCAGCTTATCTGCCTTGCTCAATAGGCAATGGATTGGTTTTCCGGTCCCTGCAAACCACTCGAGCATCTGAATATCCAGCTCGGTGAAAGGGCGGCGAGCATCCATGATCAGTACTAGCGCAACCAGCGGATCCCGCACCTGTACATAGCGGCCGAGCAGGTCTTGCCAGTGATCCTTGGCAGAGCCTGACACTTCCGCATAGCCATAACCTGGAAGGTCCACCAGAAACGCGCGTATCTCATCGGTGCGGGTCGGATCTTTACGATGCTGACCCACATGCGCGCCACCGATGGAAAAGAAATTGATGTGCTGTGTGCGCCCCGGCGTCTTGGAGGCAAACGCCAGTCGCTTCTGATTGCACAGCAGATTGATCGCAGTTGATTTGCCGGCGTTCGAGCGGCCGGCGAAGGCAATCTCAGGCACTTTATATTTTGGCAAATCGCCAAGTCGGTCGACGGTGGTGAAGAATCGGGCTTGCCAGAGGACGGACATAAATCGTTGCCAGAGCGGCATCGGGGCGGGGGAAAGTCTTCCATTGTAGTACAATGCCCGGCTGTAATTTGACATCAAAATTTTGCGAAAAATCTTGTCTCATGCCGTGCCGCCTGACGTTAATGGCGGTGATGGAAGGCAGAGCAAGAAAATCAATTTCCATTCCCGGGTGTTTGAATGAATCGTGCTCTACCGTCTTTCGTGAAGTTCGTTTCCATCGCGGCGCTGACCTTCGCAGCGGTTGCCTCTGCCTCCGAGGACAAGGCGCAGCCCGCTGATGCCAACAAGGGCGGCACGCTGTATGCCAGCGGTGACGCATCTCGCGGCATCATGGCCTGTGTCGCTTGCCATGGTAACGCCGGCAACTCAAGCATCACGCAAAACCCCAAGCTAGCGGGTCAGCACGCTGCTTACCTGCAGAAGCAGCTGCACGAGTTCAAGGGCCCGACCCGCAATAACGCGGTGATGACCGCGATTGCGAAGGCGCTCTCCGATGATGACATTCGCAATCTGGCAGCGTACCTTGAGCAGCAGAAGCAGCAGCCTGGCGCAGCGAAGAACAAGACCACGGTCGAACTGGGCAAAAAGATCTACCGCGCCGGCATCGCCGAGAAGAACGTGCCTGCCTGTGCAGGCTGCCATGGCCCGAATGGTGCCGGTGTACCCGCTCAATTTGCCCGTATCGGCGGCCAGCATCAGGATTACACTGTCGCGCAGCTGACCAACTTCCGCACCGGTGCGCGCGCCAACAATGCCCAGATGACGGCGGTCGGCAAGCGCATGTCCGATGACGAGATGCAGGCAGTCGCAGACTATATAGCCGGCCTCAAGTAATCTTTAGCTCGGACAGGTGCCGGGCATCCAACAAACCGTCGACCACGAGCGACGAGGATTCAAGGGGGTGGCTGAAGCCGCCCCTTTTCATTTGGCGAGCGCGCAGCCTAACGTGCGCCCGAGACAAGACAGGTAAGCATTCGATATGAGTACGAGCACTGAAGGTATTGTTCTGCAGACCCGCCGTCGCTGGGTCTCTGACATGGTCGAGCTACTGTCATCGATGCGCTTCGCCATCAGTCTGCTGACGGTGATTTCTATCGCTTCAGTGATCGGCACCGTGGTGACGCAAAATGAACCCATGCCAAACTACGTGAATCAGTTTGGCCCGTTTTGGTTCGAGATCTTCGCGCAGTTTTCCATCTACTCAGTGTATTCGGCATGGTGGTTCCTGCTGATCATGGCCTTTCTGGTGACTTCCACCTCGTTATGCATCGTACGCAATGCGCCTAAGATGATCAACGACATGCGCAGCTGGCGCGATCAGGTGCGCGAGCAATCGCTGCGTAATTTTCATCATCATGTTGAATGGCGGGGCGCCGGTAACGTCCCGGATCTTGCGAGAGAAACCGCGCGCCGTGTAGAGGCCGAGGGTTTTCAGGTCAGACTGGTTCAGAAAATTGGCGGGCTGCTCGATTCCAATCTGCCGATTCGTGCGCAGCAATGGCTGTTCGACAAGCAGCCTTTCATTGGCAACGGCATCATCGCAGAGATTCCGGCAAAGCACCGGCTGAGCACCAGCAATCCCACCTTTCGAGGCAATACTTTCGTTCCCGAAGGAGCAAGCAGCAACACCACGATCTTGCCGATGAGCGAAGGTGTGATGATTCAAGAGTTGCCATTCACCTTGCAGCTGCAGAAATTCATCATCGATTTTTATCCGACTGGCATGCCCAAGCTGTTTGCCAGCGAAGTACTCGTCACCGATCATGAAACCGGGAAGACCTTCCCCGCGACCATCAAGGTGAACGAGCCGCTGGTCTACAAGGGTCTGGCGGTCTATCAGTCCAGCTTCGAAGACGGTGGCAGCCGTCTGAAGCTGGTCGGGCATCCAATGAAGGGCGCGAATAACCAGAATTTCCAGGTCGAGGGTGAGGTCGGCAAATCAACCCCCCTGCTTGGCAGTTCCGGCGCCGAGTACACCATTGAATGGTCGGGCTTTCGTCCGTTCAATGTCGAGAATACCTCCGCCGCCAATGGTCAGGATGTGCGTGCAGTCGATCAGGGCAAGAGCTTCAATGAAAAATTCTCCGCGAAACTCGATCAACAGCTGGGCTCGGCCGCCAATAACAAGAAAAACAAAGACCTGAAGAATGTCGGTCCCAGCGTGCAGTACAAACTGCGGGACAAGAATGGGCAGGCGCGTGAATTCAATAATTATATGTTGCCGGTCACTATCGACGGCGCAGAAGTCTTTCTGGCCGGCTTGCGCGATTCACCCGCCGAGCAATTTCGTTACCTGCGCATTCCCGCCGATGACAAAGGCAGCATGACCGAATGGTTGCGCCTGCGAGCCGCGCTGGCTGATAACAGTCTGCGCGAAAAAGCGGCACGCCGCTATGCAGAAAAAGTACCCTTGAGTGCTGGTTCGGCTGTGCCACTGCGAGAGCAGTTGCAGGCTTCGGCACTACGCAGCCTGAATGTATTTATCGGTGATAAAGAATCTACCGGCTATGTCGCTATTGCCCGCTTCATCGGCAAGTTGCCGGAAGATCAGCAAGAAAAAGCGGCCGATATCTTCATGAAGATACTCAATGGCAGCCTGTGGGAGTTGTGGCAGGTGGCACGTGAAAAAGACGGTCTGCCGGTCATGGCCGCCGACGAAAAAAATGGCCGCTTCCTGCAGCTGGCCACGAATGCCATGGCGGATGCCTTTTTTTACGAAGCGCCGGTGCTTCTGCAGCTGCAAGGCTTTGACCAGGTGAAAGCCTCAGTCTTCCAGATAACCCGATCTCCTGGCAAGAATGTGGTGTATCTCGGCTGCCTGCTCCTGGTGCTGGGCGTGTTCGCTATGCTGTATGTTCGTGAGCGCCGGCTCTGGGTCTGGGTCAGGCCCTCGGGCGATGGCCATAGCCATGCGCTGATGGCCATGAGCTCGCAGCGCCGCAGCCTCGATTTCGACAAGGAATTCGAGCGCCTGAAAGCCCGACTGACAAGCTGATGCAACAGCCCTGATCGCTGCCGGGGCATGCAGCACGGCAGCGAGCGCTGCACTATACTTCCCCAACTTGCAATTCAGTCGGCGTTTGAATGGAGGCTTCAGACGCTGCTGCCCGGAGAGACACCATGGAACTTACACAAAACCCCGGCTATGAAGAAACCCCCGGGCTGCTCAAAAGCCGCAGCCTGCTCGACTGGGTCTTTGCCGCGCTGCTCGCCACAGGCGCGCTGTTCGCGCTGAACCGTTACGGCGAGTTCATGGATATCTACGAAAAAGGCATCCTGCTGGCCGCCGTGCCCACCTTTGTCGGCCTCGGCTGGTACTGGCGACCAGTGCGTGTGCTGATGCTGCTGATCGGCGCATTGTCCATCGGCGCCATCTCGCTCTACAACGGTAATCTCGAGATGGCGCAATCACGCTTCTGGCTTAAGTATCTGTTGTCCAGCCAGTCCGCCATTCTATGGATGAGCACGCTGTTCTTCCTGTCCACGCTGTTCCACTGGGGTGGCTTGCTCTCGCGCTCGGCATTTGGCGGTGCGATCGGCAGCAATCTGTGCTGGGCGGCGATACTGTTGGGCTTCACCGGGATGATGGTGCGCTGGTACGAATCCTACCTGCTGGGTGCAGATGTCGGGCACATCCCCGTCTCGAATCTGTATGAAGTCTTCATCTTGTTCTGCCTGATCACGGCGCTGTTCACGGTTTTTTATGAAGGCAAGTACGAAACTCGGCAGGTCAGCGCATTCATTCTGCTCGTGATCTCCGCCGCTGTCGGCTTCCTTCTTTGGTACATGACCAGCCGCGATGCGCACGAAATACAGCCACTGGTGCCTGCGCTGCAAAGCTGGTGGATGAAAATTCACGTGCCCGCGAATTTCATTGGTTATGGCACCTTCGCGCTGGCCGCGATGGTGGGCATTGCCTATCTGGTGAAATCCAAAGGTGTGCTCGAAGATCGTCTGCCACCTCTGGAGGTGCTGGATGACATCATGTACAAGGCGATCGCGGTTGGTTTTGCCTTCTTCACCATTGCCACCATTCTCGGTGCGTTGTGGGCTGCTGATGCCTGGGGTGGTTACTGGTCGTGGGATCCCAAAGAGACCTGGGCGCTGATTGTCTGGCTGAACTATGCTGCCTGGCTGCATATGCGATTGATGAAAGGTTTGCGTGGACAACTTGCTGCGTGGTGGGCAGTGGTTGGATTGCTGGTCACCAGCTTCGCTTTTTTGGGCGTGAACATGTTCCTTTCAGGTCTGCACTCCTACGGTGAGCTGTAGAAACGTGGATCGCAAGACCGGAGCGATTGTCCAACCGGGCAGCCGCTCCACAGTAAACGTCGCTGACATTTTCCGAAGAGCACTGCCCCGGAGTACGCAATGCTAATCAGGCGCCCCCGCTTTGCCGAACCTGCTGCTTCCGAAATAACGCCTCGCCATCTTGCCGAGTCGCGCAGGCTGTTTCTGAGTCAACTGGCGTCTGGCGCGCTCGCCGCCACGGGCATCAAGTCTAATGCCGCTGCGGCAGACAGTGGCACACGGCATCTGACTGCGCCGGCGAATCCCGCCTATATCGCGAAAGACAAGCCAACGCGTTTCGATGATGCGAGCACCTACAATAATTTCTATGAGTTCGGAATGGACAAGGCTGATCCTGCGATGTACGCGGGCTCGCTCAAGACACGCCCATGGACAGTCCGCATCGAAGGTGAGGTAAAGAAACCCCTGACGCTGGATATCGACGCGCTACTGAAGCTCGCTCCGCTTGAGGAACGCCTGTACCGGTTACGCTGCGTTGAGGGCTGGTCAATGGCGATTCCGTGGATAGGTTATTCCTTCGCTGAGTTGATTCGTAAGGTTGAGCCCACAGGCAATGCGAAGTTCATAGAATTCACTTCGCTGGCTGACCCGGCGCAGATGCGTGGCGTGAACAGCCGTGTACTGGATTGGCCCTACGTCGAAGGCTTGCGCATGGATGAGGCGAATCATCCGCTGACGCTGCTATGCGTCGGCATGTATGGACAAGTACTGCCCAATCAGAATGGCGCGCCAGTACGTATCGTGGTGCCCTGGAAATACGGTTTCAAGTCGGCCAAATCCATTGTGCGCATTCGCTTCACCGAGCAGCAGCCACGCACCGCCTGGGGCCGAGCGGCACCGGAGGAATATGGCTTCTATTCGAACGTCAATCCCGAGGTCGCACATCCCAGATGGTCGCAGGCGACTGAGCGCCGCATTGGCGAGGATGGCCTGTTCACTCGCAAGCGCAAGACACTGATGTTCAATGGGTATCCTGAGGTCGCATCACTGTATGCAGGCATGGACCTGAAAAAATTCTTCTGACCCAGTCCATGCAGACGATTTTGCCGCAGCGCTTGCGCAGTGTGAAGCTGGCGCTGTTTGCAGCAGCACTCCTGCCTCTGCTGCGTGTGGTGTATCTCGGTTTTCAGGACAGACTCGGCGCTAACCCCATCGAATTCGTCACCCGTGCCAGCGGTGACTGGACGCTGTATTTTCTATGCTTCACCTTGGCGATTACGCCATTGCGCCGACTCTCTGATGTGAAATGGTTGCTGTCGTTGCGGCGCATGCTGGGTCTTTACACCTTCTTTTACGCGTGCCTGCATTTCGTTTGCTTCCTGTGGTTCGATCATTTTTTTGATCTGGAAGCGATGTGGCGCGATGTCCTGAAGCGACCCTTCATCACCGTGGGTTTTGCTGCCTTTGTGCTACTGGTGCCACTGGCTGTGACCAGTCCGGATCGCATCCGCCGTTGGCTGGGTCGGCGTTGGGCGTTGCTGCACCGGCTGATCTACCCGATCGCCATACTGGCGATTTTGCATTTTTGGTGGATGAGGGCGGGCAAGAACAACTTCGGCGATCCGCTCTTGTTCGGTGCAGTCATTGCGCTGCTGCTGGGATACAGGCTGGTATGTCTCTGGCGTGAGCATCAGGCGTCACACTAGCCGGTCTGAATACGTTTCAGACGTTTTCGAGTGAGAACAACTCGGAAGGGGTCTCCCGTCGGCGTATCAGCCGGAACTGCTCGCCATTGACCAGTACCTCCGCCGCACGGCCGCGTGTATTGTAGTTGGATGCCATCGTCATCCCATAGGCACCGGCCGACATGATCGCCAGCAGATCGCCTGGCTCGACAGCCAGTGCACGTTCACGTGCCAGCCAGTCGCCCGATTCGCAGACCGGGCCCACCACGTCATACACCCGAGCAGACGCTTCGCGTTGAGTCACCGGCAATACGCCATGCCAGGCCTCATACATCGCCGGACGCATCAGGTCATTCATCGCCGCATCGACCACAGCAAAGTTCTTGCTGGCGCCATGCTTGAGGTACTGAACTTCGGTGACCAGCACGCCTGCATTGCCGACGATGGATCGGCCCGGCTCGAACATCACCGTGATCGGCGTGCCGCCATGTTTTTCTTTGCGCCAGCCATCAATGCGTGCAAACAAGCGCGATAAATAGTCACCGACTGCGACCGGCTTTTCATCATCGTAGGTAATGCCAATGCCGCCGCCAATATCCAGATGATGCAGATCGATGCCTGCCACATGCAGACGATCAGCCAGTTCGATCACCTTATCCAGCGCTTCCAGCAGAGGTGCATCATCCAGTAGCTGGGAGCCAATATGACAATCGATACCCGTCACGTCCAGATGCGGCAGCGAAGTGGCGACTCGGTAGGTGTCGAGCGCATCTTCGAATGCAATGCCGAACTTGTTTTCTTTTAGCCCGGTCGAGATATACGGATGGGTCTTGGGGTCGACGTCGGGATTTACGCGCAGTGACACGCGCGCGCGCTTGCCGACGGAGCCGGCAACGTCGTTCAGCCGGTGCAGCTCAGGGATGGATTCAACATTGAAGCACAGAATGTCGTATGCAAGCGCGAGACGCATTTCATCGCGGGTTTTGCCAACACCCGAAAAAATTACCTTATGTGGGTTGCCACCGGCTGCGATCACGCGCTCCAGCTCTCCGCCAGAGACGATATCAAATCCCGAGCCCAGCTTGCCAAGTAGGCTGAGTACGGCCAGATTGGAATTCGATTTCACCGAATAACATACGAGCGCACCCTGTTCGCCACGGCCATTGGCGCGGCAGGCGTTGGCATAAGAAAGGAAGTTCTCCGTCAGGCTGGCGCTGGAGTAGACATAGACAGGTGTGCCGAATTCCGCAGCGATCCGCTCAAGCGGGACTTCTTCGGCATGCATCTTGCCATTCGCATAAACAAAATGAGACATGTCAAATCAGGGCTGGCGCAAGGAAGATTCCGGTTGCCCGGGACTGGGTGCCGGCGAGGCGGGCCGGGATTTGTCAGGCAGGTAGAGTGGGCCCGTCTGGCCGCAGGCGGCCACACCCGCGATAACAAACGCCGCTAGAATCATGCGCAAAGTATTCATGAGTGAGGCAGACCGATGTGTCTGTAATAACCAAAGGAGTGTAGCATGACCGAATCTGAGTTTCTGGCAGTGGCCGAAGCAGTACTGGACCATATCGAGTCGCGTATCGAACAGACGGCTGATGTAGCGGATGTTGATGTTGAATGCAGCCGCAGTGGCAATGTGCTGGAAATCGAATTCATTGATCAGAACTCGAAGATCATCGTCAATACGCAAGCACCGATGCAAGAGATCTGGGTTGCGGCGCGCTCAGGCGGATTTCATTTCCGTATGAAGGGCGATCTCTGGCTGGATACTCGCGACGGCTCCGAGCTGTTTGCTGCGCTGTCGTCGCTGGTGTCTGCGCAGGCCGGGCAATCGTTGGTGCTCTGAGGTTTTGGCAATCCGGCACACCAGCGACCGCGTGAACATGCTTTCATGCTGAGCGCTGACACTGCGGCACTTCTGTCAAAACAGCTCACTCTTCTGCCCTTCTTCATGCTTTTCCGACGGTGACTTGGCGTCCGACGGCGATGGCGGCGTGATGCCGATGGAACTCACGCCACCGCCGCCACCTTCCGTATATTCCGAGTACACGTAATCACCGCCTGCGGTCGTGATCCCCGACGGCAGCTCTCGCTCCTGCGTGGACAGTCCCTGCAAGGCTTTCTGCATGTAGCCTATCCATATGGGCAGCGCTAGTCCACCGCCTGTCTCGCGATTACCCAGATTCTTCGGTTTGTCGAAACCTATCCATGCGACGCCGACTAGCTTGGGGTGATAGCCGGCGAACCAGGCATCGATGGAGTCATTCGTGGTACCCGTTTTGCCGGCGATGTCGCTGCGTTTGAGCGATAGCGCACGGGTCGCTGTGCCATGCCGAACCACGTCTTTCAGCATATTGTCGACCAGAAAAGCATTGCGTGCATCGATCACGCGCAGACTGTCATCGCCGGCTTTCTCTGGATTGACTTGAAATAGAATCTTGCCATTGTTATCGGTGATTTTCGAGATCAGGTAGGGATTGACCTTGAAGCCGCCATTGGCAAAAACCGCATAAGCCCCAGCCAATTGCAGCGGCGTCACGGCGCCTGCGCCGAGCGCTAGTGTCAGATACGGCGGATTTTTTTCTGGATCAAAACCGAAGCGGGTTACGTACTCTTGCGCATATTGCGGCCCGATCTTTTCCAGTATCCGGATCGAGATCATGTTCTTCGACTTTGACAGGCCTTTGCGCATCGACATCGGACCTTCGTATTTGTTGTCGTAGTTCTTCGGTTCCCATGCTTGGCTACCGGTTTGCGACGCATCGAAAGTGATCGGCGCGTCATTGATGATCGTGCCAGGTGACAGGCCTTTTTCGAGGGACGCCGAATAAATGAATGGCTTGAATGAAGAACCCGGCTGGCGCCATGCCTGTGTGACGTGATTGAACTTGTTGCGGTTAAAGTCGAATCCACCGACCAGCGAGCGTATCGCGCCATCCTCGGCGCTGGCCGACACAAAAGCCGATTCCACTTCCGGCAACTGGATGATGGACCAGCCTTGACCTTCCTGCATCACGCGAATGATCGCACCGCGGCGGATACGTTTGTTTGTCGGGACCTTGTCGGTCAGCGAGCTGGCGGCTTGTCCCAGACCGGTTTCCTGGATAGTGATTTCTTCGCCCGAGGCCAGTAGCGCGCGAATACTCTTGGGCGTTGCTGCCAGCACGACGGCGGCGACGATGCCATCGCTGTCCGGATGCTCGGCCAGCTCGGATTCGATCGCTGCTTCAGCTTCGCTCTTGTCCGTCGGGATTTCCATATAGCCCTCAGGCCCTCGATACGGCTGGCGTTTCTCATAGTCGAGTACGCCGCGTCGTAGCGCGAGGTAGGCGGCATCTTGATCGGATTTCGTGATGGTGGTGAAGACGTTCAGCCCGCGAGTGTAGGTGTCTTCCTTGAACTGCTCATAGACCATCTGTCGCGCCATCTCGGCAACGTACTCAGCATGTACGCCGAATTCATTGCTGTCCATTTTAATTTTCAGCTGCTCATCCCGCGCCTGTTCATACTGCGCCGTCGTGATGTAACCGAGATCATGCATACGCTGCAGGATATATTGCTGCCGCGCGCGTGCGCGTTTGGGATTGACAACCGGGTTATTCGCTGACGGCGCCTTAGGCAAGCCGGCCAGCATTGCAGCCTCCGCGATCGTGATGTCCGAGAGTTTTTTTCCAAAATAGATTTGCGCGGCCGATGCAAAACCGTACGCACGCTGGCCGAGGTAGATCTGGTTCATGTACAACTCGAGGATCTGGTCTTTGGTCAGCGTTTTTTCAATTTTCCAGGCTAGTAGCACCTCATACAGCTTGCGCTTGACGGTTTGTTCACTGGAGAGAAAGAAATTTCTGGCGACCTGCTGAGTGATGGTCGAAGCACCCTGGCGGCTGCCGCCCATTGCATTGTGGATTGCGGCGCGAAGGACACCCCAGTAGTCAACGCCGCCGTGTTCATAGAAGCGATCATCTTCGATGGCCAGCACGGCTTGCTTCATGACTTTGGGGATGTCCTTGTAGCGAACCAGACTACCTTCACGGGCGCAGGCAGCGGTGAGGGGCGTGGACCGGGGGGCGTGTCCCCTTGCGGCGTGGGTGAGTTCATGCGGGAGGAGAAAAGCTAAGCGAATACATCGCTCGACGGCACTCATTATAACGGCTCACCCATCGGAGAACTTCAGCGTTCGACGCCTGATCGTCCAATGTTTGTAAGGCATTCATGAACGATTGCGTCAGGATTTGACAACGAGCGCCCTGTCTTGCTTTACAGATGGAAAAGGCGCTTGCTAGCATCCGCGAGTTTTTAAAAAGGCAATAATTGCCGGGCGGGGTGTAGCTTGAAAATGAGCTGGCGACGGTGTTTGGAATGGCTCTCAGGGAAGCGAACAGCGCCTTTGCTGGGCGTTGATCTGAGCCCTGCCGCCGTACGCGTGATCGAGCTTTCCCTGGTAGGAGAGCGCTGGCGCATAGAGCGTTACTCGCGCAGGCTTTTGCCGCATGGTGCGATCCGCGAGGGAAATATCGTTCATCCCTCGCAAGTATCGCAGGCGCTGGCGGACGCGCTGCACGACTGCGGCACCGCGAACCGCCGTGCCGCACTGGCTTTGCCGTCGGGCTTGGTAATCCGAAAGATTCTGAGTGTGCCGGACGATCTTTCCGAGGAAGAGCTCGAGTCCCAAGTAGAGGCGGATGCCGAGGACAGTCTGCCATTTTCACTGGATGAGCTGAGATTGGATTTCGCGGTCATCGGGCCGTCTGCGGGCGAGCAAGGCAAGAACGACGTGATGCTGGTGGCGGCGCGCAGGGAAAAAATCGATGAGCGTTTGGCCGTGGCCGAGGCTGCGGGATTGCATACAGTCGCCATCGACATGGAGACGCAGGCATTACTGCAAGCCGTGGCGCTGCATGATTGGAGTGCTGCTGTCAGTGCTTCTGAGACGGCAGCTGTATCGGCAGACCGATCGCCATTTGCGCTGGTACAGCTGGGCAGAGACTCAAGCCAGTTTTCCGTGATCCGCCGGGGTCAGGTGATCTTCGAGCGTGAGCTGAGCGTTGGACTGCACAAACTCGAGCAAGAGATCAGCCGTCGCCCCGAACAGGCGACCGCATTCTCGGAAGCCTTTCACGACATGGTGTGTCAGGAGCTGCGGCGCGCGATGCAGCTACATGCGAGTGCCGCCGATCACACTGAAAACAACTTGCTCTTGCTCACTGGTGCGACGGACATGCTGCCCATGCTACCAGCAGTGATCAGCGATCGTCTGTCGATATCGGTGCAGCTTGCCAATCCGTTCAGTACGATGGAGCATACCTCTGGCGTGAGCGAGCAGGCGTTGCAGGCAGATGCGTCATCCTGTCTGGTTGCTTGCGGTTTGGCGATGTTGCGCGCACCGTCATGATTCGATTCAATTTTCTTCCATGGCGTGAGGATGAGCGCCATCAGAAAAAGCAATTATTCCAACGACAGCTGGTGTTGTGCGGATTGCTGGGTCTGAGTATCGTCTTTGTGATCTGGTTCGTGAACGACCGACGACTTCAGACGCAGGCAGAACGCAACGCATTGCTGAGTTCTCAGATCGCCTCGCTGGATATCCGCTTGCGAGAGATCGCCAGCCTGCGGCATGATATTCAGGTGCTGCAGGCGCGTCAGCATGCCGTCGAGGCGCTGCAGGCAGGACGTCATCAGCCTGTACAGCTATTTCAGGAGTTGGCGGCGCGCACGCCGGATGGCGTCATGCTCAAATCGTTGGCACAGGGGGACCAGTTGTCACTCTCCGGCTACGCTGTCTCGAACGGACGCGTATCCGAGTTCTTGCGTAATCTTGATCCGGAGCGTACCCGCCTTCCTACCGCGCAGCCCGAACTGGTTGAGATCAAATCAGCTAGCTTTGGCGAGGGCAGAGAAGCGCGCAAGCTGTTCGAATTCACGATCGCGCTCCCTGCTACAAAGTCCTCACCCGTTGCAGGCAGGCCATGAGTGAGGCCCTAACACTGTCCGTTCGTGGTACGGACGCTTGGGTGCGGCAATTCAGGGGATTGCGCGAACGGGCTCCGGGGCTCTGGCCATTGCTGCCACGGCTGACCCTGTTGCTGGCGTTCATTGCTACCGTCATTCTCGTTGGCGCATGGCTGTTGTGGATGAGCCAGTGGGACGAGATCGAACAAAGTCACGCAGAAGAAGAAAAACTCAGAACCGCGTTTCGCGAAAAAGTGCGGCAGTCGCAGAATCTCGAGCTGTTACGCACGCAAAAAGCCAGCGTGGTGGCCGAGGTAGCGAAACTCGAGCGGCAATTGCCGGGCAAGGCAGAGATGGATGCGATGCTCTCCGAGATCAATCAGGCGGGAGTCGGTCGTGGACTTCAGTTCGAGCTGTTCAAGCCAGGGCAGGTACGGCTCACCGAGCACTATGCAGAGCTGCCAATCGATATACGCATGTCGGGCAGCTATCACGCACTGGCGAGTTTTGTCAGCGATATCGCCAATCTTCCGCGCATCGTGACGTTGGATCACCTCATGATCACGCGCCAAAAAGAGAGTCTGGCATTTCAGGCCGTCGCTCACACCTATCGCTATCTTGACCCAGCAGAGAGCCGGCAATTTCCAGCGCAACAGTCAGAGGCAAGCAAACAGAAAGAGAAAGGACATTCTCCGTGAAACGGCTGCGACAACGATCCGTTTTTTTCGGTGCTCTGTGCTTCGTTCTGGCAGGCTGCAGCGGGCCCGAGGATGACGCATTACACGCATGGATGGAGAAAGTTCGCAACGAGACGGGGCCAGCGCAGGCACTTGCGCCCGATCCGTTGGTGATTAGGCCAGTCATCTACAACCCTACCGACCATCGGGATCCCTTTGATGCCGGGAAGATCACGGTACTCGCCGGTGTGCCAGGAAGCGGGCCGCAGCCCGATCTGAAAAGAACACGGGAACCGCTGGAATCCTATCCCCTTGACAGTCTTCGCATGGTTGGGAGTTTACTGAGACGCGGGCAAGCCGTCGCACTGGTTCAGGCCGACAAGCTGATTTATCAGGTGCGCAGCGGACACCATCTTGGACAAGACCAGGGCAAGGTCATCAATATTTCCGATACGGCGATCGATATCGAGGAAATCGTGCAGGAATCCGCAGGCACATGGACGACACGCAAAGTACAACTCGCGATTCAGAGTGGGAAATGAGCCGCTTTATTCATCAGATCCTTGCCGCCTTGATGTGCCTGCTGATGGGGGCGTTGCCCTTTGGCGCGGCCCGCGCAGAGCCGAATGCGATTACGGAGATACAGGCCGTTCGCGAGGGCGCGCTGCAGCAGCTGAAGCTCAGCTTCCGGCGAGCACCCGCGACAGAAGCATCGAACTTTTCGACGCCCAGCCCTCCCCGACTGGTGCTGGATTTCGCGGACACACTGAATGCGACAGGCCACGCCCGACAAGTACTTGATACGGGTGACTTGCGGCATGTCGATATCGTGCAGGTATCCGGACGGACCCGCTTGGTGCTGGCATTGAAACGCCCACTGCCTTTTGCCAGCCGTGTGCAAGGCAAGACTCTGATACTCAGTTTTTCAGATGCCGCCACTTCAGCCGCTGGCGCCTCCGGCACCATTGCCATCGCGGCGGAACGCAATGCGATACTGGATATCGATTTTCGACGAGGCAGCAATGAATCAGGGCGGATCATCGTTGATCTGTCGCAATCGCAGGCAGCGATCGACATCCGCCGACAAGGGCAGTCCCTCGTGATCGATTTCATGAAGACCAGTCTGCCGGATGTGCTGCGTCGGAGGCTGGACGTGAAAGATTTCGGTACGCCGGTGCAGAGCATCAGCACGAGTGCGCAAGGCGATATGGTGCGCTTGCTGATCGAACCGTCCGGGCAGTGGGAGCATACCGCCTGGCAAACCGACAAGCGGCTGGTGGTGGAGATTCGTCCGTGGCGTCCGGATGACGCGAAGATGTCTGCTAATGGTCGAGGCTATCGAGGCGACAAGCTCTCGCTGAATTTTCAGAATATCGAAGTGCGCGCGTTGTTGCAGGTCATTGCAGACTTTACTGGATTGAATGTGGTTGCTAGCGATAGCGTGAGCGGGCAACTGACCTTGCGGCTCAAGGATGTGCCTTGGGATCAAGCGCTGGATATCGTGATGCAGGCGCGTGGACTGGATATGCGCCGTAATGGCAATGTGCTGTGGATCGCGCCCAAGGATGAGTTGCTGACCAAAGAGCGGCTCGAGCTGGAGCAGAAGGCACAGATTTCTGAACTTGAGCCCTTGGTCACCGAGACGTTTCAGCTCAATTATCAAAAAGCCGATGCCTTTCGTCAGGTGTTCGGGCTCGACGGTCAGGTCGGCCGCGGAAGTATTTTGTCACGTCGCGGCAGCGCATCGGCCGAGCCACGAACCAATAAGTTATTCGTCACCGACACGCCCAGTCGTCTTGAGGAGGTGCGCAAGCTGATCCAGCTGACCGATGTTCCCACGCGTCAGGTGATGATCGAAGCGAGGATTGTCGAAGCGGATGACAGCTTCAACCGGAATCTGGGAGCGAAACTGGGTTTTGTCGATCTGCGTGCTATTAACAACAATGGACCGGCCGGCGTCAATCTGTCGCATTCGACGCGGCTTGCAATCACCGGAAATTATCTGGGCGTGGGTGAGCAAACGCAGCAGGCCAGGGCGACTGACAAGAGCTTCATACCGAATACGCAATTCGTCGATCTTCCAGCGAACGGCATAGGTACCGCCACTGCCGCGAATGTCGCGATCAGTCTGTACTCCGCCGGCGCAAGCCGTTTCCTGAATCTCGAATTATCAGCACTGGAATCCGAGGGTAAAGGCAAGATCATTTCCAGTCCGCGCGTAGTCACCGCGGATCAGCAGGCTGCGGTGATCGAGCAGGGCGAGGAAATTCCTTATCAGCAGGCGACCAGCAGCGGTGCGACATCGGTGCAATTCAAGAAAGCCAACCTGAAGCTGGAGGTCACGCCGCAGATCACGCCGGATGGTCAGATCATTCTAATGGTCGATGTCGCCAAGGATTCACGCGGTACGCCAGTGGGCAACAGCTTTGCGATCAATACCAAGCATGTGAAGGCGAATGTGCAAGTTGAAAATGGTGGCACGGCAGTACTGGGCGGCATTTTTACCCAGGACGAGCAAGAAAGCCGGTTCAAGGTACCGTTCTTCGGTGACATTCCCGTGATTGGTCATCTGTTCCGCAAGACCAGCCGTTCCCGGGTCCGTTCCGAGCTCCTGATTTTCATCACGCCCAGAGTGATCACGGATCCGACGGCGATGCAGTGACTCTATGGCGACGAGGAGGTGACTCCTCAGCATCATGAGCGAGCAAGCCACCGCAGGCGAATGAGATAAACTGTCATTTTTCTTGCGGAAATCCTGGCGTGCGTGCACGCTGCCGGCTGGCATGCTGAATTCAACAACCAATATTTTTCTCGTTGGACTGATGGGCTCGGGTAAGACTACCATCGGCCGAGCGTTGGCCAAGCGACTGAACAAGCGTTTCGTCGATGCCGACCACGAAATCGAGTCGCGCACCGGCGCGTCTATTCCTCTGATTTTCGAGATCGAAGGCGAGGCCAGTTTCCGCCAGCGAGAGGCTGACGTGATCCGTGATCTCACCGCACAGGAAGGTATTGTGCTGGCGACCGGGGGCGGCGCAGTGCTGAATGAAACCAGCCGTCGTTTGCTGAAGGAACGCGGCGTCGTAGTTTACCTGCGTGCATCAGTCAGCAGCATTTTGCAGCGCACCAGCCATGATCGCAACCGACCCCTGCTGCAGACCGCAGATCCCAAGGCCCGTATCGAAGAACTGTCGCAGCAACGAGGGCCGCTGTATCAGGAGGTCGCGCACATTACGGTGGAGACGGGGCGACCGAATGTGCAGTCGGTCGTGCAAAACATTCTTGCCCAGCTTGAAAAACACACCCCTGCCGACGACGAGGCACATGCCGCGTCTGGCGATGAAAGTCCTGCAGATCATTCATGAGGCCCACCACAGAAATTTTTGCCGAACTTAAGGTTGCACTCGATGAGCGCAGCTATCCGATCGTCATTGGTCGTCATCTACTGGAAAACGCAGATTTCGCGCGGTTTGTCCCTGGCAGGCGGGTAGCCATCGTCACCAATACCGTGGTGGCGCCACTGTACCTGGACAAGCTGACCTCCATGCTGGAATCCGCCGGCAAACGCTGCATTGCAGTCGTGCTCCCGGATGGTGAAGAAGAAAAAAACATCGATAACCTGATGCGCATCTTCGATGCGCTGCTGCAGAACAAATGCGATCGCAAGACCACACTGCTGGCGTTGGGCGGCGGCGTCATCGGTGACATGACCGGTTTTGCCGCAGCGACCTACATGCGCGGCGTGCCCTTCGTGCAGATCCCGACCACATTACTCGCGCAGGTCGATTCCTCCGTGGGTGGCAAGACTGCGATCAATCATCCGCTGGGCAAGAACATGATAGGCGCGTTCTACCAGCCGCAATCCGTGCTGGCTGATACCGCCACGCTGATGTCGCTGCCACCGCGCGAGCTGTCTGCCGGCTTGGCGGAAGTGATCAAGCATGGTGCCATCATCGACGCCGTTTTTTTTCGCTGGCAGGAAGACAATATGCATCAGCTGATGGCGCGCGATGATCAAGCACTCGCCCATGCGATCCGTCGGTCTTGCGAGATCAAAGCCGATGTGGTGCGTCAGGATGAGCGCGAAGGCGGGCTGCGCGCGATACTCAATTTCGGCCATACCTTCGGTCATGCGATCGAGGCCGGTCTAGGCTACGGCGAGTGGCTGCATGGCGAGGCGGTTGGTTGCGGCATGGTGATGGCAGCTGATTTGTCGGCCCGACTCGGGTATCTCGACCCGGTCGATCGCGATCGCATCATTGCGCTGGTGCGCGCTGCCGGTCTGCCCACGGTGGCGCCCGATCTGGGCGTCGATCGCTGGCTGGAACTGATGGAAGTCGACAAGAAGAACGAGGATGGAAAGATTCGTTTCATCCTGCTCAAGCCGCTGGGTACTGCAACGATTACCGGTGTGCCGTCAGACATGCTGGAAGCCACGCTGAGAGCTTGCGTCAAACACTGACTGTGAACGAAGAGGCAAGACTAAACTCCCATGACGCCTGACTTCGACGCCCATCTTGCTCCGTATGCTGCCCGTGCCGCGACCTCGCGCGGGCGCAGCTTCAGCGAGGCTGCCTCGGCCACGCGCAGCGAATACCAGCGCGACCGCGACCGCATCATTCACTCGACCGCTTTCCGTCGTCTCGAATACAAGACGCAGGTCTTCGTCAATCATGAAGGCGACCTTTTTCGCACGCGTCTGACGCACAGCATCGAGGTTGCACAGATCGCTCGCTCGCTGGCGCGTAATCTGATGCTCAATGAAGATCTGGTCGAGGCGATCTCGCTGGCACATGATCTCGGGCACACACCGTTTGGTCACGCCGGACAGGATGCGCTGAACGCCTGCATGAAAGATTACGGCGGCTTCGAACATAACCTGCAAAGCCTGCGTGTGGTTGACACGCTTGAGCAGCGCTATGGTGCGTTTGATGGGCTTAACCTGACCTTTGAGACACGCGAGGGCATACTCAAGCACTGCTCATTACCCAACGCACAACGACTGGGCGAGGTCGGTCGTCGTTTCATTGAAAAAAAACAGCCCGGTCTTGAGGCGCAGCTGGCCAATCTGGCCGACGAGATCGCCTACAATAATCACGATATTGATGACGGTCTACGCTCGGGTCTGCTGACGGTACAGCAGATGAGTGAGGTCAGCCTGTTCGCGCGTTACCACGCCGAAGTGGAAAAGCTTTTTCCCGGCATCAGCGGCCGTCGCGCGATCAATGAAACCGTTCGACGAATGATCAATGCGCTGGTCGAGGATCTGATCCATAGCTCACGAGCGAACATTCGCAATGCCGGAGTGACGTCGATCGACGATGTTCGCAATGCACCGCCGCTGATTGCTTTCTCGGACACGATGAAAGCTGAGGCCCAGGAGCTCAAACGTTTTCTGCGCAAAAACCTGTATCAGCACTATCAGGTCAATCGCATGACGAGCAAGGCACGCCGTATTGTCACTGACTTGTTCGGGATTTTTATCGCCGGGCCACAGCTCTTGCCGCACGACTACCAGCTGCTGGATGAAGATACGAATGAGCAGGCTCGCAAGGTCGCCGACTATATCGCCGGCATGACCGATCGCTACGCGATGCGCGAGTATCGCCGCTTGTTTGCGGTTGACGAGATCTGATCCGAATCTACTCAGCGGTTTACTTTAAATCGCGCAACGGATGTGCATAGTCCGGCCAGGCTGAATCGAAGAATCGTTCGACCATGGTCGCGCTGACCTCTTCCAGCGTCGCCGGATTCCAGCGAGGCGAGTGATCTTTGTCGATCGCCAGTGCGCGCACGCCTTCGATCACCTCGCCATGCTCGAAGCAGCGCCTGACCATGTTGCGCTCCATGCGCAGACAGTCGGCGATATCCAAGGTCGCCGCGCGCCGCAGCTGCGACAGCGTCACGCACATCATCAGCGGTGATTTCTTTTTCATTGTTTCTAACGCGATAGAGGCAAACTCGCCGGCGTCTCCCGCCAGCGATGCCATGATCGCTGGCACAGTGTCTGCGCTGAAGTGACGCTCTATTGCATCGCGTGATGCAGCCAGCGAAGAGTTCGAGGGATCAGCCTGTGCGTAAAAGGGAGCCGCGAAGCTGCGTACCGCCTCGCGCAGATCGCCTTTGGCCTCGGCGATCAGTGCATGCAATGCGGGTAGTTCCGAAGAGGGCACGAAGACATCCGCCAGATCGGCATAAATTGCGTCGGCCGCGCCGATGATGGCGCCAGTCACACCCAGATACGTGCCCAGCTTGCCGGTGGCACGCGAGAGGAAATGGCCGCCGCCCACATCCGGGAACAGCCCTATCCCGACCTCGGGCATCGCCATCTTTGTGCGCTCGGTCACGATACGCAATCGGGCCTGTGGCCCGGCCTGTGCGATGCCCATACCGCCGCCCATCACCACGCCATCCATCAGCGCGACATACGGCTTGGGATAGTGATGGATGAGGTAGTTCAGTGAATATTCTTCGGTAAAGAAATCTTCGATAAGCGCCGCGCCGCCAGTGGCGCTGGCGATGCCTTTCTGATGAAAGAAACGGATGTCGCCGCCGGCGCAGTAGGCTTTTTCGCTGCTGCTATGAACGAAAACAGCGCCAATCGTTGCATCATCGCGCCATTCGTGCAAGGCGGTGGTCATCGCGCGAATCATGTCGAGCGACAGGGAATTCAGCGCGGCAGGTCGGTTCAGGCTAATGATACCGGTGCGGCCACTGACGTGGATTTGAACAAATTCGGTCATGTCTTGGCTCGGGCGTTCACCTGCGAGGGCGCCCCTGTTCTTGATTGCAAAACCGAAGTGTATCGGTATTCAGTCGGCCGAGATTCAAAACGCGGAAAGCCTGTCTTTGGCACGTGGAAAAGACAAGCGGCGATAAAAAAGGGCGCATCCGCGCCCTTGTGTAGGTGTTCTTCAGTCGCAGCCCTGCTCAGGCCGCTTCCGTCGTCGGCCCCTCATAGCGGCGGATGCCTTCATGCTGATGATCCTGTATTCGACCCTTGTGCTTGAGCACCTGACGATCAAGCTTGTCCATCAGCAGATCAATGGCGGCATACATATCCTGGGCTTCGCTCTCGACATGAAAATCCTTACCGCGCGTGTGCAAGTTGATTTCGACACGCTGGCGTTTTTCTTTTTCGGTGATGCTGTCGACGGAAAGAATGACCGAGATATCGATCACGTTGTCAAAATGTCGCTTGATGCGTTCCAGTTTGTTTTGCACATACTCCCTCAAGGCGGGAGTCAGGTCCAGATGATGTCCGCTGATTTTCAGGTTCATACACAGCACTCCTTGGCGTAGCGTCGCTGGAGGATCCGGCACGACCGCCGGCGGCGGGCCGGACGGAAAGCAGCGACGGTGAAAAAACTGGAAAAACGTTGAAGACTACAGGGACTTGCGTAGATTAACGGGCGGTATCTTGAGGGCTTCGCGATACTTGGCGACAGTACGCCTCGCAACGACCATACCCTGTTCAGCCAGCATGTCCGTGATCTTGCTGTCGGAGAATGGATTTTTCGGGTCCTCGGCTCCTATCAGTTGTTTAATCAATGCGCGTATGGCTGTTGACGATGCCTCACCGCCCGCCTCGGTGGCCACATGGCTACCGAAAAAGTATTTCAACTCGTACATGCCATGCGGCGTCAGCATGTATTTCTGTGTGGTTACACGAGAAATAGTACTCTCATGCAGACCCAGTGTATCAGCTATTTCGCGCAGCACAAGCGGTCGCATCGCCACTTCGCCATGCGAGAAAAAATTACGTTGACGATCTACTATCGCCTGCGACACCCGAAGGATGGTGTCGAAGCGTTGCCGCATATTTTTGATCAGCCACTTCGCTTCCTGCAGCTGCGATGAGAGCGAGCCCTCGCCCTTGTTTTGCTTGAGGATATTTGCGTACATCGCATTCACCCGCAGCTTGGGCATGACCTCTCGGTTGAGACTGACTTGCCAGCCATTCCTTGCGCGTTTGACAATCACGTCCGGTACGACATAATCCGACGCATCCCCGGCATACGCCGCTCCGGGATGCGGATTACAGCGCTTGATCACAGCCTGTGCTTCGCGCAAGTCTTCGTCGTCGCAATCCAGTGCTTTTTTCAGCTTGTTGAACTCGCGCTGCGCGAATAGTTCAAGATAGTTTTCCACCAGCGTCAGGGCCATCCGACGCGTCACGAACGGTACTTTTTCCATTCGTCGGATTTGTATCGCCAGGCACTCGGATGCATTACGTGCGCCCACGCCCGCCGGGTCGAAGCTTTGCAAGAGTTTCAGCGCAACCATCAGTTCTTCAGGCTCGATGTCCAGTTCTTCCGGCAGGCGCGCATGGATTTCATCCAGCGATTCTTCCAGATAGCCATTGTCATCCAGCGCATCGACCAGCAATTCCACCAGCGCGCGGTCGCGCCGGTTGTCCACCGTGACCGACAGCTGCTCCAGCAGATGCTCGCGCAGTGTCGATTCATGCGCTTCCAGCTGCGGCCGGCCATTGTCATCTTCCGGCGCCTTGGACGAGCGCGAGACATCGTCGAAGCTCCAGTCCGCTTCATTACCGCCGCCGGCTTCCTCCCCGCCACCTTCGCCCCCTTCGCCGGCGGGTGGGCCCTCATAGCTAGCCTCGGGAGCGTCGCCAGCTTCGCCGACGGGCAGCTCACCAGCCGGTGCGGACAAAGGCGCCTGACTGATCACGCCATCGCCAAGCAGACGCACCGAATGATCGAGAGGATCATCCATGCGCTCCAGCAGTGGATTGTCCGCCAGCATGGTCTCTAGCTCCTGATGCAGTTCCAGGGTCGACAACTGCAGCAGACGAATGGACTGCTGCAGCTGAGGGGTCAGTGCCAGATGCTGCGATACGCGAAGCTGTAGCGTCTGTTTCATTGTGCGAGCTACATCCTGAAATGTTCGCCGAGGTAGACCCGGCGCACCGATTCATTACCGATGATTTCTTCTGGATTGCCGGAGGCCAGCACCGATCCCTGATTGATGATGTAGGCGCGGTCGCAGATGCCCAATGTCTCACGCACGTTGTGGTCAGTGATCAGAACGCCGATACCTCGCTCTTTCAGGAAGCGCACGATGCGCTGTATCTCGATGACGGCGATCGGATCGACACCTGCGAATGGCTCATCCAGAAGGATAAAGCGCGGATCAGTCGCCAGTGCGCGGGCGATCTCGACGCGGCGCCGCTCGCCACCAGACAATGACAGCGCCTTGCTGTCGCGAAGCTTTTCGATCTGCAACTCGGCCAGCAGCGCATCGAGGCGCTGCTCGATATCTTTGCGCGACAGGGTTTTGCCGCCGCGCTTCTGAAGCTCCAGCACAGCGCGAATATTGTCCTCGACCGATAGCTTGCGGAACACTGAGGCTTCCTGCGGAAGATATGACAGCCCGCGCTCGGCGCGACTGTGGATCGGCAGGCTGGAGATGCTGTCGCCATCCAGAAGGATCTCGCCGCCCTCTGATGGGACAAGGCCGACGATCATGTAGAACGAGGTAGTTTTTCCTGCACCATTCGGCCCTAGCAGACCAACAACTTCGCCGCTGGCCACGTCCAGTGACACATCCTGCACGACTTGTCGTGCGCCATAGCTTTTTTGCAGGCCACGAACTTTCAGCATGCTGGCCGGGTTGGCGCTCATTCCTTGCCTTTTTCCTGATTGCGAGGCTGCAGGGTCGCCCGCACCCTGCCACCTCCCGGCTTGCTCTCACCGGAAGTGGAGTTGCTGACGGAGTAGAACTCTGCCCGACTGTCGTAAGAGATGAATTCACCCTCGACTTCATCGGTCACGCGCACGCCGTCGAGCATTTTCACTTTCGCTTGCCTGAACAGCTTGGCGACTTCGGTCTTGGTATCGTATTCGATGCGGTCTGCGGCGCTGCCCTCGATCCACAGATCTTTGCCACCGTCGCGCTTTTGACGGAACTTGGTCGAGCCGCCGGGCGATGCGTACAGCGTCGCATACTGATGACCGGCCTGATCCTGGCGTACCAGCAGTTTGTCGGCATGCATCACCAGCGTACCGCGCGTGAGCACGACATTGCCGATGAAGGTATTGGTCTGCTTGGCCTCGTCATAGAACATCTGGTTGGCCTCGACATTGGTCGGCTTGCTGAAATCTGCCTTTTCCGCATGGGCTAGCTGTGTGCCATACAGCATGACGACCGAAGACAGTAAGACAAGAGTGGCGAGAGTATTTTTTTTCATGGTCTGCGCATCCTGGGTATATTTGCTCAGCGCGGTGATTCATAAAAACCAGTGACTCTGCTTTGCAGGGTCAGCTGACGCTTGGCATTGTCCGCAACCATACCGGTGCCAGCGAGCCGGGACTCGCCAACGTGTATCACCACCGGTCGGTCTGTTTTCACCAGATCGCTGTCCGGCAGCGCCAGCATGTAGTCGGACTCGACCACCAGCGAATCGGTGCCGCGAGTTTGCGGACGCTCCAGCCGAACCTCGTCATACAAATGCAGTTCGCGCTGCTGCTTGGTGATCGTCGCGCGCTGCGCCCGCAGTGTCATCGGACTGCTTTTTGCCGAGAAGCTGCGCACCGTGGGGCGCTCGATCACGCTGCTGTCATCGGCGGGATAATGCACCAGCTTCTTGCCAGTGATCAGGTACTGTGCTTTGCCGTTCGGGGCTAGTCGGGTATAGCTGAAATCTTCAACGAAATAATCTGGATCAGTGCGCGCCGTGTTCGGTCGCGCTTCATCCCCGCCGCGCAAGGCGACTTCCAGCGCCCAAAAGCTGACCGCCGCCAGCAATGAGCCGAAGGCCAGCAGCAGCAGCGCAGGATAGCGGCGGCGAGTATTTTCGCTCATGTCAGATACGGCGCAAGCGCCGCCTCGTAACGACCCTGCGCGCGCAGAATGAGATCACAGACCTCGCGCACCGCACCTTGTCCGCCTCCGACTCTGGCCACATAGTGCGCGCGGCGAATGACCTCAGGATGCCCGTTAGGCACACTGGCAGCGAAACCCACGCGTGTCATTACGGGTAGATCGATGACGTCATCGCCCATAAAGCCGCAGGCTTCGTGAGGCAAGTTTGCTTCGTTCGCAGTGCGTTCAAAAGCCGAGCGCTTGTCATGCACCCCTTGAAGGAGCACGCTGATGCCGAGATCTGCCGCGCGCCGCGCAACGATTGGCGACTCGCGCGCGCTGATGATGGCGGTTTTTACTCCGTTCTGTTGCAGTAGTTTGATGCCGTGGCCATCGAGTACATGGAAGGTCTTGATCAGTTCGCCTTCGGGGCCGTAGCGTAGCCCGCCATCGGTGAGTACGCCGTCAACGTCAAAGATCATCAGCTTCACGCGCTCGGCGCGGTCTGTGACGGAGAGCGGGGCGCTGTCGGCCATCAGATCACCTTCGCTCGGGTGAGATCATGAATATGCAAGGCACCGACCAGCTTGCCGCTGTCTTCTGCCACCAGGACCTGGTTGATGCGGTGCTGCTCCATCAGTTCAACCGCATCCACGGCCAACTGTTGCGGGCCGACCCGGCGCGGGTTCTTGTGCATCACGTCACTGATGGGTGTTTTTGAAAAATCCTTGCCTTGCTCGATCAGACGGCGCAAGTCGCCATCAGTGAATATGCCGAGCACATGAAACTGATCATCGACAATTGCGGTCATCGCCATACCCTTGCGCGTGACTTCCAGAAGTGCGGCGGGCAGTAACACATCGGCTTTGACGGCAGGTATCTCGCTGCCGGTACGCATCACATCGCGCACATAGGTCAGCAGACGGCGGCCCAGCGCACCGCCAGGGTGTGAGCGGGCGAAGTCTTCTTCACGAAAACCGCGCGCATCCAGCAGCGCGACTGCCAACGCATCGCCCATGGCCAGCGTCACAGTCGTGCTGGCCGTCGGCGCGAGATTGAGCGGGCAGGCTTCTTTGGCGACGGCCACGTTCAGATGAACATCCGCCAATCGGGCCAGAGAGGATTCAGGTCGGCCGGTCATTGAGATCAGCTTTGCGCCTAGCCGTTTGATGACGGGCAGAATGGCCATCAGTTCTTCGGACTCGCCGGAATTCGAGATCGCGATGAAGGCATCTGCATTCGTCACCATGCCCAGATCGCCATGGGCAGCTTCGCCCGGGTGCACGAACAGCGCCGGGGTTCCGGTGGAGGCGAGAGTGGCTGCGATCTTGCGCCCGATGTGACCGGACTTGCCCATGCCCGAGACCACCACACGACCACGGCAATTCAGAAGCAGCGCGGTGGCGTGGGCGAAATCTTCGTGTTCGGTAGAGGCAAGCCGTGCTTTGAGTGCCAAGATGGCGTCGGCTTCTATCTGAAGAGTGTCCCGGGCCAGCTGCAGCGCACGTTGCGCGCGGCTGTTGTCAAATTGCTGCGAGGATGTTTTCTCATGGGTTACACTCATGCGCAGAGTATAGCCCAATATCTAAAGCAAAAAACCTGCCAGATGCAAAAGATCGAGCCCCAGTGGCATCCCGACGCGGTGGCGATTGATTGAGCAGGAGTCCCACTGATCCCCATGAATTCACCTCTGGAACTGACGCTCATTCTGCTGGTAGCCGCTGTGCTAGGCGTGGTCGCGTTCCGGATGATGAATTTGCCGCCTATGCTCGGTTACCTGTCGGTCGGCATATTGATCGGGCCGCATGCGCTGGGGCTCGCTGCCAACAGTCAGGCGACGCACCTGCTGGCCGAGTTCGGCGTCGTGTTTTTGATGTTCTCTATCGGCCTGGAATTCTCGTTACCCAAGCTCAAGTCGATGCGGCGCAGCGTGTTCGGCCTAGGCATGGCCCAGGTCGTCGTGACCATATTAGTGACCATGCTGTGTGGCGGGCTGATGGCCAAGCTGCTGCCGAAAATTTTTGACATCGGCTGGAGTGCCTCGTTCGCGCTGGGTGGCGCGCTCTCGATGTCATCTACGGCGATCGTCATCAAGCTGTTGACCGAGCGTCTCGAACTGGAAAGCGAGCATGGCCGCCGCATCGTCAGCATCCTGCTGTTCCAGGATCTGGCCGTTGTGCCGCTGATCATTCTTGTCCCGTCGCTCGCGCGGCCAGGGCCGGACATTGTTGAAGATTTGCTGATCGCCGGGCTGAAAGCCGCTTTCGTTCTTTTTATTCTGCTGTACTTTGGTCAGACCCTGCTACATCGCTGGTTTCAGATTGTGGTGCGCCGGCGTTCGCATGAGTTATTCATGCTCAACCTGCTGCTGATCACGCTTGGCGCTGCATGGATCACTGAGGTGGCTGGATTGTCGCTGGCACTTGGTGCATTCGTCGCTGGCATGCTGATCTCCGAGACCGAGTTCCGGATACAGGTCGAGGAGGACATCAAACCTTTTCGCGATGTCCTGCTTGGGCTGTTCTTCATCAGTGTCGGGATGATGCTCGACATGGGGCTGGTATTCGACAACCTGCTGCTGGTTCTGGTGTTGCTGACGATTCCGCTGCTGCTGAAGTTCGGATTGATCGCACTGCTGGCGCGTGTGTTCGGCGCATCTCCAGGCGTTGCCTTACGCACGGGTCTCGGTCTTGCCCAGGGTGGCGAGTTCGGTTTTGTGCTGATCAATCAAGCCGGTGGGCTGGGCTTGGTCGATCCCGGGCTGGTACAACTGATCCTGGCAGCGATGGTGCTGTCGATGCTGATCACACCCTTCGTCTTTTCGAACATGGATCGTATGGTGATGAAGCTGGCGACCAACGAGTGGATGCAGCAGTCGCTAAATCTCACCCGGATTGCCAGCCGTACGATGAAGGAAGAGCAGCATGTGATCATCGCAGGCTTTGGCCGCAGTGGCCAAAGCCTGGCCAAGCTACTCGAGGAAGAGAACGTCCCCTATCACGCTCTGGATCTTGACCCCGAGCGCGTGACCGAAGCGCAGAGCGCCGGTGCAGACGTGTCATACGGCGATGCCACTCGTCGCGAGAGCCTGATCGCCGCCGGCATTCACCGGGCAGCCGCGATCGTCATCACCTATGCCGACACCCAGGCAGCGCTCAAGACACTACATTTCGTCCACGAGCTGACGCCTGCCTTGCCGGCCATCGTGCGTAGTGTCGGAGAGGATGACCTCGACATCCTGCGCGCTGCCGGTGCTGATGAAGTCGTGCCCGAGGCAATGGAGGGTAGCCTGATGCTGGCTTCGCACGCTTTGCTGCTCAAGGGAGTGCCGTTACAGCGCGTGATTCAGCGCGTGCAGGCTACTCGAAGTGAACGGTATGCCTCGCTGCGCGGTTATTTCCATGGGCAGGATGACGCAGCCGATGATGATGAGCACTTGCAGGTTCGACTGCACTCCGTTCCTTTGCATGAAAAAGCTTGTGCGATCGGCTTGTCGCTGGAGCAGCTGAATCTGTCTCAGCTCGGTACCGAGATCACCGCCGTGCGACGTGGCAGGACACGCATTCCGTTTTCGCCCGACACGGTGCTTCAGGCGGATGACGTGGTCGTACTGCGCGGCGCAGCGGCCGCGCTGGAGCGGGCAGAAAAGCGCCTACTAGAAAAGTAAGGCCCAACATCACGACTCATGGAAGTCTTTCAACGTATTCTGGGCATCATCTTGCCAGTGTTTCTGATGATTGCCGTAGGTTATGGTTACACGCGTTTGCGCGGCGAGACTGTCAAGAACGATCTCGCCGCAGTCAATCGACTGAGCGTCGAGCTGCTGTGTCCGTTGCTGCTGTTCTCTGCGCTGGCCTCGAAGGATTTTGATCTACAGGCGAATCTCCCGCTGATCATTGCTGGCGCGCTGGTTGCGCTGGGCTCAGCGCTGCTGTCCTGGCCTGTTGCACGGCTGCTGGGTTATGACCCACGCACTTTTGTACCGCCGATGATGTACAACAATTGCGGCAATATGGGCTTGCCGCTCGCCGTGCTGGCCTTCGGCTCGACCGGACTGTCAGAAGCCGTGGCCTTGTTCATGGCGTGCAGTCTCATGTACTTCACCGCGGGCATACGCTTGCTCGAGAGTGGCCGGCAAGGGCCGCGGCGCGCGACGTTGCGCATGTTCGCCAGCCCCATGATGCTCGCCATGATGACCGGTATGGCGTTTGCCGCTCTCAGGATGCCGCTGCCGGAGACCTTGCTGCAGGCGCTGCGACTGCTGGGCGAGGCCAGCATTCCGCTGATGCTGCTTGCGCTCGGTGTGCGCATGACAGATGTGAGTTTCAAAAGCTGGCGCATCGGTCTAGTGGGCGCAGTGGTGTGCCCACTGTCCGGATTGGCTTCTGCGTCCTTGCTTGAGCTAGTGATTCCTCTGAACGCAATTCAGCGCGGACAGCTCTTCCTGTTCGCTTCACTGCCGCCTGCCGTGTTCTGCTTCGTCATCGCCGAGGCCTACAAGCAGGAGCCCGAGAAGGTGGCGGCGATCGTGATGCTGGGGAATCTGGCGGCGCTAGCGTTTGTGCCGCTGGGCTTGTGGCTGGGGATGTGAAAAAAACGGGCATCACGCCCGCTTCTTTTCCTTCTTAGTCATCAGCATCGGCGCCAGATACTTGCCGGTAAAGCTCGCGGGGTTCTTTGCTACCTGCTCTGGCGTCCCGGTCGCAATGATCTGACCACCGCCGGCACCGCCCTCCGGACCCAGGTCAACGATCCAGTCGGCGGTCTTGATCACGTCCAGATTGTGCTCGATGATCACCACGGTATTGCCCTGGTCACGCAAGCGGTGAATCACTTTCAGCAGTAGCGCGATGTCATGGAAGTGCAGGCCGGTGGTCGGCTCGTCGAGTATGTACAGCGTGCGACCAGTGTCGCGCTTTGATAGTTCCAGAGACAGTTTCACTCGCTGCGCTTCGCCACCTGACAAGGTGGTCGCGCTCTGGCCAAGACGGATATAGCCGAGTCCCACATCGAGCAAGGTCTGCAGCTTGCGCGCAATCAGCGGTACCGGCTTAAAGAACACATGCGCATCTTCGACTGTCATCGCCAGCACTTCGGATATGTTCTTGCCCTTGTAATGTACCTCTAGCGTTTCGCGGTTGTAGCGCTTGCCGTGGCAGACATCGCATGGCACATAGACATCCGGGAGGAAGTGCATCTCGACCTTCAGCACACCATCGCCCTGACAAGCTTCGCAGCGACCGCCTTTGACATTGAAAGAAAAGCGACCTGCGGTGTAGCCCCGCTCCTTCGCTTGCGGCACGGTGGAGAACAGCTCGCGTATCGGCGTGAACACGCCGGTGTAGGTCGCAGGATTCGAGCGCGGCGTGCGGCCAATCGGCGCCTGATCTACCGAGATCACTTTGTCGAAATGCTCGAGCCCGCTCACACTGTCATACGGCGATGGCTCGGTCTGCGAGCCGTACAGATGGCGAGCCAGCAAGTGATACAGCGTGTCATTGACTAGCGTGGATTTGCCCGAGCCGGACACGCCCGTCACGCAGGTCAGCAAGCCGACTGGCAGCTCAAGCTTGACTGATTTCAGGTTGTTGCCTGTTGCGCCCTTAATCACCAACTGCTTTTGGGGATCGGCGATCGTGCGGCGCTCCGGCAAGTCAATGGCCAGTGTGCCATTGAGGTATTGGGCGGTCAGCGATTCACGTTGCTTGACGATGTCCTCGAGCGTGCCCTGGGCGATCACCTTCCCGCCATGCACACCGGCGCCAATACCCATGTCAACGATGTGATCGGCGCAGCGGATAGCATCTTCATCATGCTCAACTACCAGCACCGTATTGCCGATGTCGCGTAAGTGCTTGAGCGTTGCAATCAGCCTGTCGTTATCGCGCTGGTGCAGGCCGATCGATGGCTCATCCAGCACATACATGACGCCCGTCAGGCCTGAGCCGATCTGCGATGCGAGACGAATGCGTTGCGCCTCGCCGCCGGATAGCGTGTCTGCACTGCGCTCCAGCGACAGATAATCAAGGCCGACATTATTCAGAAATTTCAGCCGCGAGATGATTTCTTTGATGATGCGATCGGCGATCTCTTTTTTTGCACCCTTGAGCTTGAGTTTCTCGAAGAATTCCAGCGTGTCGCGCAGCGGCATCGCAGCGACCTGATAGATCGCGCGCTGCTGTGAGCCATCACCGACTTTCACGAAGCGAGCTTCGACGCGCAGACGCGCGCCATGGCACTCCGGGCATTCTTTTTCATTGATGAACTTGGCCAGCTCTTCTTTGACCGCCATCGAATCTGTTTCGTGATAGCGGCGCTCGAGATTGTTCACCACACCCTCGAAAGTATGCTCGCGAATGACCGTGCGGCCGCGCTCGTTAATATAGGCAAAAGGCACCTTCTCCTTGCCGGAACCGTACAGAACGACTTGCTGCGCTTTCTCGGGCAAATCTTCGAAAGGCGTATCAATATCGAATTTGTAGTGCTTGGCCAGTGAAGACAGCATCGTGAAATAAAACTGATTGCGTCGATCCCAGCCTTTCACCGCACCCGAGGCAAGCGACAGATTAGGGAAAGCCACGATGCGCTTGGGATCAAAAAATTCGATATGTCCGAGACCGTCGCATTCAGGACAGGCGCCCATCGGATTGTTGAACGAGAACAGTCTCGGTTCCAGTTCCTGCAATGAATAGCCGCAGGCTGGGCAGGCAAACTTGTTTGAAAAAATCTGTTCCTTGCCACTGTCCATGTCTATCGCGATCGCACGGCCTTCGGCCAAACGCAGCGAGGTTTCGAAGCTTTCTGCGAGGCGCTGCTTGATGTCGGCACGAATTTTCACGCGATCAATCACGACATCAATGGTGTGCTTTTCGGTTTTTTTCAGCTTAGGCAGCGAATCGGCTTCGTAGATTTTTGCAGCACCCGTGCCACTTTGTATGCGGAAACGTACAAAGCCCTGCGCCTGCATCGCCTCGAACAGATCGCTGTGCTCGCCCTTGCGGTTGGCCACCACCGGGGCGAGGATCATGAGCTTGGTGTCTTCCGGCATCGCCATCACCGCATCCACCATTTGCGACACGGATTGTGCGGCGAGCGGGTTCTCGGGATGGTCAGGACAATACGGCGTGCCTACGCGCGCGAACAGCAAACGCAGATAATCGTGTATCTCGGTGACAGTGCCGACCGTCGAGCGCGGATTGTGCGAGGTCGCTTTCTGCTCAATCGAAATCGCCGGAGATAAGCCTTCGATCATGTCCACGTCCGGCTTTTCCATCAGCTGCAGGAACTGGCGTGCATAGGCCGACAGCGATTCCACATAGCGCCGCTGACCTTCTGCATATAGCGTGTCGAAAGCGAGCGATGATTTGCCCGAGCCTGACAGGCCAGTGATCACAATCAGCTTGTTTCGAGGCAAATCCAAGCTGATGTTCTTCAAGTTGTGGGTGCGCGCACCACGAATGCGAATGTCTTCCATGCAGGTATCCAGACTTTTGAAGACCGTGCGCATGTCTTTTTGCCAAAACTTCCGGCAAGAGCTCACGAGTCAACCTGTTACTATAGCTGGTTTTTATTACCTGCTCAGGGTCATGCTGTTCGGCGCTTCCGAACCCTGAGGTCTTCGCTTTGATGTCTTCCTCGATGAATGCTTCTTCGACCCGCATGGATGCCACCGAGATTCGCGCCAGCGTATCGCTCGCCTCGATCTTCGGTTTGCGCATGCTCGGACTGTTCCTGATTCTTCCCGTGTTCGCGATTCACGCGAAATCCCTGCCCGGCGGCGACAATGCCACGCTGGTCGGTCTGGCCATGGGCATGTACGGGTTGACGCAAGCGATTGGCCAGATCCCTTTCGGAATTGCATCCGATCGTCACGGAAGAAAGCGCATCATTATCATCGGTCTGCTGCTGTTTATCGTGGGCGCGCTGATCGCGGCAATCGATACGCATATCGTCTGGGTGATAGTCGGACGCGCCGTGCAGGGTGCGGGTGCCGTGTCTGCGGCTGTGACCGCGCTGATCGCGGATTCGACGCGTGACGAGCATCGTACCAAGGCCATGGCGCTCGTGGGCGGCTCGATTGGCCTCACGTATGCGGCATCACTGGTGATGTCGCCACTGATGTACGCCGCCATCGGTATGAGCGGCATGTTCCTGTTCGTCGCTGCGCTGGCAGCGGTCGCGATCTTGATCGTGATCTTCATCACACCTGCAGCCCCTCCCCGGCCGCCGGAGCATGCCTCGTTCATCGATGTGCTGCGCGATGGCGAGTTGATGCGGATGAATTTTGGCGTGTTTGCTCTGCATGCGATACAAATGTCGATGTTTGTCGTGCTGCCAAATGCCATGGTGGGTGCGGCGGGCCTGCCGG
>RGFZ01000180.1 GCA_010024875.1 Oxalobacteraceae bacterium | reverse complement strand
GCGCAAACGCTCTTACCGCAGAACCTGGCCAAGATGATCTCGCGTCTGCCGCCGGGCAGTTTCGGTAAGGCCGTCTGGATTGTGAATAACGATGTGCTCCCGGCCCTGTTCACACTCACCCTTGGCAACTATCCGATTTATCTGCCCACAGGCCTCTCAGTTGGCGGCATTCAGATTTCGCCCTACGGCAGCCTCCTGGGTCGACCGGTGTTTGTCTCTCAACATGCCAATACTTTCTCGGGACAAGGCGATGTGCTGTTGGCTGATCTGTCGTACTACCAGACCATCACCAAAGCCGGTGGTATGCAAACGGCGACCTCCATGCATCTGTATTTTGACGCGGATCTGACCGCTTTCAGGACCACCTTCCGCATGGATGGCCAGTCCAAAATCGCAGCACCCATCTCCCCGGCCAAGGGTAGCGCCTCGATGTCGCCCTTCGTCCAACTGGGCGCTCGCTAATTCGCTTAACCTTAGGAGAAATCACTATGTTTCCCAATGCAAAAGGCAGCGAGCAGCTGTCACTTTTGACTAGCATCGATCCCAGTAATCAGGCCGCAGGCTCAAGCACCAGCTCATGGGTTGCTCTGGCCAATCACCATAACCTTTTGGCAGTCATCCAAACGGGAGCCATGGCCAATGGCAGTACGGTAGACGCCAAACTTCAGCAAGCGACCGACGCTACCGGAACTGGCGCCAAGGACATTACTGGCAAAGCAATCACGCAACTGGCCCAAGCGGCCAATGGTGCTAGCCGGCAAGCGCTGATTAACCTGCGCCCCGATGAAGTTGATGCCAATAACGGCTTCACGCATGTCCGGCTTGTTCTCACCGTCGCCACAGCCGCGGCGCACACCGCAGCGCAATTACTCGGGCTGGATCCCCGGTTCGCGCCGGCTGATGCAGTAAATCAGGCCGCTGTGGCACAAATCATCTAAACCGTGTCCCTGCAACTCGTCACGCCACCCGTAGGGGAACCGGTGTCTCTGGCCGAGGCCAAGCTTCACCTGCGGGTGGATGTTGACGATGACGACGCCCTCATCAGCTCCATCATTACTGCTGCCCGTCAGGCAGCTGAGACAGTGACGGGTCGACAGCTGATGACTGCGCGCTGGAAGCTAGTGCTTGATGCATTCCCGGCATGCGCCATCCTGGTGGCCAAATGTCCGGTTCAATCGGTGACAAGTATCCAGTATCTGGATATGAACGGAAGTAGCCTGACGATGCCAGCAGCCGACTATGTGGTGGATACCGCTTATGAACCAGCGCGAATCACCCCAGTCTTTGGAAAAACGTGGCCCTCAACCTTGCCGCAAATTGGCGCTGTAACGGTCACCTTTGATGCGGGATACGGGTCAGCATCCAACGTCCCCGAAGGCATCAAGAGCTGGATCAAGCTGCGCGTGGGAAGTCTCTATGCGCATCGCGAAGAAATGTCGATCCTAATGCGCGGTCGGATTGATCCGTTACCTTTTGTCGATGGATTACTGGATCCTTATCGGGTGGCGCTGGTATGACGGCCGTCCCGGCCGGGATGCTCATCCACCGGCTTGCCCTTCAACGAGCCACAACGGCAGTTGATGAGCTGGGTGCGCCAGCGCGCAGCTGGGTGCCGGTTAAAACAGTCTGGGCAAGCATCAGCCCGATCTCAGCACGCCATCTCGTGATTGCGCAACGCATTTCAGCAGAGATCACGCATCAGATCACCGT
>RGFZ01000179.1 GCA_010024875.1 Oxalobacteraceae bacterium | reverse complement strand
ACATTTCCAATTGAAGTTGTAGATGGCAAAACTACTGTTCCTGTAAATGTGGGAGCAGCAAGATTAGCCTTTAATCCAAGATCTGATGTAAGATTTGCAATTTTAGATTGTGCTATCTCTGCTGAAGCTGAAATATCTTCATTTACAATTGTTCCGTTTGCAATTTTAGCAGAAGTTACCGCTCCGTCTGCTATCTTAGCTGTTTCAATAGCAGAAACTGCTACCTTAGCAGTAGTCACAGCAAGATCATTAATTTTTCCTGTGTCTACTGCACTATCTGCAATTGCTGCTGTGTCGACTGCATTATCGGCAAGTTTATCAGCAGTTACAGCATTATCAGCAAGCTTATCAGTTGTTACTGCACTATCTACAATTGCTGCTGTGTTACTGCTGCATTTTCTATTGATAATGTATCAACTGCACCATTTGCAAGTTTAGCAGCAGTTACTGCGTCATTTGCAATTGCTATTGTATCCACTGCACTATTTGCAAGTTTATCAGCAGTTACTGCAAGATCTGCAATTTTAACAGTTGTTACTGCACTATCTACAATTGCTGCTGTGTCGACTGCATTATCGGCAAGTTTATCAGCAGTTACAGCATTATCAGCAAGCTTGTTAGTTGTTACTGAAGATAAATCTATTTTTGCTGTTGTTATCGCACCATCGACTATCTTTACAGTGGTAACAGCATCAGTTGCAATTGCTGCTGTGTCGACTGCATTATCGGCAAGCTTATCAGCAGTTACAGCATTATCAGCAAGCTTGTCAGTTGTTACTGAAATATCTGATAGAGCATTTGTCGTAACAGCAGATGCATAAATTTTATCAGATGTTATCGCACCATCGACTATCTTTACGGTAGTAACAGCATCAGTTGCAATTGCTGTTGTATCAACTGCATTATCGGCAAGTTTGGAAGCTGTTACCGCATTTTCAGCAAGCTTGTCAGTTGTTACTGCTAAATTTTGTATTTTTGATGTACTAATAGAATTAGCAGACATCATTGTTTCAGTAACTGTTCCAGAATCTACGGTTGTTACAAAATCAGCAACTTCAAGAGCTGCATTAAATTCCGCAACCGTACCAGTAATGGTATTAGTTGATAAATCTATTGTTTTATTGGATAATGTTTGTGTTCCAATTGTAGTAATTAATAGAGAAGTATCAGAAATTCCATGTACGTCAGTTGTATTAATTTCATGATTATTAAAAGATGTAGTTAAAGTATCTACATCTGTATTTACATCTGTAATTAAATTAGTAATAGTAGTAGAGAAATTCTCATCTTCACCTAATGCTGTTGCTAATTCCTGTAATGTATTTAAAGTGCCTGGTGCCCCATTTACCAAATCTAATATAGCATCGGAAACAAATTTTGTAGTTGCAATTTGTGTTGTACTTGTTCCAGAAGATGCTGTTGGTGCCGCTGGAGTTCCAGTAAATGTTGGAGAAGCAATAGGGGCCTTAAGATTTAAAGCTGTTTGTGTTGCTGTTGAAATAGGCTTGTCTGCATCTGAGGTATTATCCACACTACCTAGACCAACATCTGCTTTAACAATTCCAGTTGGGCTAATAATATTTTTATTAGTTAAACTTTGCGTTCCAGTTGTTGTTACAAGAATTGATGTATCTACAATTCCATGTACGTTAGTTGTATCTGCCTCGTGACTTCCTAATGCTGCTGATGCAGTTGCTTCTGCTGCAGCTTGTGCTGCGTTAGCTTTTGAAGTTGCATCTGC
>RGFZ01000178.1 GCA_010024875.1 Oxalobacteraceae bacterium | reverse complement strand
GGCAGCGGATTCAACGTCAACATCGGACAGGGTGTGTCGATTCGGGTGAGCGGAGCGCGAGACGAACCGCCTGACATCGACGATTTTGGTCAAACGATTGGGTCCATCAATGCCAGCTCAATCACCCTGACGAGCGCAAACGGCAGCACATCGATCATTACGGGGGATATTACCTACAATTACATGCGCAGCGGGAATGAGGTCATGCCGGCCCATTTGCTCGGCAGCCTGGCCAGCTATCAATACAACGTCTCGGGTGCAGCGCCTGACTCGGTCTACGGCAACACACGGTCCCGCCTGGACGGCAAGCTGGAGTTGTTCCCCAGCTTTACGCAAGATAGTGATGGCCTGCACGAGAGCTACCTGACGGGCAGCTTGTCCCAGCTGACGTTCAACGCATCAAAATTTCTGAAATCGGCCGTCGTTAAAGGCGACCTCGATATCACGCCATCGAAAGTAGCGACGGACCCCATCAGCACGAGTATCAATCCCCTCGACACCCAAGCCGAAGCAATCCGTGTCGCCGTATCAGGCACCGTCTCCAGTTATGACGTCAATTATTACGATGGCAGCTACATCCGACTGAGTGGCGGTAGCTCCGTCCCAGCCTCCAGAGAGACCTCACTGATCAAAGCATTGAGCCAAGCCGAGCTGTGGGCTGGCGATGACAAAGTCAGCCTCATCCTGCCAGATAACATGCAGCAATCGATCAATGTGAACACCGGTGCCGGCAACGACATCGTGACCGCCAAAGGGGGACATGGCGAACTGTCGATTGATACCGGCGCTGGCGATGACCAGATTACTCTGCTGGATGATCAAGTCCATCTGATCGCAGGCGAAGGTATCGATACGTTGCGAGCCGCCTTCTACACCGTCAACCTGGTTGACTACGATGGGCTGGAAAATTTTGTCTTCACCGGTAAAGACGTGGCGGATATCACCGGCAATCAACTGAATAACCAGATCACTGGCGGCAATTTTGATGAACAAATCCGCGGCGAACAAGGTAACGACATTCTGCAAGGTATGGGCGGCGCCGACAGTCTCTCTGGAGGAGACGGCGATGACCAGCTATTCGGCGGCGCAGGTAATGACACGTTGGCAGGTAACCTGGGCGCTGATACCTTGTGGGGCGGCGCCGGCAATGATCTGTATGTCATCGAAGATGACAGCGATATCGTGAATGAGTCGCGCAGTCCGACCAATACGGGTGATGCCGGTGGCATCGATACCGTGCACTCTTTCATCAACCAGTACACGCTGGGCGCCCGCATCGAAAATCTCTTCCTGAGGGGGGAAGCCATCAGCGGCCAAGGCAATGCGCTCGCGAATATCATCACGGGCAATGGTGGCGACAATACGCTCAGCGGCGAAGGCGGCAACGACACGCTTTACGGACAGGCAGGCAATGATCGCCTCGACGGCGGCGCCGGGATCGACACCCTGTGGGGGGGTTCAGGCGACGACACCTATGTGATCGACAATACCCGGGATCGTATCTCCGAAGCTCTGCAGGCACGCGATGACCGAGATGCCGGTGGTAACGACACAGTGGAATCCAGTATCAGCTTCACCTTGGCACAGGGCTTGGAAAATCTGGTGTTAACCGGCAAAAGCAATCTGAATGGCACTGGCAATGACGCCGACAATCACCTCACTGGCAATGACGGCAACAATATTATCGACGGCAAAGCTGGCATAGATGTATTGAATGGTGGCGAGGGCTCAGATATCTACCTGATCGGCAATTCAGATGAGCACCGAGCGGCAGAATTTGCGGACA
>RGFZ01000177.1 GCA_010024875.1 Oxalobacteraceae bacterium | reverse complement strand
CGCTCACCCGGCTCGTAAGACAAGGAGAAGCTCGCCGATCCGCCCGCCATCTGCACGCTAATGGGCGCGATGCTGGCTCGTCCCTCGCCGATTCTCGCTTGCAGTGTTCCACCGCCAAGCACGTCGGGGCCGGACAGCACGCGATCGACATCGACACTCAGCGTTGCCTGATGGTGAAGCAGTGTTTCTCGGCTAAGCATTCCCTGCACCCTGTCACTCGCCTGCGTCGCTTTCTTGCGTAACGAACCTGATTCCGAGGCGAGCTCCGGCGGTGCTGACTTGGGTGAGTCGGTGGCTGACCATCCGGCCAGCATGAAATCATCCAGCTGGATCTGCGGAGACTTCAAACGCAAATCAATTTTTGGCACTGATGCGCTATTGTCCAGCATGCCCTCCCCGTGCAGCGAGCTGCTTCCCACCGTCAGCATCATGCTCTGCAGCGTATAGCCCTGAGGAGATACGCGCAGCCGGCTATTGACCGACCACGGGCCCCAGGGTGGCAACGCTATACGTGCCAGCCGGTCGAGCTTGTCCAGCCTCTCGCCGCTGGCTTTCATCTGGAGTTCGATGTCGCGCGCGGCTTGGGAGCGGTCGAGCGTGCCGGACAAATTTAGCAGACTGTCGGCCGCGGCAAGGGTCAGATCGAAGGGCACTCGACGCGCCGGATCGAGCAAATCTTTTGCTGTCGCGCTGCGCAGCGACAGATTGACCGGTAATGCATCCACATCGCCCAGCAGTATCAGCGAGACGGGCTGTCCCGGCGCAGCAGACAAACTGCCTTTCTCAAGACGAAGACGCGCAGCCGGCTTGCCACTGGGGTCACGCCAGGTCAGCTGGCCGGAAGCCACCTCCCCCATGACTTGCGCATTGGCGATGAAGCCCGACAAGCGCGCTGAGCGGCTGTCGAGATACAGTGACACCGAACCGACGGACAAATCGAGCCCTTGCGCGAGCTTGAGATCGCGCGCCAGTTGTCCCGCATTGATCTGTTTTGAAAACACCCAAAGCTGAGCATGCGGCTCGGTGCTGCGGGTATCAATCATCAGCGCCCCCTCGAAGCGCTGACCGGCCACCTCTGCAAAAAACGGCGAGCTCTGCATGAAGCCATCGCGCAAAACCATGTCTGCGCCTATCTCGCCGATCGCCACCGGCGCGCGCTGGACGCCGTTCACCCGCACGCGCAAGTCGGCATCGTCGAGCGCCAGCGCGCGCGGCAATATCGGAATGTCCAGGGTCACGCTGCGCTGACGATCGCGATGGCCGTCTGGTCGCGACGGCGGAAGCAGACTATCGAGTTCCGCAAGATCAGCACCCGTGACCTCGAGATTTGCGCGGTAGTAGGCTCGTCCCTTCGGCTGCTTGCGCTCGACGTTTAGCAGTGCGCTGGTGCGCCCGGCTTGCAGCACCATGTCAGTGAGCCGCCAGTCCATGGCATTCCCGGCGATGCGACCAGCGATGGCCAAAGGCAGGTTCACGTCTTTGCGCAATCCCAGCCAGACAGCGACATCACCTGCGCGTTCTGCGCCCAGACTGAAGCTCAGCGAGCCGTCACCTTTGATGACATCGACGCTGCTCTGCAGCTGCGCCGCGAAGCCTCGTGATTGCGCGATCAGCGTAAAGCGCGACACGCTTCCCACCATTGACGAGCGAATGTCGGTACCCGAAAGACTGGCCTCCAGCGGCTTGCCCAGCAGCGTGCCACGGAACTTGCCCTGCAGCGGCTTGCCTGCCTCCATAGCGATGGCGAGCTGAGATACATACAAACCGACAGGCTTGCCTTGCTCGACGTTGCCGTAGCTGAGCTGGCTCTCCTCCAATCTCAGATGCGC
>RGFZ01000176.1 GCA_010024875.1 Oxalobacteraceae bacterium | reverse complement strand
ATGCTCTCCACCATGCTGATCGCTGTGCCGACTGGCGTGAAGGTGTTCAACTGGTGCGCCACCATGTGGAAGGGCTCGATCAGCTTCGAAACTCCGATGCTGTTCTCGCTCGCCTTCCTCTTCCTGTTCACGATTGGTGGTTTCTCGGGACTGATGCTCGCCATCGTGCCGGCCGACTTCCAGTATCACGACACCTACTTCGTGGTCGCGCATTTCCACTACGTGCTCGTGCCGGGCGCCGTGTTCGCCATCATGGCGGGCGTCTACTACTGGCTGCCGAAGTGGACCGGCCGCATGTACAACGAACAAGTCGGCAAGCTGCACTTCTGGTTGTCGACGATCGGCGTGAACGTGCTGTTCTTCCCGCAGCACTTCTTGGGACTTGCCGGCATGCCGCGTCGCATCCCGGACTACTCGACGCAGTTCGCAGACTGGAACATGGTGTCCTCGATCGGCGCCTTCATCTTCGGCTTCTCGCAGTTGCTGTTCGTCTACGTCATCTGGAGCGCCGTGCGCTCGGGTGAAAAGGCGGCGGCGCGCCCGTGGGAAGGTGCACATGGCCTCGAGTGGGAGCTGCCGACCCCGGCGCCGTACCACAGCTGGGAAACGCCGCCGCCGCGTTCGGTCATCACTCAAGGCTCGACGCACTGAGTATCGACGTCTCGGGTAGCGAAACAAACGAAGTAAACAGCCGTGGATCCAAACGTAAACGATGCTGAGCGAGCCAAGCGCGTCAAGCGTTCGGCAATCACGCTCGGTCTCGTGGCGTTCGCGTTCTACATCGCCTTCATCCTGATGTCGGTGATGGGTTGGCGCCAATGAGCGACTCACGCGAAGACAAGAATCGGAAGCTCACGCTGCGCTTGCTCGGCTTCGCAGCAGGAGCGTTCGCATTCGGCTTCGCACTCGTGCCGCTCTACGACGTACTCTGCGACATCACCGGTGTCGGTAACCCCAAAGACCTGCTGCGCGCATCAACGGTACAGGCAGTCGAACACGACGAGTCACGTCTGGTGACCGTAGAGTTTGTCGCTGATCTGCCAGCGGGTAACGCCTTGATGAGCCCCTCCTACAGCCTTGCGTCGATGCTCTCCTATCATGGTCGAACGCATGTTTCCGTATTCGGGACTGGCAGCTACCATGGACGATTCGATGACTCGCTGACCGATTTTTCCTCGTACGATGGAAAATCAATCCGCATCGTCAGTACGCGCAGACTGGACCCGTCCGAACTCGAGCCATTTTTTTCCGCCGTTCGCGTTAAACAGCACATCTTGAACGACGCGACATTCTGGATCGCAGACGGAGATGGTTTTCGCTTTGCCAGGTATTGGTGAGTGTCTGCGCTGATTTCTTGCGCGGATTTTCCTTGTCCCATGATCCGAACTTTGCGCGAAAGTCTGCCGCGCTCGCAAACTCGTGGTCCTTCACGTCGAGATACTTTGCCCACACCCGCATTGATTTTTTCCAATTTCGCAAACATTCAAATCAAAAATTCTTGTAGGTTTGCCAATAGGTATGGCCAAAACGATTTCCAACAATCAACAACCCTCGTCAGAAACTAAAAGCAATGCAGTATCCCTCATTGCGTTGGATGAATTTCAGACAATCATCCAATCAATTTCAGACACACCTTCCCCAGCAAATGCTGATCAATCTGTCTATTTGGTGCACTTAACCAACCAAGTCCCAAAACCGAATGAATATCAAGCAGCGTCAAATTTTATCGACTCCTGTAAAAACGGGGCTTTCGTTGTGGCAAAACCAAAAGCCAACAATGCTGCTATTGGCGAGGCTTTGGCAGGACACAGTGACGCTGATTTGCAATG
>RGFZ01000175.1 GCA_010024875.1 Oxalobacteraceae bacterium | reverse complement strand
GCCGAGTGCGCCGATGTGAAGCTTGTTCAGGTCATACCCGACTACGTTCTTGACGACGCGCCCACCGCTCCGAACCACGTCACCATTCGGAAGCGCAGCGGTAATGCCGAGGACAAGATCTCTGGCGGTGCCATATAGGAGACGGCTTGAGCCTGATCTATTCGTTGCAACTATGCCGCCAATCGTCGCTGCGGCGGGAACCCCGTCAAGCGCAAGGAACTGCCCGTGTTCCCTTAGCGTCGCTTGCACGTCGGCGATCATGGCGCCCGCACCGATCGTCAAGACGAGGTCGGCTGGCTCGTATTCAACGATCGACGCCATGCCATGCGTCAAGCAAACTACATCGTACTTATTCGGGTTTGCGCCGTGAGTTTGTGCTGTGCCGTTGCCCCATGGGACGACAGCACGTCCTGCTTTTCGTGCCTCAGACAGCACGTGCGCAGCTTCGGAAGGCGATTCGGGCGTAACCGAATGACGCGGCTCGAGGTGCCCTAGCGCGCGAGACGTGGGGACGCATGCATCCGCAACCTGGGTTGTGCCGTTGGTCGCCATGCGATGTCTGGTCCTTGCTACGCCGCTGACGGGTGAGCGACTGGATCAGGCGGGAATATTTTGCCGGGATTTAACTGGTCCATTGGGTCGAATGCACGCTTGAGCGATCGTTGTGCGCGGATGTCTGCCTCGGACATTACCCACGGCAGGTAGGGCTGCTTCTCTAAACCAACGCCGTGTTCGCCTGATAGAGTGCCGCCGACATCAACGCACTTGCGGAGGATGTCCGCGCCGGCTCGGACGACCTTCTCGACTTCCCCCGCAATGCGCCCGTCAAACACGATGCATGGATGCAGGTTTCCGTCGCCGGCATGGAAGACGTTTGCGATCGGAAGCCCATAGCGCTCGCTGACGATCGATACCTCCCGCAATACTTCAAGCAGGCGCGTACGGGGGATGACGCCGTCTTGGAGGTAGTAATTCGGCTTGATCTGCCCAAGGGCACCAAGAGCGCCCTTACGGGCCTTCCAGAGCTGGTCGCGTTCCTGGGCGTTCCGTGCAGTGCGAATATCTGACGCCCCCGCGTCCGTCAAGATCGCTTCAACAAACGGAACTTGCTCATCAACGCCTTCCTGGAGTCCCTCAAGTTCGACGAGAAGGACTGCGGCTGCGTCGGCAGGTAAGCCCTTGTGCCCGGCACGCATTAGGGCGCTGATCGTCAAGGCGTCCATCATCTCCAGCGCCGCCGGGATGATGCCCGCTGCGATGATGCCTGAAGTCGCGCGACTGGCATCATCAACCGTCGGGAAGCTCGCGAGCATGGTGCGCACCGCTTCGGCCACTGGCATCAGTCGCAAGCTTGCCTTCGTGACAACTGCAAACGTGCCTTCCGAGCCGACGATCGCACCGGTGAGGTCGTACCCAGGAACATCCGCTCCCGAATTCCCACTGGAGAGCGTGCCGGTGCCGAGGGTTGTCCCATCAGCAAGGATGCATGCGAGACCGGTGACGTGGTTTGTGGTTACTCCATACGCGAGGCAGTGGGCACCCCCCGCATTCTCGGCGATGTTTCCCCCAATCGAGCATGCGGCTTGGCTGGATGGGTCCGGTGCGAAATACAACCCGTGGCTTGCAACCGCGCGGGAGACGTCCAAATTGATCACCCCCGGTTCGACCACTGCACGGAGGTTTGGCGGATCAATCAGATTGATCGCGCGCATCCGGGAGTCATAGAGGATGTTGCTCAGGCACAGATCGCCGTGCACAAATGCAGGAATATCGCCAAGGGTCATCAGGTGCGCACTCGAATCGGTCAGCATCTGCCTGAGCGACGGAAGGC
>RGFZ01000174.1 GCA_010024875.1 Oxalobacteraceae bacterium | reverse complement strand
CGAACTGGGGCTATCGAGCAAAGCACCGACGACGGGCGATCCCATGAATTCGCGCACGGTGCGCAGGTCAGACAAGGGCTGGGTGCCCGTGGGCTGCTGCCGCAGGCTGGATTTGAATGATTCGTCATGCACGCGGTCGCGCAAGGCATGCTCGACTTGCCAGCCGGCGATGTGCAGCAAGCGGGTGCGGACTAATTCAAGAATTTCCATGAGCGCGTAGATGCCGATCGCGCAGAGCAGGAACATCAGCAGCGTGGTTTCGTTACGGCTGGTGACGACGCGGTTGTACACCACCATCATGTAGAGCGTGGGTGTGACCGCGAGCAGACTGGTGATGATGCTGATGAAAGCCGCGCGCCTGACATAGGACGACTGCCCCCTGATCACTCTGTCGAGCAATGAGGAGGCCTGCGCTTTGGGGCGGGTCCTGTGGTGGTGGTCAGGCTGGGCCATGTCGGGCTTTCATGTTGTTGCTTGGTGTTTTGGTTGCTGACAGTTTTTGTCTTGTTTGGCTTAGGTTTGGTTGTTGGTTGCTGAGTTTTGGTGCTGGTTTGTGTTCGGTGCCAGAGTTACGATGGATCCCGGCATTCGCCGGGATGACGGATTTAGGGCTGGCAGGACAAGTTAGTTGCTGAGGTCGGGCTAGGATTACGTGGCTGGGTTCGCTGGCCATAACGCCGTCGTCCCAGCGAAGGCTGGGACCCAGCGTCTTTCGTCGCTCTTCCACCAGCCCCCTACTTAGCTCGCTTCCCCTTAACACGCCCTGCTTTCTTCACACCCGCCTTCTTCGCCTTCCACTCCACGGCATCATCATCAATAACATCATCCACTTTCACGACAGCCAACGCACGCCCGTCCACCTGATCCTGCGGCAAACCCGCCTGCGCAATAAACACTGAATCCTTACTCGTACACGTCGCTGATTTTTTACCCGCGCAGTTGGCAACAGGCGTACCCACCGACCAATCTGCCAGCAACTGAAATTCGCGATCAATCTTCTGCAACGAATCAGCGGTCAGCACACCCGAGGCTTGGTGCAGCCGCATGTACGCCAGCAGATAGCCATACCGCGCCTGCGCCAGATCGCGCTGGGTCGCGTAGAGCTGCTGCTGCGAGTTGAGCAAATCAACATTAATTCTGAGTCCGCCTGCAATGCTCTTGCGGGTCGCCGACAGCGCTTCTTGGGCGGAAGCTTCGGCGTTCAGCAATGCCTCGATGCGAGACTGGCTGCTAGTCACCAGGTTGAATTGACGGCGAACTTCGATCAGCGCATTGCTGATGCTGTCATCCAGATCGGCTCTGGATTTGCTCAACAGATCCGCACCTTGCCGCACGCTGGCCGAGGTGGCGCCGCCTGAGAAGATCGGCAGGTTGAACTGAATGCCGACGGAATTGATGGTCGTCTGCTGGTTGTAGGTCAGTACGGAATCCGACGTGGTTCGGCTGTGCGAGGCGATCAGATCGTGCTTGGGCAGGTGTGTTTTCAGTGGCGAGTGCTTCCCACTCAGCGATGCGATTCGGTACTAACGGCAGCATGGCCATGGTTCGCGGCAAGGTGCGCAAGGTATCGATATCGCGACCGATGATGGCGCGCAGCTTGCGCATTGCCGCGTCTAGCGCATCTTGTGCTTCCACGACCTGGGCTTGCGCGAGTTCGGCGCGGGCTTTGGTCTCCAAGACTTCCGTGCGGGTGCCCTCGCCTTTGTCGAAGCGACGGCGGTTGACGTCCTGCATCTCGGCAAGCGCGTCACGTTGCGCGATGATCAGTCGCAGCTGATCGCCGGCGGCCAAGGTGTCGAGGTAGGCATTCACGACGCGCATCATCAGTTCTTGCGAGCGCGCGGCGAAGACCGCATCGGC
>RGFZ01000173.1 GCA_010024875.1 Oxalobacteraceae bacterium | reverse complement strand
CGCTCCCAGCGTTTTGCCATTGAGCGTGATGGCCTCACCCAGTATCCGGTCTACATTGGAAGGCACACGGACACTTTCAATGATGGCCGTGGTATCCACACGTGGCAAGATTGCGGTGTAGTAGTCGCCTGCCGGTCTGCCGAGCACATCCAGATCGCCGAGCTTGCCGTCCGGACCGTAACCGATGGTCACGCTGCCGTCTTCAGGAAATTTCAACACCCCTCTGAAGGTCTGCTCATTGACCAGTGTGCCATTGCTGTCCATTTGCGCGACGCGAATGTCGCGACCTCCGTACCCAATCGCATTCGCAAGGACCAGCTTGCCATCAACGACATCCGCCTCGACATTCGTCAGATTACCGATGGACTGGTTGATATAACTTGCGAGCTGCGTAAGTGTAGTGCGCGAGGTATCCGGAGGGACGGCAACCCCATTGATGTAAAAGCCATCAGAGGGATTCGAAATCTCTAACGTTGTCGTGGTCTGCGCGTTTACCGCAACCGTGGGCACCATGCCGAACGTGGCACGGTTCATCCAGTTGGCGATATCGCTAGCTTGTATCGTGCGCGAAGGTGCCGTTGGTAACAGCTGGGGCAGCACTTTGCCATTGATCGCCAGCGTATTGGCAGCGATTGACTCTAAGGGTTTGTCTGGGGTGCTGACGATCGCTTCGCCATAGCGATCACCAATAATCCAGTGTCGCGCCGAGGGCAGTACATCATGCTCTCGGTTGAATTGGGTCTCGCTGTCGTAATGTTCGACAGGCTTGGCCATGAGCCCATAGAAGACGTTACTTTGCTTGTATCCCGTGTTACCCGATTGATTCAGGTACTGCGTGGAATAAGTTGATCCTGCAAAAAAACCATTTTTTTCAGTGATCAGCAGTCTTGCTTCATTATCGTCCAGCAGAGGCGCACCAATCAGCTGCCGACCATCGCGAGTAAATACCTGTAACTGCTGATTACCGGTAGCGTTGTCGAGGTACAGTGTCCAGTTATCACTACCCAGCGGGATCTGGCCAAGCAATTTGTCATTGGGCGCATTGATACCGGCGGACGGATCCGGGTTATTTTTCAGGATGGTCGACAGCGCCGGTGCCCGGCTCGGATTGGCATAATTTGCAGAATAGCTCAGCGTGGCATCCGCGTTCGAGAGATTCATATCATTCTCGATTACGCGGAACAGTGCACCGGCCGCGACACGTGACGTATCATCAATCGACACTTTGATTCCTGCCGATGATCAATACCATTGGTGTGTATGGCGTTGACCTCGTTGACGAAAGTAGTCGTGAGAAAATCGAGCTGATCCATCGTCGGTTGCAGCATCTGCTCCCGGAAAGCCAAGAGACCGCCCAGTTCGCCACTGGAGATACCTGCGATGGTCTCTGCGGTCTTCTTGTCGTAGGGATCCGCGATGATCGATACACGCCCTATGTCGGTCTCGTCGAAGCGTGCCGCAAGCTCAATGGCTTCCTGACCGCGCACCACGACCCCTACTTTGGCTGAGTTGGTCAGGCTGATATCGACCGCACCGTTGGCGGCAGTCGTAACATTGATCTTGACCAGTTGCGAGAGTTCTTTGAGCAGACGATCGCGCTGATCGAGCAATTCGGGCGACTGTCCCTCTACCGATACTTCGCGCACCATCTGTTTGTTCAGCACGGCGATCTGTTTGGTCAGCGTGTTGATCTTGTCCAGGGTGTTGTTGGTCGCCTCCCGTGTTTCGGTGTCAACCGTGGATACTTGCGATGACAGCTCGCGAAAACGTCCCGCAACGCCATCTGCATCTCTGAGAAATTGGGCGCGCAGGATATTCGAGGATGGGTCCGTAGAGAGCAGTCTTGCTGACTCGAAAAAC
>RGFZ01000172.1 GCA_010024875.1 Oxalobacteraceae bacterium | reverse complement strand
TTCCGGGTGATTGACTGGATGATGCGACTGCCCAAGGATTTGCAGACTCAGTTAAGGCAGGTTCTGAACACACTGGAGGAGGAATCGAAGATGGTTTACATCACATCGATAGAGCAACTGGCAAAAGAAGAGGGTATGCAGGCGGGCATGGAGAAGGGTATGCAACAAGGAGTGCAACGAGGGCGACTGGAAGGTAAACTGCAATTACTGACCAGCCTGTTGGAGATGCGGTTCGGGGAATTGCCCCTTTGGGTTGGCGAACGCCTTGCACTGGCTGATGAAACCACGATCAAAAGGTGGACGGGAGCTCTGCTGTCAGCTGACTCCCTAGACACTTTGTTCGACAGAAATTGGCAGTGATACGTTTATTTTTCCTCAATTGTTCATGAAATCGCACAACTGAGCAATCGCCGTTTCAGGCGCTCTCTGCCACCCGATAGCCCAAAACAGCGGAGATGTTGTTGGCGGTCGAGATCAAATCTTCGAGCCAGTCATCCCTTAACCTGTCCGAGGGGGCGGAGATGGACAAACCAGCAATCAAACGGCCAGCATCGTCACGAACTGCGGCTGCCATACAGCGCACACCAAGTTCGAGTTCCTCATTATCCCTTGCGTAACCGCGCGCGCGCACAAGCGACAGCTCTCGTTCGAGTTTGGCTAGATCAGTGATCGAGTTCTTGTTGTTGCCCGCCAGTCCGGTACGAGTCGCATAGGCGCGCACCAGTTTAGCATCGTCCGCCGACAGGAAAAGCTTACCAATGGAGGTCAGGTGCAGTGGGGCCCGACCGCCAATGGCTCTGACGACTTGCATGCCGGAGCGTTCCGAGAAAGCCCGGTCTATGTAGACAATCTCATCCCCCTGACGCACCGAGAGATTTACCGTTTGCTGAGTCTTGCGATGGAGTGCCTGCATGAAAGGCAACGCAGCTTCGCGGACGTTCAGGCGGCTCTTGACGATATTGCCGAGTTCGAGCAAGCGCATGCCCAAACGATAGGTGCCCGGCTCTGTGCGGTCGACAAACCGTTTGGCGACCATGTCGTTCAATATTCGGTGAGCAGTGGACGGGTGCAGCCCGGTGGCGGCTGAGAGCTCTTTTAGGCTGACCGGATCCGGATAGCCTGCTAGTGCGTCTAGCAGAGCCATCATTCGTTCAATCACCTGGATGGAGGTCTTATCGCCGTTTGCAGGGGATTCTTGTTTCATAAGGTTTTGGTGCGACGCAATAAGTGGTTTATACCACAATGTGAAACATCGTCACAAGACTAGACCGAAAGAATTACTGCAAGTCCGCAAATTAATTTCATGGCAGTGCGGCGTGACTCTGGGCCTTGCTTGAGCCGATAATCAGGGCCATCAAATATGCAAATAATAGGGATCTGTGATGCGTGTTGGTTTGCTCGTGACTTGCCTAGTGGACGTAATGCGTCCGGAAATCGGCTTTTCAGCCATCAAGCTGCTGGACTGAGAAATTCATCAACGACTTTGAGGGATTGGATTACATCGTGGTTCCCTCAGGCTCCTGTGGTGGCACAATCAAAACCCATTACGACGACATACTGGAAGGTCATCCGGCGCTTATCGAGCGCTATGCCCGAATCAAGGCCGGGGTATACGAGCTGACGGACTTTCTGGTCAATGTGGTCGGGCTCGATAAACTTCCTGCGCCGGCCAAAGGTAGCTTCCGTGGCACCGTCACTTATCACGATTCCTGTTCCGGCCTTCGCGAGCTAGGCGTTCAGCGCCAGCCCCGGGAACTGCTGGCCATGCGAGAGGGCGTGCAGCTGAACGAAATGGATCAGGCGCGAGCTTGCTGCGGATTTGGCGGCACCTTTGCGGTCAAATACGGTGATATTTCTACTGCCATCGTCGATGACAAGTGCG
>RGFZ01000171.1 GCA_010024875.1 Oxalobacteraceae bacterium | reverse complement strand
TTTGACAAGCACTATCGTTTGTTTCGTCAGTCTAGCCAGGCGGCACGCCGTCATTTCGAGCAGATGACCTGGAAGCAGGCGCAGTCGGAAGCGCGCGAGCGCATTGCCTTCTATGATGAGCGCGTGCGTGAGTGTGTGCAGCTGCTGGAAGATGATTATGACGAAGCCGAGCTGACCAACACGGTTTGGCGCGAGGTCAAGCTGCACTACATCGGTATGCTGACCGACCATCGCCAGCCCGAACTCGCCGAGACCTTCTTCAACTCGGTCTGCTGCAAGATGCTGCACCGTGCGTACTACAACAATGATTTCATTTTCGTGCGTCCGGCAGTATCGACTGAGTACATCGAGCCGGCCGAAGGCGTACCAATCTATCGCGTGTACTATCCGGCGCGTGATGGCATGCGCAATGCGGTGCGCCGTATGGTCACGAATTTTCAGCTGGCATGCGAGTTCTCTGATCTTGAGCGTGATATCGCGCAGGTCGAATTGCGCCTGCAAGACATGCTCGGCAACGCACCGGTCGAACCCAATCATCAGATACAGGTGCTATCCAGTCTTTTTTACCGGAACAAGGGCGCGTACATTGTCGGCAAGGTGGTGAATGGCAATCGCGATCATCCATTCGTGATTCCGGTGCTGCATAACCGCAAAAAGGCGTTGATACTCGACACCGTATTGTCTGACACGGGATTGATTACCACGCTGTTTTCATTCACACGCGCCTACTTCATGGTGGACATGGAGGTGCCATCGGCCTGTGTGCGCTTCCTGCGCACCATGCTACCGAACAAGCCACGCAACGAGATCTACACCATGCTGGGCCTGCAGAAGATGGGCAAATCCGCGTTCTATCGCGACTTTTTGCATCATCTCGCGCACTCTTCTGACAGTTTCGAGATCGCGCCCGGCATTCGAGGGCTGGTGATGGTGGTGTTCTCGCTACCGTCCTTTCCCTATGTGTTCAAGGCGATCAAAGACAGCTTTCCTCCGCCCAAGGAGACCACGCGCGAGCTGGTAAAAGAAAAGTATTTGCTGGTCAAATATCACGACCGCGTGGGCCGAATGGCTGACACGCTGGAATATTCGAATGTTGCTTTCCCTCGCGCGCGCTTCTCTGAAGAGTTGCTCGCTGAGTTGAAGTCAGTTGCCCCCTCGCTGGTGGAAGAAGAGCAGGACCAGATCATCGTTCGCCATTTGTACATCGAGCGCCGTATGACGCCACTGAATATCTGGCTGACCGAAGCCGAGGCAGAGGGCGATCACGCCAAGCTTGAGCATGGTGTGCGCGAATACGGCAACGCAATCAAGGATCTTGTCGCGGCGAATATCTTCCCCGGCGATATGCTGTACAAGAATTTCGGCGTCACGCGACAAGGTCGCGTAGTGTTTTATGACTACGACGAGATCGAATATATTACCGACTGCAATTTCCGCGACATACCCGCACCACGCAATGAAGAAGATGAAATGGCTAGCGAGCCCTGGTATCCGGTCGCAAAAAATGATGTATTCCCCGAGCAGTTTGGCGTCTTCTTGCTGGGTAATCCGAGAGTGCGCGAGATTTTCATGAAATATCATGCGGATCTGCTGACTGCCGACTACTGGCGGCTGCGCAAGCAGCGCATCGAGGAAGGACAGGTGGAAGATGTCTTTCCCTATCCGCAGGAGATACGCTTCATTCACCAATCAGGTCATGCGCCGGCGGCGCAAGCCGCTTGATCGGCCTGAACTCAACGAATCTGTACGAATCCCCTCATAACTTGAAACTCAGAATGGAGAGAAACATGCAAGACCCTATCGTGATCGTCGGTGCCGCACGCACCCCCATGGGTGCGTTCCAGGGCGATTTTTCTTCGCTTGCCGCGCATGATCTTGGCGCCGTCGCTATCAAGGCGGCTG
>RGFZ01000018.1 GCA_010024875.1 Oxalobacteraceae bacterium | reverse complement strand
CGAGCCCGATCTTCGCTTCCGCGCTGATCGCGCGCTGATCACCTTTCAGATACTTGTCAAAGGGTGCTGGCGTGAGCAGCGTGCGCTCGAACGCACCGATAGCCTTGGCCCAGTTTTCTGCGTTGACCGAGTTTGACTCATTCGGGAAGGCCTTGTCGAACAAGGGCTGGTAGCCAAGTGACTTCAGTTTGGCTTCTGCCTCCGCGTAGTCTTTGTTGCCGTAGGCGAGCGGGCTCAGCAGAGCTTTCATCGCCTGCTCTTCTACCGTAACGCGGTTGCCACCGTAATGCTGCGCGATTAGCAGGGGTGTGTTGAATACCGTGGACGCATTGCGAGGCAGTTTTTTGCCATGCACGCCCACTGAAAACGCCAGCGAGTCAGCGCCGTGGTAGCTGGGGCTGTGACAGGCGGCACAGCTCATGCGTCCGTCGGAAGATACGCGAGTCTCAAAGAACAGCGCCTTGCCCAGATCAATGCGTGCCTGCGAGTGAGGATAGTCATCCACGCGCGCGGTATCGGGCAGGGGCTTGAACAGGCTGCGCGCGCGTTCCAGCAACTCTTTATCGGTATCGGCCGCGCCAACCACGCCAAACACCACGGCGGTGCACAAGGCTGAGACGGTGAGCAGGGCTCGCATCGGGATCTTGAACGTCATCGAAAGCTCCGAAAAATTGGATGATTATTTTTATTATTATTATCGTGTTGGCGAACGCCGCGCGGGTATAAAGCGGATTGTGCTTCATTTCGAGCGGGTTTGCTTGGGTGCTGCAGGTATTATCAAAACACTTATCTTCCCGGGCCTGCGACTTCCCAGTCTATGGAAAACTCTGACAAATCATGAAAACCCTGATTGCGGTGACTGCTCGGTCTCCTTACACTGGCTTACAGCCTGATTAACCAATAATAAAGGGCCGCTCTCGCGAGCCTACTAATCCATGAAACCTCCCGTTTTTTCTGCATCAGGCCTGAGATTTCTGCCGGGCTCCCTCCTTGCCAAGCCACCTTTGCGCAAGTGGTATGGCGCCGGGCTAGCCTCTCTTGCCGCCCTCGTTTGTGCCACTGCGTTCGCAGCGCCAGCGCGCTGGCAGGACGATCTGACCCCGATCGCCGACAGCGACTGGAGCCGTGCCCGTGCCGCGCATCTGCTTGAGCGCGCCGGCTTTGGTCCGACGCCCGATGAGATCGATCGCTTTGCGCGGCTGACGCCTCGGCAAGCCGTGCGCCAGCTGGTGCGCTACCAGCAGATCGCCAACCCGCTGCCGGCATTCGAGGACTCGGGCGCCTTCGATCCCGGGCTTGAGCCGTTCTCGCCCTCTCGCCCCGCAGCGACCGAGCAGGCGCGGGACACCGGCGAGGCCCTGGGTGTGAAGGTCAAGCCTGAGGGTAACCGCCGCATTCAGCAGGTCGCCGATCGTTATCTGTACTGGCTGCGCGCCACCAAGCTGGAGAGCCAGCGTGTGGCGTACTGGTGGGCCAACCGCATGCTGACAACCCGGCGTCCGCTGGAAGAAAAAATGACCCTGTTCTGGCATGGACATTTTGCGACGGGTGATGAAAAAGTCCGCGACTATCGCAAGATGCTCAAGCAGAATGAGATGCTGCGCGCGAAAGCGACCGGTAATTTCCGCGATCTGCTCATTTCGGTCGCCAAAGATCCGGCGATGCTTGCGTACCTCGATGCCGCAGTCAACGTCAAAGGTGCGCCGAATGAGAACTTCGCGCGCGAGATCATGGAATTGTTCACCATGGGCGTGGGCAATTACACTGAAGAAGATATCCGCGAAGCGGCGCGTGCTTTCACCGGCTGGAATTACAAAGGGCTCGAGTTCGTGGTTAATCCCGCGCAGCATGATGCGGGGAGCAAGACCGTGCTTGGCAAGACTGGTCATCAAGATCTACAAATACTTTGTCCGCGAGGAAGTCTCGCCCGAGCTGCGCGTCAAGCTAGGCAAGCTGCTGCGCGATTCGCGCTATGAGATAGCGCCATTCCTTGAGACCGTGTTCAGTTCGAAGGATTTTTACAGCGATGCATCGGTCGGCACCCATATCAAGTCGCCGGTCGAGCTGGTGATCTCCACCTACCGCAAGATGGGCCTGAAGGAAGTGCCCGGCATACCGGACTTCAATGATCTGACTGATTCCATGGGTCAGAAGCTGATGTTCCCGCCTAACGTGGCTGGCTGGGCCAATGGCCGCAGCTGGATCACGCCCGGGCTGCTGCTGGTGCGTGGCAATTTTGTCTATGACACCGTGTTCCCGTCCATCGATTTTGTGCCGCTGGACCGAGTGCCGGGCAGTCAGTATCAGATCATCTCGGTCGCCGAGCAGCTCGCCTTGGGCAAGGATGTCACGACAGCGACCAAACCCGAAGGCAAGGAGATGAGCTCGATGTCAATGATGTCCGTGGATCGTGATGAAGACTTCAACACCCGGCTGGCCAGCTATCACGCGTGGCGCAAGGCGATCGAGAAGGTCAAGCCCATTCCGCGCGCTCCCGCCAGGATGGATTTGTCCGGCATGGTGCGCGCCGCAGGCTGCAAGACTGCGCAGGACGCGGTCGATCACCTGATCACTCGTTTTATCTCCGCACCCCTCGAGCCGGGCGTTCGCGAAAAAATCGCGGCCTTGCTTGCAGAAGATCTCGGCACCCAGGATCTTAAAGCCGCTGACACCTACATGGAAGATGCGCTGCGCAATGCGCTACACGTGATCTTGTCGCTGCCCGCCTATCAACTCGGATAAAAAAACCAAAAAAGAACAGGCATGAAACATACTTCTGAACAGCACATTAATCTGACGCGCCGTCATTTGCTGGGTGCGTTGGCCGGGGCGGGACTCACTGCAGGACTCCCGTGGATGCCCGCAAACGCGACTACAGACAGCTCGCGCCGCATTCTGGTGGTGATGGAGCTATCCGGCGCGAACGATGGCCTGAATACACTAGTGCCATATGCAGACGATGCGTACTACCGCTTGCGTCCTACCCTCGGTATCAAGCCGGGCAAAGTGCGCAAGATCGATGAGCGCTTTGGCTTCTCGCCCGGCATGGCCGGTTTCGAGCGCCTGTATAAAGAAGGATGCATGGCCATCGTGCATGGCTGCGGTTATGACCAGCCTTCATTCTCGCACTTCACCTCGGCGGACTTTTGGCGCACCGGTGTGCCCAACGGCGGTGAACCTTATGGCTGGCTGGGGCGAGTCGCTGATGCGATTGACCCCCAGCTGACCCCAAACTTCCTCGTCAATATCGACGAGCGTCAGTCCCTCGCGGTGCGCTCCGCGCGCCACGTGCCGGTGGTGTTCGATGATCCGGAGCGTTTCATGCGCAAGGGCCTGATGAACAGCCGTGCTCTGCTGGACACGCCCATAGCCGGCGACCCGGTGAATGCCTCGCAGCGATTCCTGGATGAAGTCGCGGGCAGCGCGCGGCAGGCCTCGAGTCTGGTGCGTGCTGCTTGGGAAGCGTACAAGACGCCGGTCGACTACGGCATTCAGTCGGTCGATCTGCCCAAGGTCGCGGCGATGATTCATGCAAACCTGCCGACACGGCTGTACTACGTCAGCTATCGCCACAATGCATTCGACACGCACGTTCAGCAGGCCGAGCCCCATCAGCGTTTGCTGACCTATGTCTCCGATGCCGTGGCCGGTTTCATCAAGGACATGGAGCGCATCGGTCGCGCGGATGATGTTACGCTATTGGCCTTCTCCGAATTCGGCCGTCGCGCTGCCGAGAACACAAGCCTCGGCACCGACCACGGCACCGCCAATCACATGTACGTGGTTGGTAAACAGGTCAAGGGTGGCCATTACGGTGGCATACCCTCGCTGACCGATCTGGATGAGGGCGGCAACCTGAAATACACTACCGACTTCCGCCGTGTATATGCGACCCTGATTGAAGGATGGCTCAAGCATCCCGATAGCAAGAGCCTGCTTTCCGGCGACTTCAAGACTTTCTCGATGTTTGGATGAATTCATGGCTGCGCATTTCGATCTCCCGGATATCAAGCTCTTTGTCAATATCGCCGAGGCGAACAGCCTCACGCGCGGTGCGGAGCGCTCGCACATGTCGCTGCCAGCAGCATCGATACGCATCAAGAATCTGGAAGAGGGACTGGGTGTCAAGCTGCTGTATCGGACCAGTCAGGGTGTAACGCTGACGCCACCAGGCCAGGCCTTCATGCATCACGCGCGACTCGTACTGCAGCAACTGGCCGATTTGCGCGGCGATCTGGCCGAGTATGTGAAGGGTACGCGGGGTCATGTGCGCATCTTTGCGAACACGACCGCAATGGCCGAATTCCTGCCGGCGCTGCTGCCCAAATTTCTGGCTTCGCATCCCGACGTGAATGTCGATCTGAAGGAGCGGCTCTCGCATGACATCGTGCGTGCTGTCTCCGAGGACAAAGTGGATGTCGGTATCCTGGCCGGCAATGTGCGAACCGAAGGCCTCGAAACCTTGCCCTTTCGCGAAGACCGGCTGGTGCTGGTGACATCAGCGACGCATCCGCTGGCAGAGCGTGGTCGCATCGATTTCAGTGAGGCGTTGAGCCATGACTTTGTTGGCATGATCGAGGCCAGCGCGATCCATTCCTTCCTCGCACAAAATGCCAACAGCCTGAACCGACCGATCAAGATCCGCATCCAGGTCGGGAATTTCGAGGCCGCTTGCCGAATGATCGAAGCCAATGTCGGCATCGGCGTCGTCCCGTATTCCGCCGCCAGCCGTCATGCAAAATCGCTCGACATTCGCATGGTTGAGCTGACGGATGAGTGGGCAGTACGCAAGCTGCAAGTCTGTGTGCGCAGCCTGCAGTCGCTACCCATGTTCGCGCGCGAACTGGTGGAATTACTGGTCGCCGAGAGCAAAGCACATCCGCTGGAGACGGTCGACTGACCGGCTGCGAAAGCCATTGACTGCCGCTAAATAAGCTCATCTTTGCTTATTTTCTTTTAACCTTAGGGTTAATTCTCCTCGAAGCCCCGCTTACGATTTTCTGAATTGTTCACAGGGGTGGGATAGGTCACACTTTGGAGCGTTAATGCTGCTGCTGCGCAGCATGCTCTTTGCTGTCTGCAGTCGTGCACGCGCGAGCGCCATCCCAACAGGAATTTCCATGCCAGTGTCTCCCAACGATTATCAGGATATTCGCGACGCCATTCGCGATTTGTGCGCTCAGTTCCCGGCCGAGTATTTCCGTCAAGTCGATGAAGAGCGCGCGTATCCCGAGGCGTTTGTCGAGGCGCTCACTCAGGCTGGCTGGCTCGCGGCATTGATCCCGGTCGAGTATGGTGGCTCGGGTCTGGGCATGGTCGAAGCCTCGGTGATCATGGAGGAGATCAACCGCAATGGTGGCAATTCGGGTGCTTGCCACGGTCAGATGTACAACATGGGTACGCTGCTGCGCCACGGCTCTACGGCACAAAAGGATTTTTATCTGCCCAAAATTGCCAGTGGTGAGCTGCGCCTGCAATCAATGGGCGTGACCGAGCCCACCACCGGGACCGACACCACCAAGATCAAGACGACCGCCGTGAAGAAGGGCGATCGCTATGTGGTCAACGGACAGAAAGTCTGGATCTCCCGCATCCAGCACTCCGACTTGATGATCCTGCTCGCGCGCACCACGCCGCTGGCCGAGGTGAGCAAAAAATCCGAAGGCATGTCCATCTTTATCGTCGACTTGCGCGACTCGATCGGCAAAGGGCTGGAGGTTCGTCCGATCCGCAACATGGTCAACCATGAGACCAATGAGCTGTTTTTCGAGAACCTTGAGATACCCGCAGAGAATTTAATTGGCGAAGAGGGCAAGGGCTTCAAATACATTCTCGACGGACTGAATGCCGAACGCGCATTGATTGCTGCCGAGTGCATCGGCGATGGCTATTGGTTCATCGACAAAGTCACCAAGTACGTGAACGAGCGAGTCGTTTTCGGCCGCCCTATCGGGCAGAACCAGGGAGTACAGTTCCCCATCGCGAAAGCCTTTGTGAACATCGAGGCTGCCAGCTTGATGCGATACAAAGCCTGTGAGCTTTTCGACGCCGGCGAGCCGTGCGGCGCCGAGGCCAACATGGCCAAGATGCTCGCCGCTGATGCATCGTGGGAGGCGGCCAATGCCTGCCTGCAGTATCACGGCGGCTTTGGTTTCGCGGCAGAATATGACGTCGAGCGCAAGTTCCGCGAGACCCGCCTGTATCAGGTCGCGCCGATCTCCACCAATCTGATTCTTTCTTACGTCGCGGAGCATATCCTCGGTATGCCGCGCTCGTTCTAGCTCAAAGGAAGACGCCATGAAAACCAACGTGACGCCCAGTGCCCAGCTCGCTTTTTTTGCCGCCGAGTTGAACTATGACGACATTCCCACTGAGGTGATGCGTCGTGCGGAGGACTTGTTCCTCGACTGGTTCGGCTCTGCACTCGCCGGCAAAGTCGGGCGCCCGGTGCAGGCGATCGAAGCGTTTGCCCGAGAGATGGGCCCGAAGGATGGCGGCTCAGAGGTACTGATTTCCCGTCGCAAGACATCACCATTGTTCGCCGCGATGGTAAACGGCGCCTCATCACACTATATCGAGCAGGACGATGTGCACAATGGTTCCGTGTTCCATCCGGCCGCAGTGATCTTCCCCGCAGTTCTGGCCATCGCGCAAGATCGCGGTCTAAGCGGCAAGGACATGATGACCGCTGCCGTCGCTGGCTACGAGGCAGGTATACGCATAGGCGAATTCATGGGCCGCTCGCACTACAAGGTGTTTCACACGACCGGTACCGTGGGAACCGTTGCGGCGGCCGTAGCAGTCGGACGCCTGATCGGCCTTAATCCCGGAAAAATGCAGCATGCGATGGGCTCGGCCGGCACCCAAGCCGCAGGACTATGGGAATTCCTCAAGGATGCCGCCGACTCGAAGCAGCTGCACACAGCCAAGGCTGCTTCCGATGGCCTGATCGCCGCACTGCTGGCCGAGAAAGGGTTTTCTGGCGCCAAGCAGGTGCTTGAGGGTGCCAAGGGTATGGCCGCCGGTATGTCTCAGGATGCTGATGTCGCGTGTCTTACCGATCGTCTTGGTGAGCGCTGGGCAACCATCGAGACCTCGTTCAAGTTTCATGCATCGTGCCGACACACCCATCCCGCTGCGGATGCTCTGCTGCAGGTGATGCAGCAGCATGGCCTCAAAGCGGACCAGATCGATTCCGTCATCACGCGCGTGCATCAGGGCGCCATTGATGTGCTGGGCCCAGTGGTCGAGCCGCGCACCGTGCATCAGGCCAAATTTTCGATGGGCACTGTGCTGGGCTTGATCGCGCTGTATGGCAAGGCCGGCGTTCGTGAGTTTGAGCAGTCTTTCCGTGAGACCGAGGTGCAGGACTTCCGCCAGCGCGTCAGCATGGAGCTCGATCCCGAGGTCGATGGCGCCTATCCTGCGCGCTGGATTGGCAAGGTGAACGTCAAGACAAGGGATGGCCGGGAGCTGCAGGGACGCGTGGACGAGCCCAAGGGCGATCCGGGCAATACGCTGTCACGTGCAGAACTGGAAACCAAGGCTATCGCACTCGCTGAATTCTCAGGGGCTGCTACTGCAAGCGAGATGCGTGCTTCGATGGATGGGATCTGGAATATCGCAGCGCTCAAGGCCGTGGGAGATTTACTGCCACCGTGGTCGCAGGATGTCTGAGCATTGGTGGGTTCCCATCTTTCACGCGAGAGAGCAGTGTGTGCAACCCGGCTTCAATCGCCGCTTAAATGACGAATCAGGCGCCGAACACTACCCGCTCAAAAAATAGAAACAAGCCCACGACCATGACTACCGCAGACAGGCCTAGCACTACCCGCGCCTCATGGCGGGTTTTCCGCAGCTGCATCAGTAAAGGTACTGCGATCAGCACCGCCACCAGCTGACCTGCCTCGACCCCCAGATTGAAGTTCAGCAGCGACCAGATCAGGCTGTCTTTTGGCAAGCCGATTTCTTTCAGCACCGAAGAAAAGCCGAAGCCATGCACCAGTCCGAACAAGAAGCTGATATGCCATCGGTGAGAGAAAGCGAAGCGCGGGAACAAGTTCTCAAATGCGACATAGGCGATCGATAGCGCAATCACGGCCTCGACCAGTGCCGAGGGTAGGGTGATGATATCCAGCGCCGCTGCGCCCAGCGTGATGCTGTGCGCGAGCGTGAACGCGGTAATGATCTTCAGCAGCGATACCAGATTGCCGCCGCACAGAATCAGCGCCAAAAGGAATAGCAGATGATCATAGCCCGTGGCGATATGCTCTACGCCGAGCAGGAAGAAGCTGCCGGCACCTTGCGGTGTTTCTGCACCGGCGAGCGAGATTCGCGCCTCACGTTCAGTGGCTGAGAAATTCAGTGAGCTGCTGCCGCCGTTCCAAGTCATGACCGCGATCACATGATGCTTCTCGCCGAGAGTATCGGCCATGTCGTCGCGGATCAGCAGCACTTTCGGTGGCGCGGGGCAGGCATACGCCACTTGCATGCCCTCTGGCTCGGCCGGAACGCAGGTCTGCTGATCGGCGGTGATACTGACTTTTTCGCGGATCAAACGAACCAGTGTGGCATCGTCTGTGCCGCTGGTGGTGGGCGTGTATCGGTAGATGACGCTGCTGCCGTCGATGCCAATCGAAGCGAATCCGGTGGCATCACCCGAGTGCGACCATGCCGAGGACAGAAACAGCAGGGCGAAGAGCCCCAACAGTCGACCTGCCCAGCGGCTCATTGGCGGCGTACAGTCACGCCCTCTGGAGCAGCGGAGGGCGCCATGGCAGGTGCTGGATTTTTGCTCACCGCATCAATCGTGGCCATCAGTCCCGTAATCTGGTATTCCGCAATCGTAACGGCTTCCTTCGCGCCCACGGGTAGTACATAACGGCTGTAACCATCTGGACTGACAATGCCCACGGCAAGACGGATGACCGGATCGGATTTGCCTGGCGGGTACACCATGATGAGGATATCGGGTCGGCTGACACCGAATTCATCGCTGCCTGCTTGCAGAGGGATGGGCTGCTCTTTCTGCGTTCGGCTGAACATCGTGATTGCTTGGCCGATGGTGTTTGCAGCTAGCGGATCGGCTTTGTGTGCGTGCGTCTTGGCATCAGGGCCATCTTGCTGGCCATGATAGAACCACGTGCCTGCATCGTCTTTCTCGAAACGGTGCAACTGCCCCTTGCGCAGAACTTCGATAGCACCGACCTGATCCAGAGGAACCGGTATCAGGAACTTGTCAGGACGCCCGGAAGATACTTCGACGCTGCTCGACAGTTCGCGTTCTTTCCAGAAAATGATCGCCCCCAGCACCGCCACAGCGATCCAGATGATCAGCAATCTGCTGCGCCGCGTGTTCATCGACGCCTCCACCACACGGCGACTCCGAGGGCAGCCATCAGCAGCGGCACCAGAATCAGCGACATAATGAAAGTACCTTTCATCTGGGTATTGGTCATGCTGACTGTCGGCAGATCGAAGGTACGCGGCTCGAGACCGATCAGATTCTCGCGCATGGCTAGATAATTCACCGAGTTCAGGAACAGCGACCCATTACCCAGGATGTGATAAAACGAGTTGGTAGCAAAATCAGAGTCACCCGCAACAATGATGCGCGACGGCTTGCGCGACGTGTTAATCTGCCGCGCTTCTTCGGCCTTCTCTCCACGCAGCTCTTTCATGATGAGTGTCGCCGAGTCCACGGTATTAGGATTAAAGCTGGCGGCCAGTACCATGGTCAGCGGTCCTTGCTTGCTCACCCCCTGAACAAATTCGGCCCGCGAGCGATCCGGCGAGGTGAAGCTTTTTTTCGATGAATTGACCAGTGGGCGAACGCGTACACCGGGCACTGGCGTTGCCGTGGGCATCAGCGCTCGCACCCCGGGAAAGAAAGTCAGCGCAAGCTTGGTCGTGACCTCATGCCGGTTGTAGTCGGTCGCGGCGGGCGCCGAGACATCTGCCCAGAAGTGGCTGGCCTCGTCAATCACCAAACCTTTGTCGAGTGTGATTCCGTATTTCGCCAGTATGGGATCAAGTCCAACCTGAGTAAAAGGATCCAGCAGAAACAAGGCATTATGCCCACTATCAAGATACTGCTCGATAGCTTTGATCTCTTGCGGCAGGTAAGGGAGCGTGGGGCCGGCCACGATCAGTACCGAGCACCGATCGAGGTCGGCAGTCTTGCTCAGCAGGGAGATTTTTTCAACCACGTAATTCATGGACTCCAGCGCCCCGCGGGCCTTGGCGGTGCCATGATTTTCGTGCATGACGATTTTGGTCTCCAAGCCATGAGAGTGCCCTGCATTGCCCTCAGTATGATCATGCGATTCCAAGCTGAACGGATCGGGTTCGCCATGTCCCTCGGTGAAGCAGGCAAGCTGCTGTTTACCCTGGGTGACGCGCAATATGCCGTTGGCGATATCCGTTTCGGTGGGACCGTTGACGGTGAGCTTGCGACCCTCGCTCTCCATCAGCGAAGTGCCGGGGAACTCCACGCCTCGCATTTTGGCCTGCGATGGGTTGAGCATGGGATCGAACAACTGCAGCGAGATTTTCTCGTTCTGGGCAGCGATTTGCTCGTACAGTTCGACGGTTTCACGCATGCCTCGGTCATGAAAAAAAGTGATCTGCACCGGCTTGTCGATGGACTTAAGCATGTGAACCGTCTGTGGCGCCAGCGAATGCTCGCGGTTGGCGGTCATGTCCAGACGTGCCGGAAACAGCGACGCCGCCCAGGCGATCGCTGCAAACAAGACCAGCAATCCCAGAGTCATCATGACCAGTTCGCCGCGTTGTCCCCGCACCAATAGCGCCAATTCGTCCCGTAGGTGCCAGACCGAATAAGCGGACAAGCCGAGGCCAATGATGAGCAGTCCTAGCGCCAGCAGAGAGGAGTTGACGATGAGCGCGCTGGCAAATGCCGAGCCCATTAAAAGCAACAAACCTGCGATCAATACCAGGCCAAAACGAAATGAGGTTTCCATGGATGAGATGCTTTGTAAATTCAGTCTAGCGGCGCAGTTGCAGGTAGCTGGTATTGAGCGTCAGCGCACCGGCAATCATTGCGGCAAAAAAGATCACGCCTTCCGAGCGAAGCAGACCACGGATGAAGTCTGCGAAATGCAGCGCAAAGGACAGATGGGCGACCAAGTCACGCAGCATCATGGACGACTGCAGTTGCTGCAGATGGCCAACGAACCAGAAACCGAGCAGCACCGGAATGGTGATCAACGCGGCGACGATCTGGTTTTCGGTCAACGCCGAGAAAAACTGACCAATCGCGATGCAGGTCATGCCGAGCAGGATGAAACCAATATAGCCGGACAGAATGTTGAGCGTCTGCGGCGTGCCGTACAAATACAAGGGCACCAGATTGATGCAAGTTGCCGCTGTCATCAGCAGGAAGATGCTGACGGCGCCCAGGTACTTGCCGAGTACGACCTGCCAGGTTTCCAGCGGCAGGGTCATCAGCAACTCCATCGTGCGAGCGTTGTACTCCGCCGAGAAGATGCGCATCGTCAGCACCGGCGCGATGATCAGCAGCAGGATGCCCATGTTCTGCAGCGTCGAATCCATGGTGCCGACGCCGGTCAGGAAGATGTTGTAGGTGAAGAAGTACCCGGTACCCAGCAGGAACACGGCAATCACGAAGTAGGCAATCGGTGATCGGAAATAGCTGAGCATTTCCTTCACATAGATCGCGCGAAGGCCGGTGAGCGCGTTCATGCAGCCTCCTGGTGGATCTCGGTGGATGAGGTGACGGCCGCGCCGTCGTGCCCGATGTAGCTCAGGAAAACGTTTTCCAGCGTTGGCTGCCGGCGCTCGAGACGATACAACTCGCCGACACTGGTGATGGCGCGCGCGATGCGCGCCTCGATGCCTTCGACATTCTGCACCAGACAATCGATACTGAGAACGCTGGCGCGCACTGGATGCGCGTGGATCACGAGGCCCGATACGCCGTCAACGGCGCGCAGCGATTGTTCGAGCGAATTCCGATCGCCGCTGGCATCCACCATCACGCTGTTGCTCTGGTCCGCTTTGCGTTGCAGGCCTTCGGGCGAATCGACGGCCAAAATACGACCGCCGTTGATGATGGCCACGCGCTGGCAGATCAGCGTTACCTCAGGAAGAATGTGAGTGGAGATCAGCACCGAGTGATCGCGTCCAAAGTTGCGGATGACTTCTCGGGTCTCTTGAATCTGTCCCGGGTCAAGGCCCGCAGTCGGCTCATCAAGCAGCAACACATCGGGCTCGCCCAGCAGTGCCTGCGCCAGACCGGCGCGTTGACGATAACCTTTAGAGAGCTTGTAGCATTCTTTTGTTGTTACCGCCTCGAGTCTGCAGGCGGTGATCACACGTTCTAGATGCCGGGGAATCTCTACCGCAGGAATGCCTTTGGCCCGCGCGACGAAGGTGAGGTAGCTGGTGACATCAAGAATGTCGTAGAGAGGCGGGCTTTCTGGCAGATAGCCCAATCGCGAAGCCGCTTGGTTTCGCTGCGTCGCCATGTCGAATCCGGCCACTCTGACGGTGCCTGAGGTTGCTTCTGTGAAGCCGGCAATCATGCGCATGGTGGTAGTCTTGCCTGCGCCATTGGGACCGAGGAAACCCACAATCTCGCCTTTTTTAACATCGAACGAGATATTGTGGATGATGGTCTTGGAGCCGTAACGTTTTACGACGTTATCGAGTTCTATCATTGCTACCTTGGACTGCTCTGGTAAAAAAAAGCCCCCCGCGATTCGGGGGGCTTTCTAATGCAAAAATACTTCAGCTTAATTATGCCACTTGTTGCCGTTCTTCGCGAACTGATCTGCGTCGTGTGCCATGAACAGCTTAGTGCCTTCCAAGTCACGCATACGCTTCAATTTGTTGAGCGAGTCGGTGTATGCCTGGATGCTGAAGTTCAGACCGGCTGGGTAGCCGTCGAGGTTTTCCTGCATCCAGATCGCATCCTGCGACATGATCACGGTCTGACCGCTCTTCAGCTTGACCTTCATTGACTGGTGACCAATGGTATGGCCAGGCGTGGAGATGATCTTCACAGTGCCATCACCGTACAGATCGTAGTCGCCGTCGATCTCGTAGAAATCGTAGTCGCGAGCGGAGACCAGATCGTTCAGCACGAAGGTGCCGTTCGCAGCACGGCCCTGGAACTTCTCAGGCCAGTAGCCCTGATACAGCTCCTTCTTCTGGAACACGTGAACTGCTTTCGGGAACAGCGCGATGTTACCGGTGTGATCAAGGTGGCTGTGGGAGGTCACGACCACTTTGACATCTTCGGCCTTGATACCGACTTTCGCCAGCTGCTGATCGATCACGTCAGAACGCTTTTGGCTCGGCTTCAAGAAGTCGCAGCTGCCAGCAGCCCAGTACTTCTTGCAGTTGTCGGCGCCATCCGAGATCGCAACGTTGTTGCCCGTGTCGAACACGACCACGCCTTTGGGGTGCTTCAGGATCCACATCGACACGGGGATCGTGATGTCCTTAGCTTTCGGGTAGGTCGGGATCAGGCCCTGAATGTTAAAAGGACCGAAGAAACCACTGGATGTCCAGTAGAGTTCCTGCGATTGTGCTGACGGCGCCGTGCTGATGCAGAGTGCTGCCAGCATGGATGCCAACAAACCGGTTTTTTTCATGAGTCTTCCTCCGTGGTGATAATGGATCGCCTGATTACGCGCGTTTTGGCCGATTCCCCGATGCGTTTTAGTGTTCTGTAGCGCAGGGCGCCCAGCCGATTCTTCTTTTTTTACATCCGGGAGAACAGGCGTCTGGGGTCCAAACGACTGTTCTCTTGCGGACATGTTGCATGGCTCTTTTTTTCCTGTCAACAGCTAGTTACTATTGTCCTGTCATTGAACAGGGGGAGGTCTAGCATCGTTGGCCGTTTTGTTGCAGTGCGATTTCATAGCTAAAAAGCTCATGCAGATGGCGAATTCGTAAACAATTTGGTGCTGTGCGCCAGCAAATATTAACGGATTCGTATTTTCAAAATGGGCTCTTTAAAAAACTCGTCTTGCCGAAAGAACCTTGGTCGGTCAGACTGCGACGATCCCTGCAAGACGATCAATCGCGAGATAGTCAATTCGATAACATATTCTCTTCGCTTGCGCGCCAGGTCGTCATGATTGATCGCAGCGCACTTGCCGATTCCCGCAGCCGGCGTTTTGCCAACGCCGCGCCTCAATGCGAAAAATAATTATACGGATCAAACATTTGAACGGCTTTCTTCGCTGGAGACTTTAAACATGAAGCTAAATGCACTATCCCGCCTGCTTGCAGCCACAGCTGCCGCGCTCGCTATGTCGGGTGCGATCGCTCAGAACAAGCCAGCCGAGCTGAAAGTCGGTATCACGACTTTCCTCTCTGGCCCGGCCTCGGTATTCGGTGTGCCTGCCAAGGCAGCGGCCGAGCTGTACATCGAGCAGCTGAATGCGGCTGGCGGTATCGGCGGCGTGAAGATCGTTCCGACCTTCATCGATGAGGGTGTCGGCGCGGACAAGCTGCTCTCGGAGTACCGCCGTGTAGTGCAAGAGGGCGATACCAAGGTGATGCTCTCAGCTATCTCCAGCGGTAATTGCAACATCATCGCGCCAGTGGCGGAAGATCTGAAAGTACTGAATATCCTTTGGGACTGCGGCACCGAGAAAGTGCTTGAAGATAAGCGCTACAAATATGTGATTCGTACGCAAGCGAATGCGACCACGGAAATGGTCTCGACGGTTCTGTATCTGCTCAAGACCAAGCCCGACCTGAAAACTATCGCGGTGATGAATCAGGACTATGCCTGGGGCCGCGATTCCTGGGAACTCTTCCGTAACACGCTGCTGGCGATGAAACCGGATGTGAAGATCGTCGCCGAGTTGTTCCCTAAATTCGGCGCAACTGATTACTCGACCGAGATCAGCCGTCTGCAGGCGCTACGCCCTGAAGTCATTCTCTCCACGTCGTGGGGTGGCGACCTCGACACCTTTGTGCGTCAGGCCTCTCAGCGCGGACTGATGAAGACTTCGCTGTTCGTCCTGCCACTGGCAGAGAGCTCGCTCGAGCGTCTCGGCCTGGCGCTGCCCGACGGCGTAATTGTTGGCGCGCGCGGTGACCACTATTTCCTGCATCCGCAATACAAAGACGAACCCAAGCTCAAGAATTTCGTGAAGAAGTTTCAGGACAAGACCGGCGCCTACCCCATCTACTGTGTCTACCACATGGTTCAAGCCCTGGATGGTCTGAAAGCGGGTATCGAAAAAGCGATCAAGACGAACAAAGGTCAGTGGCCTAGCACTGAGCAGATGGCCGACGCCATGCGCGGTCTCGAGTTTCGTGGCCTGACCGGCACTGTGAAGATCCGTGAAGATGGCCAAGGTCTCGAAGATCAGTTGCTGGGCCTGACCCGCAAGACACCGAGCTACAACTTCCCGACGCTGGAGAAGATCGTCATCTACCCGGCGGATCTGATCACGACGCCTGTCGGGCAAAAGTCGCCGGAGTGGGTGAAGACGCTCAAGCCAGAGTTGGTTAACAACCCGCGTTTCAAGCAGTACTGATCCCGGCACCGAAGCGTGACACGCCAGCGCCGGTGTGTCACGTGAGCTGATCACCCCTCATAAAAATCAAAAGGCAGCACATGGCGCAGGACATTTACATTCTGGCGGTGTTGGACGGCCTGTCCTACGCCGCCTTGCTTTTCTTGGTCGCGCTGGGCATGACGCTGGTGTTCGGCGTGATGAACATCGTCAACATGGCGCATGGAAGCTTTTATGCGTTGGGCGGTTATATGGCCGCTAGTCTTGGACTATGGGCGACATCGCAGGGCGCCGCGCCCGCGTGGTCGCTGCTGATCTTGCCACTGGCCGCAATCATCATTGGCACCGTGTTTGGTACGCTGATGGAAACCACGCTGATGCAGCACATCTACAGCAAAGATCCCATCCTGCAGTTGCTGATCACATTCTCCGCGTTCATGATCTTTGAAGACCTGCAGCGTTTAGTGTGGGGCACGCAGCCTTACTTCGTGTCGGAGATCGTCAACTACCTCGGCACCACGGAAGTGCTGGGAATTACCTACACGCGCTATCAGTTGCTGGTGCTGCCGGGCGTGGCCATTGCGGTGTTTGTCGCGCTGCGCAGCTTCCTGAAATTTTCCAGCATTGGCCGGCAGATCGTCGCCGTGTCTCACAACCGCGAGGTATCGACCGCACTGGGCATTAATGTGAAGCGGATCTCGCTGATGACTTTCGTTGTGAGTTCAATTCTCGGTGCGCTGGCGGGCGCGCTGGCGTCGCCTACCGTGTCCTGGGTGCCCGGGATTGGCGGTGAGATGATCGTGCTGTCATTCGCGGTGGTCGCGACCGCTGGTCTGGGACAGATCGAAGGCGCCTTGGTCGCCGCGATACTGATCGGCCTCGCGCGCTCGTTCACGGTGTATCTGTTCCCCGAGGTAGAAGTGCTGGTGCCCTTCCTGATCATGGTGCTGGTGCTGCTGTTCCGCCCTCAAGGATTGTTCTCCGTCGCACAAGCGAGGAGGGTGTGATGGCGCGCGCAAAAATAGTGGTGATCGTGCTTGCCTCGCTGGCGCTGCTGCTGCCGTTGGCCATGCCATGGATCAAGACGCCGCTGATCCTTGGTACGGCCTTTGGCATTGCCGCATTGGGGATATCGATACTCATCATCTCTGGTCAGATTTCATTTGGTCACGCGATGTTCGTTTGCCTCGGCGGCTATGCGGTGGCCTTCATCGCCCGGCAATGGGCTCAGCTCGATAGCGCCGTACTGCTGGTGATCGGTGCAGCTACCGGCCTCGTCTTTGGTGTCATCGTTGGCTCTTTTGTGGTGCGCTACCGCGCGATTTTCTTTGGCATGTTGAACCTCGCGCTGTCGATGGTGCTATTCGCCGCGCTCGGCAAGTTCTTTAATCTGACCGGCGGCACAGATGGCCTGCGTCTGGAGCGCTCGCCGTTCTTCGGCATGACGCTGGGACGTGATGAGTTTGAAAGCCTGCTGCTGATCGTCGGCGTGGTGCTGGCCATGCTGTGCGGCTGGCTGGTGCATCGCTATCTGCGTTCGGTCGCAGGGCAGGCGCTGGCCGCGATCAAGACCAACGAGACTCGGCTCGAATACGTGGGGATCTCTGCCTATCAGGCGCTGTGGATCGGCTACATCATCTCGGCGACCTTGTGCGGGCTATCGGGTGCGATCTTCGCGATCGCCCAGGGGCTGGTCACGCCGGAGATGGGTTATTGGGTGCGTTCGGGCGAGATCGTGTTCGTCGCTATTCTTGGGGGTGTCGGTCATCCGGTCGGTGCGTTCATTGGCGCGGGAATCTTTGAATTCGTGAAGCTGTTCGCAGCGGCCTACCTCACAGGCGCCTGGCAGATGGTGCTCGGCTTCGTGCTGATCGCGATGGTGTTCCTCGCGCCACGCGGCATCTCGGCCATGCTGGAAGAGAAACCCCTGCCGAAGCAGGAGGACGCATGAGCGCGCCACTGCTTCAGACCCGAGACCTGCAGCTGGCGTTCGGCGCCGTCGTAGTCGCTGACCATATCGATTTTTCGTTGAGCGAAGGCGAGCGGCTGGCCGTCATTGGACAGAACGGCGCGGGCAAGACAACCTTCATCAATATTTGCACGGGGCTGATTCGTCCCCAATCAGGTCAAGTTTTCTTCGAAGGCAAAGAGGTTACCGGCATGTCACCGCGAGCCATTGCGTTGCGCGGCATGGTGCGCTCTTTCCAGCTGCCGCAACTGTTCACTGAGCACAGCGTGCGCGACTGCGTTCGCATTGCTGCTGCCGGCAAGCGTAACAAGCTCGGTCTGTGGATGCCGCTAGCCAGCGCCATCGATAACGCCGAGGTTGAACATGTGCTGGAGATGGTTGGCCTTGCGGACCGTGCAGAAGAACTTTCCGGGGCACTGCCTGAGGGGCAGCGCAAGCTTCTGGATATCGCGATGGCGCTGATAATGAAGCCACGGCTACTGATTCTGGATGAGCCGACTTCGGGAGTCTCGAGCGACGAGAAGCATGGCCTAATGGCGACGATCATGAAAGCACTGGATCAACAGAAAGTGAGCGCGATCTTCGTCGAGCACGATGTGGACATCGTGTCGCATTACTCGACCCGCGTGGCGGCATGGATCGCCGGCCGCATCGCTGCCGATGGCGTGCCGGCACAGGTGCTGACAGATCCGGAGATCCGCAAGAACGTCATCGGAGAATGAGATGCTGAAGATACACAAGGTCAGCGCACGTATTGCCGGCATCACGGTATTGCGCGGCATTGAGACGGAGTTCTCGCCCGGCCAGCTACTGGCTGTCGTTGGACGTAACGGCGCAGGCAAGACCACGCTGCTGCGCGCGATCATGGGGCTATTGCCGCTGTCTTCAGGAAGTATTTCGATCAACGGCACCGATATTGCGTCCGTGCCCGGTCATCGCCGTACCGAGTTCGGCATTGGCTATGCACCAGAAGACCGAGTGATGTATCCGACCTTCACGGTCGAAGAAAACCTTCGCCTGCCTTGCGAAGTGCTTGGTTTGCCCGAAGCAGAAATCAAACGGCGTCTCGAGCGCGTGCTCGACGTCGTGCCGCAGCTCGAACCCATGCTGGCTCGTTCTGGCGCTGCCTTGTCAGGCGGGCAGGGCAAAATGGCGGCACTGGGGCGCGCGCTGATGGCGGGCACGAAACTGGTGCTGCTCGATGAACCTTTTCAGGGGCTTGCCCCAGTGCTGGCCAATCAATATGCAGAATCGTTGCGCAAGCTGCATCAGCTTGATCCAGCGCTGTGCATTGTGGTCACTGAATCAAATCGCAGCCTGCTGCGCGACCTGCCAGATGCGACGCTGACGCTGGAGCGTGGCGAGCTGGTTGAGGGCGAGGCGCTGACCCACTGAGCGAAACTTATTCTTAATAGCCAACAACACTAGCAAAAAAAGATCGGAGAGACTTATATGGCAACCTTGCTTATCGATGGCAAATGGGTGTCAGCCACTGGCGGACAGACTATCGATGTCATTAACCCCTGTGACGCTAAGGCGTATGCAAAGCTCGATCGCGGAATGGCGGCCGATATTGATCTGGCGATCAAGGCAGCGCGTCGGGCCATGGAAGGCGCCTGGGGCAAGCTGACCGCGACTGAGCGCGGCCGCATACTGACCAAGGCTGGGGAACTCATCATCAAGAATTCAGAAATCATCGCGCAAACCGAAGCCCGCGATACCGGCAAGCCCCTGTCGGTTGCGCGAGCAGATGTCGTCGCGGTCGCGCGTTATTTCGAGTTCTATGGCGGCGCGGCAGACAAGCACCATGGCGAGCAGCTGCCCTACCTGAACGGCTACAACGTGCAGATTGTTCGCGAGCCGCATGGCGTCGCGGGGTTGATCATTCCCTGGAACTATCCGGCGCAGATGTTTGGCCGAACCGTCGCACCAGCACTGGCTGCCGGAAATGCGTGCGTGCTGAAGCCTTCCGAAGATGCCTGCATGTCTGGCCTGAAGCTCGCTGAAATTCTGATGGAAGCCGGTTTGCCAGCCGGTGCGCTGAATCTGGTGACCGGCTACGGCTATGAGGCGGGTGCCGCGCTGACCGCGCACCCGGATGTCAATTACGTGAGCTTCACCGGCTCACCTGAAGTCGGCACGATGGTGCAAGAAGCGACTGCAAAGAACGCCGTGCCTTGCGCGCTGGAGCTGGGCGGTAAATCGCCGCAGATCGTGTTTGAAGACGCCGATCTCGATAAGGCGCTGCCTATCATCGTCAAGGCGATTACTCAGAACGCCGGTCAGACCTGCTCTGCGGGCAGCCGTCTGCTGGTGCAAGAAAGCATTTACGAGAAATTCGTCGCGCGGGTTGCCGAGGCTTTCAAGAAAGTTCGCGTGGGTACGCCGGAGATGGATTTCGATTGTGGCCCTATCGTCAACAAGAAGCAGTTCGACCGTGTGAATGGCTTCATCGAAGATGCGATCAAGACGGGCGTGCCCTTGCTCGCGCAAGCCACGATTGCTGATGGCTGCTCGAAGGAGGGCTATTTCGTGGCGCCAGCGCTGTTTGGCGCGGTACCGCGCGACCATCGTCTGGCTTGCAAGGAAGTGTTCGGCCCCGTGCTCGCGGCGATGCCTTTCAAGGATGAAGAAGACGCAGTGCACCTGGCGAACGCCACTGAGTACGGCTTGGTGTCGGGTGTCTGGACAGAGAATGGCGGTCGTCAGGCGCGTATGGCCAAGCGTATTCAGACCGGTCAGGTCTTCATCAACTGCTATGGCGCCGGCGGTGGCGTCGAGCTGCCATTCGGTGGCATGAAGCGCAGCGGCCATGGTCGCGAAAAAGGTTTCATGGCGCTAGAAGAATTCAGCACGACCAAAACCATCGTCCTGCATCATGGTTAGGCGGGATGCTTCAGTAACTCATTCAGTATCATCGGAGACACTATGGGACAGCTTCAGGGAAAGGTAGCCATCATCACCGGCGCTGGCAGCGGTTTTGGCGAAGGGATGGCGGAAGCCTATGTGCGCGAAGGCGCAAAAGTCATCATTGCGGATCTGAACGCAGACGCAGGCGAGCGCGTGGCCAAGGCGCTGGGTGCCAATGCCAAAGCAGTAGCGACCGATGTCGCGAATGCCGATTCGGTCAATGCGATGGTCAAGTCCTGTGTCGATGCATTCGGCACGCCGGATATCGTGATCAACAACGCCGGTACCACACACAAGAATCAGCCCATGCTGCAGGTTGATGAAAAAACCTTCGACCGTATGTTTGCGGTCAATGTGAAATCGATCTACTACATGGCGCACGCAGTGATTCCGCTGATGCGCGCGCGTGGCCAGGGTGGGGTGATCATCAATGTCGGCTCGACTGCCGGCATTCGTCCGCGCCCCGGTCTGTCCTGGTATAACGGCTCGAAAGGTGCGGTGAACTTGTTGTCGAAAGCGATGGCGGTCGAACTGGCGCCAGACAAGATCCGCGTGAATGCACTGTGCCCGGTGATGGGCGCGACTGGTCTGCTCGGCGATTTCATGGGCGTACCGGATACCCCGGAAAATCGTGCGAAGTTTGTCGCAACGATTCCTCTCGGACGTTTCTGCGAGCCGCGGGACATGGCCGCGGCCGCCGTATTTCTCGGCACTGATGCGGCGGAGTTTTTGACCGGTCTTGAATTTCCGGTCGATGGTGGTCGTACGATCTGATTCAAATTTCGCTGAAACCAAGCCGCTGAAGATCGAAGAAATCGAACTCGATGAGCCTGGCGCTGGCGAGGTGCTGGTCAAGATGACTGCCGCCGGACTGTGTCATTCCGATCTGTCGGTCATTACTGGCGTGCGTCCCCGTCCGGTACCGATGGCGCTCGGCCATGAGGCGTCAGCGACTGTCCTGAAGGTCGGTGACGGCGTGTCTAACCTGAAGGCTGGTGACCGTGTGGTGTTGGTGTTCGTGCCCAGCTGCGGTAATTGCATGCCCTGTCAGGAAGGTCGTCCCGCGCTATGCGAGCCCGGTGCGGAAGCGAATGGCAAGGGCACGCTGCTGTCAGGTGCGCGTCGTCTGCATCTCGGACAGCAGGCGGTGAATCATCATGTGGGCGTGTCGGCCTTTGCCGAGCACGCGGTGGTCTCATCGCGTTCGTGCGTGAAGATCGAGGCCGACATTGATCCGGTGGAATCGGCGTTGTTTGGTTGCGCGGTGCTGACCGGTGTGGGCGCTGTGGTGAATACCGCGCGCGTGCAGCCGGGTCAGACGGCGGCCGTGATCGGTCTGGGTGGTGTCGGCATGTGCTCTTTGCTCGGTGCGGTCGCTTCTGGCGCACGCGAAGTCGTGGCCATCGATCTGAATGACAAGAAGCTCGACGCCGCGCGGGACTTTGGTGCGACCTTCACCGTGAATGCTCGCGACCCAGATGCCGCAGCCAAGGTGAAGGAGTACACCAAGGGCGGTGTCGATTTTTCTTTCGAGATGGCCGGCGTGATACCAGCGATGGAGCTGGCCTATCGCGTGGTTCGTCGTGGCGGTACGACCGTGACTGCCAGTCTATTTCATCCTCAGCATACCTGGCCGATCCAGCAGGTCAGTCTGGTGGCGGAAGAGCGCACGATCAAGGGCAGTTATATCGGCTCCTGCGTGCCAGCGCGCGATATTCCGCGTTATATCGGGCTATACCAGCGGGGCAAGCTGCCGATCAACAAGCTGCTCGGAGAACGTTTGAAGCTGGAAGATATCAATCGCGGTTTCGATAAGCTGGATGCCGGTGAGAGCATGCGCGATCTAGTGGTGTTCTGACCCTTTTCTACATCGCTGATTCATTCAGCTTTTGGGAGCAAAATCCGGATAGACGGATCGATGGGCTCTCACCGTCGCCCACGCGTTATTTCTGCGTCGCGGATTCGATCACAGGCTTGGGCTTGCCCTGAGCATCCGAGAGCCGGTATTTCGTTCTTCGGTCTCCCATCAGGTCACGTAAATCGCGAATACTCATTTGCGTGACTTCATGCATGCGTATCAGCAGTGACGCACCAACGGGCAGTGTACGATGCCGGATCTTGCTGATCACGGGCGGCGCAACCTCCAGCGCTCGGGAGAGGGCAGCATCGTTTTTCAGTTGCATTCGCTCACGCAAGGTATCGAGCAAGAGATTGGGATTGTAGGTGGGCTGGGACGAGAGTTCGTGAGGCTGCTGCTGCGGGTTGGGGTGATGTCTTTGCTGGTTTGCCATGGTGTTCCTCGCAGGTGATATTGTCGGAGCCAGCATGAACTCACCGGCTTGCGTAAACGACATGACCCCCCGGGCAGGTAACAAGTTCCGCTGCTATCAGTGCCTCAATCAAATGACATCGGAAATCTCCTGCGGTCCGATCGGGAAGAGCCCGCACGCGACAGACTCTTCCCGGAGCGCTTACCAGATGCCCATGCCGTAGGGGTGCTGCATGGTCATTTGCGGTGACATGATCTGTCTGAATGACGCGTACGGGTCCAGCGCGGCGACGCCGCCATAGGTCTGGGGCATCATTCGAGGCGGTTCACGATAGAGGCTGCGAAGTACCTGCAGCATCTGTGGCGACAAGGCCTGACTGCTGACCGTGGAACCCATCATGGGTGCCGGGTGGGCAGGGGCCAGGCCCACTGCTCTCAACACGTCGGGGAGACCAAATCCGGTACGCCGCTGATCGCCCACCATCACTGGCCGGCAGGACAGTTTGATGATCTGAAACAGACGTTCTACACGCTCTGCGCTGCGCGGGCTGGTCCCCTGAAAATCCGGATGATGCGCGAGCACCAGCGCGGCCAGTCCCGTGATGTGGGGGGCCGCCATCGATGTGCCATCCCAGGCTGCGAAGTTATTGTCTGGTACTGAGGAAGTGACTGCCACGCCAGGAGCGCAGACATCGATCTCTTGTCCGAAGCAACTGAAGCGCGCCGAGAAAAATCCGTTCGAGTCGACTTGGGGAGTCATCGTCTGCACGTGATAACTGTCTGCCGGGAATTCATTCAGCTTACCTATCGCGGCCACGGCCAGCACATGAGATGACGAAGCGGGGTATTGCACCGGACCGCCAGAATTACCCGCTGCAACAATACAGGCGATGCCAGCTTGCTTGGCGCGCAAGATTTGCTGTTCCAGTGCCTCTGAGGGCTCAGCGCCACCGAGACTGAGATTCACCACGTCGATCTGTTTCTCAATGCAATACTCGAGCGCATCGATCAGCTGACTGATCTGCCCGCCGGGGAATAGCTTGCAGGCATGGACCTCAGCGTCGGGCGCGAAGCCGCGTATACCCCAGTCGGAATCCATTCCTGCAATCACACCGGCGCAGTGGGAGCCATGCGATATCGTGTCCACATTCCAGCCGCTGCTCAGAGTCTTGTTGATCACATCGTAGCCACGCGTAATTTTTGACAAGTCCTGATGAGCGTTAGCCGCGCCAGAATCGACAATAGCCACGCGTATACCTTGTCCCCGGTAGTGCGCGGGTAGCTGATCCAGGCGCATGGCTTTCTGACCCCAAGTTAGTTGCTGCTGAGCGGGGAAGTTCGCCAGTGAAGGCCAGTCAGAAAGTGCACGCAGGCCGATGACATTCATCTCGCTACTGCTGATGTCGGGCTGCTCCTGACTGAAGCTCCAGTAATCCGCACGCGGTTTGACATACAGCCTTCGAAGACTTTGCGAAGTCTCGCCATACAAGGTGAGCTTCACCCGTCCCGTGCCATCCGTGATGCCCGTTGCCGGCAGCAGCGATCCGAACAGATAGACCTCCGCATCTTTGACGGGAGTGTTGTTAGCACCGAGTACAAGAAACTCGGCGACAAATGCCGACCCAGTCGTGGGCATGCTGCAATTGACGAGTGTGGTTTGCGGATAATTCACATCAAGAAGTTGCAATGGCTGGTCGCGCTCGACGATTAGCTGTCCCTGGGATTGCAGCGACAGCGCACTAGCTTTTTCATCGCTCATGCGCGCAATCAGTATGGCACCACCATCCTGCGCTCCGGCGGTCAGCGTGCCGACACCCGATCGCGGCCCGATTTTATCGATCACGTCGATATCCGGGCTGTCGCGAAGCGCCTGTTCAACCGCTGAAAACTGTAGCGGTGAAAGCCCCATCATCTGCATGCCGGGTACCCGGCGTGGCGCAATCACGAACTGTCCTTTTCGCTGCTTCACCGAGTGCTGCCTACTTTCCTGCGGCGTGGCGGCGGTGTCGGGTGTAACGGTTTGAGAGCCGCTTGTCGCGGACTCTGATTTTGAAGCCATGGTGATCCTTTCTGTCAATGAGCCGCGCAGCACATTGGCCCCGTGCTGCATTCTTTAAGAGATGCCAAACATCGATAGCGGTTGATCCGGCTCGATTTTCAGATCGCCAGACTGCGTGAACCGCCGCTGCAATTCAGCCGCTTTGGCGTGCGCCATGTCGTAAACCGCCGTATGCGGCGCTCCGATCGGCCCTAGGGTATCGATCAGCTGCAAGCCGGGGTCCTGATAGCTGGACTGAATGAATTGGCTGAGCTTGCCCGTATCAACAGAACTAACGATGTAACGGCCCGAGCCCGGTCCGCCTTCGATTGCGCGCATAGAGATTTCCAGTGAAATCGCCTGCCGCACGCGGCAGGCGTGGAGTAAGTACACCGTGCGTCAGTGCAGTGTCTGCTGCCCGGTCGAGTAAGCTTGCTGACCGCTGCTCTGGTACGGCTGCTGCTGTTGCTGCGCAAGCTGCTGCAGCATCGCCTGCTGAAGCATGGCCTGTTGAATCGGATCCATCTGGAACGGGAGCAGGCGACCCAGCTGTCCTGCAGCACTGCCTATCGTGCCACCTAAGCCTGACTGTCCGAAAATGCCGCCGATCGCGCCGCCCAGCGGTTGGCCGATTTGTCCGAGCAGATTGCCGAAGAATCCCTGAGGGGCGAGCTGCTGCATCTGTTGTTGATACAGTTGCTGTGCATAGGCTTGCTGAAGCTGCTGCATCGGATCCATCTGGAAGGGCAAAAGCCTGCCAAGCTGTCCAGCGGCACCGCCGATCGAGCCGCCCAGCCCGGATTGACCAAAGATACCCCCGATCGCACTGCCGAGCGGTTGACCGATATGTCCTAGCAGGTTGCCGAAAAATCCCTGGGGCGAAAGCTGCGGCGATTGCTGCTGCAGTTGCTGTAATTGTTGCTGCAGTTGTTGCTGCTGCAGTTGTTGCTGCTGCAGTTGCTGCGCATAAGCTTGCTGAAGTTGCTGTATCGGATCCACCTGAAAGGGCAGAAGTCCGCCGCCAATGCCGCCCGCTATATGGCCTATTTGACTCCCCAGCCCGGCATTACCTAACAGGCCACCGATGCCCTTGCCGATCACGCCGCCGAGTGGCGCACCGATCAGACTGCCGAAAAAGCCCTGCGGGGCCAGTTGTTGTCCGCCATAGCCACCCCACTGCTGAATGCCATTCATAGTCGCTCCTCTTGTCTCGAAATGAAAAGGATGAGATCACGGCAGTGTTTTGCCGCAAGCCCACGGCGATGCGCGCACTGCGCATCACCTGGAGCATATGGTGGTCATGAGTGAGAGCAGAATGCAAACCAATCGAACGCACGATTGAGAGTCCTCAAGCTCGATCAGTCAATTTGGACGCAGATCAAATTCGGCGCTGACATTGTTTAACAGGACGAAAAAAAACCGTGCATGCCGGTGGCTATGCACGGTTGGAAGCGCGTATTACAAACGTTTTACTTCACCAACAAGGTAAACGGATGTACATAGGCTTGCAGCGTCACTAGCAGACCCACAAGGGTAGCCAGAGCGATCGAATGGAAGAACACGTAGCGCAGGATCTCGCCCTCGTGGCCATACCATTTGGTCGCGGTGGAGGCGACGACGATGGACTGTGCATCAATCATTTTGCCCATCACACCGCCCGACGAGTTCGCTGAAGCCATCAGCACGGGGCTCAGCCCCAGTTGTTCGGCCGAGGTTCGCTGCAAACCGCCGAACAGCACGTTCGACGCAGTATCAGAGCCAGTCAGCGCGACGCCGAGCCAACCGAGCAAAGTACCAAAGAAGGGGTACAGCACGCCCGTATTGGCGAAAGCCAGACCCAGTGTGGAATCCACACCCGAGTAGCGCGTTGAGTAGCCCAGCGCGAGCATCGCGGCAATGGTCAGCAGCGAATAGCGCAGCAGCTTGAGCGTATCCCAGTACACGACGAGCATCTCGCGCACACGGTAGCCCATCAGGAAAGCAGAGATCACGGAAGCAATGAAAATGCCGGTGCCGGTGGCCGACAGCCAGTTGAGCTTGAAGATCGCTTCTTCAATCTTCGGCGTCGCAGCGACGGGTGGCATCTTTTGCACCAGCATGTGCAGGTTGGCCCACTCGATCTTGACGAGCGAGAGGCTGTCGAGATACTTCTTCCACTCCGGGATTCCCCAGAGCAGAACGATGACAGACAGGATCAGCCAGGGTGTCCATGCATCCATGACTTCTTTACGTGTGTAACTGTGGCCGACGACGGCGGGTGGACCTTCGGCATCGCCAGCCTCGACCTTGCCAGACGCGGATGTCCAGATTTCCTTCGGCTGCCAGAAGCGCAGGAAGACGGTCAGGCAAACCATTGAGCAGACTGCCGCGCCGACATCGACCAGCCATGGCCCGTGGAAATTCGAGATCAGGTACTGAGGCACAGCGAAGGCCATACCCGCGACAAAAATCGCCGGCGCGATCGCTAGCATGCCGCGCAAGCCGCAGAAGGCCCAGACTAGCCAGAACGGAACGATCAATGAGAACACCGGCAGCTGACGGCCCACCATACCGGAGAGCTCGAGCATGTCGAGGCCAGTGACTGCAGCAAGCGCGATGATCGGAGTTCCAAGCGCGCCATACGCGACGGGCGCCGTGTTCGCAATCAGCGACAGGCCCGAGGCGGCCAGCGGCGCAAAGCCCAAACCAATCAGCATGGCGCCCGTAACAGCTACCGGGGTGCCGAAGCCGCCGGCGCCCTCAAAAAATGCACCAAAAGAAAATGCAATCAGCAAGAGTTGCAGGCGGCGGTCACTGCTGATACCAGCGATGCTTTCGCGAAGAATCGTGAACTGGCCCTTGCGATCAGTGAGCTGATACAGAAAGATCACGTTCAGAATGATCCAGCCGATCGGGAACAGTCCATAGGCCGCACCATACAGCGCCGAGGAAACAGCGATATTGGCGGGCATCGTGAATCCCCAGATCGCTACGACCAGCGCAGCAACCAAACCCATCAACGCAGCGATATGCGCCTTGATATGAAAGAAAGCCAGTGCGGCCAGCATCACCACCACGGGAATCGCCGCTGCCATCGTGGATAGCCACACGTTGTTGAACGGGTCATAAATCTGTGACCACATAGACATCTCCCCTCGTCAGGCCGAGTTATTTTGCAAGCCTCGAATCATATTGAACAGCATAAACCTTGTCCATGCGTTTCAGGCAATACACCGACCGATTTCACCTCCGAACGGTGAAAATTCTTGTCTGACTTTTGAAAAAAATTTCGTCCGTCAAAACAGCTCAGCCGTGAACGCAAGGCTTGTTATTTGTATATCGTTTCGTCAGCGCTGCGCCGTCTGTACATTCCCGAACACCGCCGGGAAGCCCTGGGGCAGGCATCGGTAATATTGCGGCGAGCCGGTGACGGTGCCGCCGAGTTCTGCCGCCGCGCGCCACGGCCAGCGCGGGTCGGCGATCATGGCGCGAGCGATGGCAATCATGTCGGCCCTGCCGTTGGAAAGGATCTCTTCTGCCTGTCTCGCCTCGGTAATCAGTCCGACGGTCATCACGGGAATCGACACTTCTTTCTTGATCCGCTCGGCAAAGGGCACCTGATAACCCGGACCTAGCGTGATTTTCTGCAGCGACGACACGCCAGCCGAGGAGATATCGAGGAAATCAGCACCGAGCGACTGCAAGCGTCGGGACAATTCGATGCTCTGCTCGACATCCCATCCTCCGTCGACCCAGTCGGTAGCGGACAAACGCGCACCGACGGCCATGTCGGGTCCAGCGGCCTCGCGAATGGCCTCAAACACTTCCAGCGCAAAGCGCATGCGGTTACCGAGCGAGCCGCCATAGTCGTCGTCTCGCTGGTTCGACAGCGGGGAAAGGAATTGGTGTGCGAGATAGCCGTGCGCGGCATGAACTTCAATCGCATCAAGCCCCAGTTGGCGTGCATGACGCGCGGCCTCCGCAAAGGCTTTCACCAGCTCCTTGATGCGCGCAACGCTGAGCGCAACCGGTGCAAGCTCGTCTGGTTTGTGAGGAAGCGCAGAAGCGGAGACAGTCTCCCATCCTCCCTCCTCAGGCGCCATCAGCGCGCCGCCTTCCCAGGGTCTACGGCTGGAGCCTTTTCGTCCCGCATGACCTAACTGAACGGCTAGCCGGATTGGTGATATCGCGCGTATTGAATCGACGACCGATTTCATCGCCGCGACGTTCGATGGTTTGTACAGCCCGACACAGCCCGGTGTGATCCTGCCCTCAGGGGTTACGGCGGTCGCCTCGATGCACAGCATGCCGGCACCGGACAGTGCCAGTGAACCGAGGTGGGCGTGGTGCCAGTCATTCATGTCGCCATCCACAGCGGAGTACTGGCACATGGGCGAGATCATGATGCGATTGGCAAGGGTGAGACCGCCCAGTTGAATGGGCGAAAACAGCAGGGGTGCGGTCATGAAAGCCTCTTCGAACTGCCGCCTGATACTACGGCAAACTATTGCAAAGCAGAAACTTTATGCTTTATTCAACGCTTGTACAAGTGTCGCCTTGGGTCCTAGGCGCAAAAAAAACTCTCCCGATGGAAGAGTTGAAACCTAAAGGGGATTTAGGTTTGGGAGGAGACCGCAGCAAGTCCCTCAATGAAAGCCTATCGAGTATTGGTTTTCATTATTTGACATCGCTCAAGCTTCAATCACTGTCGAAAACCCGCGCGGCACGTGCGCGGGCGCGCTCGCTTTACGGCTTGGTGGAGTGAGCGGGTGCCTGGGGCAGCAGATGGCCGAGCTTGCTCGCCTTGGTTGCGAGATAGCGCGCATTGAACCGGGTGCCGCTGGCAATGTGTTCGATACGCTCGACATCGATATCCAGCGTCTTGAGCGCATCAATCTTGCGGGGGTTGTTCGTCATCAGTCGCAACGAGCGAACACCGAAATGACGGAGCATCGGGGCGCACATGGCGTAATCGCGCAAGTCATCCGCAAAACCAAGCTGGTGATTGGCCTCGACGGTATCTGCACCCGCTTCTTGCAGTCCGTAGGCGCGTATTTTGTTGACGAGGCCAATGCCTCGGCCTTCTTGCCGAAGGTAGAGCAGCACGCCACGGCCCTCGGCGGCGATCTGGCGAATCGCGGCTTCGAGCTGGGCGCCGCAGTCGCAGCGCAGACTGAATAAGGTGTCGCCAGTCAGACATTCGGAGTGCAGGCGGGCAAGCACCGGCTGGCCATCGCCGAGGTCGCCCAGCGTCAGTGCGAGGTGCTCTTTGCCAGTGCTCTGGTCGAGGAAAGCATGCAGCTGGAAGGTGGCCCAAGGCGTTGGCAGCGCGCAGCTAGCGACAGGTTCAAGCGCCGCATCTTGCTGGGCGTTCTGAGGGGAAGACATAGGGGATCCGGCAATAGAGCAACAGTGAAAACGCGGCGCCGAGAGGGCGGCCGCCGCATTGTCATTACGTAGACTCGATTATGCCGCAATCAGGGCTTGGATGGCGCCATGACTTCCGGCGAGCGCGGAAATGCCGGCTTTTTCTCCCGCCATGCAAGGCCGGCAGGGCCAGCAGCCAGATCTCATGCCTGGACAGTGGTTCAGGTTTGGCAAGGACATCAATCAGGCAGGTCGAAGAGCAGCAATTCGGCGTCATTGGCTTGGCGCAGCTCGACCTTGGGTTGATCGCGAATTTTCAATGCATCTCCGCCGCTAAGCGCAACACCGTTGGCTTCGATGGCGCCGCGGATCAAGTGCAGGTAAGCGATGCGGCCCGGCGCCAACGGAAGAACGAGTTCTGTGCCAGGTTCAGGAACGGATGCATACAGCCGCGCATCTTGATGGATGCGCACAGAGTTTTCTGCACCATCGGGTGAGGCAATCAGTCGTAATTTGCCACGCTTGGAGTCAGCATCGAAATGCTTTTCCTCGTAGCCCGGTGAGATGCCTTTGACCGAAGGCTGTATCCAGATCTGAAGGAAATGAACGTCTCTCTTATCCGAGTGGTTGAACTCACTGTGCATCACCCCGTTGCCGGCGCTCATGCGCTGCACATCGCCATAGCGAAGCACAGAGCCATTGCCCATGCTGTCCTTGTGTGCCAGTTCGCCATCGAGCACGTAAGAGATGATCTCCATGTCGCGGTGGCCATGCGTGCCAAATCCCTTGCCGGGCATGACCCGGTCTTCATTGATCACCAGAAGCGGCCCGAAACCACTGTGCGCCGGGTCGTGGTAGTGACCAAAAGAAAAGCTGTGCCGCGAATGAAGCCAGCCCAGATCAGCCAGCCCACGGTCACTGCTCTTGCGTACCTCGATCATCACAGCCTCACTATCGTACTGAGCGTTTCTCTAACTCCACCAATCGTAAGTCGCGACATCCTGGCGAGCTTCAAGATCAGTATAACCCGCGTCCGGTGTATGTACATGCCGAAGCACGTAACCCGCATTATAGGTGTTGGTCAATGTGAACTGGCAGCGGCTTACGGCTTCGATCTTGAAACGCAGTTGGAACATCGTGACCCGGATGTTGCTTCCCTCGGTGGATCGACCTGCAATCTTGAACAGCAGATGAATGTCTTCAATGGGTATTACGGTGCCAAAATGATGCAAAAACAGCTCGGCAACAGAGACTTCCGAGACCGTTAGCTGGGTGGAATTGCCGCCATAGCAAAGCATTCTTGATTCAGGCAGCAAGGTGAGGATGCCATAACCCAATTCGGATCGCAGTCGATGCCGACGTCTCATCCCGGTGAACATCCGGCGGACTAGATCGTTGATGGAAACCGGCTCGATCATCCAGTCCGATACGATGTCTGGCATATCCAGAAGGTCGCTATTTAGGATATCGTGTTTCAGCACCAGGATGAGAGGCGCCAGTTCGTGCTCGAGGCTGTACAACGACCGAACATGCAAAGACTCTCTCTGCTCCATGGTCCGAAGATTTTCAATAATCACCAGATCATCGACTTCCATCAGAACGAAAGATAACTCGCCGCTTGCATTGTCAAGACAGGATGAATCAAAGGGTGGCAGCAGCTCGACCAGTTGCCAATGGATCAGTTTTCCCTGACTCGAGGATCTGGGGAAAGGGGAATTTGCGGATGCAAGCGCACGGGTCACACGGTGATACAGTGATGCTCCCATGACTTTCAACAAAATCTTCAATGGGATTTCCTCCAAGCTTGAATAGGTTGCTGATTCCGTCGTAATGAATTCAATTAGTCGTCGATGAGTGCTGCTCCGTGCCAATCCTTGATGTTTTCCCACAAATTCAGCTCAAGCAGTCTGGCTCTTTCGGGTGACGCATAAAGACGGATTTCCACTTCCGAGCACCATTGCTCTCCCTGAATTTGCACCAGCCGATTTGCGCCACAATCTTCCTGTGTACAACGCTCAGGTAACCAGGCTACCCCGGCGCCATTCATTGCCAGCGTGCGAAGTATTCTCGAATGGGGGCTTTGGGCGACGGCTACAAAATGGGGATGGGATGGGCCGAAGCGAATGATCCGATTCAGCAGCCGACCGAAAAAGGTCTCGGGGGGATAGGTGAGTATGGGGATGGTGCCGGCATGCAAATCGCCGATTGCGTATTTCGGCCTGCCATCGTCATCGGGCAAACACACTGGCACCAACCGGTCTTTTCCAAGAATGACTGATGCGCAGGATTTTTCATCGACCGTAATCGGCGCATTGGGACTGTAGTAAACCATTAGCAAATCACAGCGTCCGCCCGCCAAGGCCACCATGCCGTCGTAGGTTTCACCAGCCGTGATATCGAACTTCAGCCCGCTGATGCGGCGGCTCAGATGTTGGATCCACTCGGGTAGCAAATGATCGACCAACGAGTGAGAAACAAACAGCTTGATCCCGGAAAACGCACGACTTCGGTGTCCCAGAGCGATGCGCGTGTCTTGCAGTTGTCTGACCATCTCGCGCGCCGCATCTCTGAACAAATGTCCGGCGACGGTCAGACGCGGAGGCACGGTGTCGCGATCAACGAGAGGGATGCCAACCCAATCCTCCAGCGACCTGATGCGGCGACTGAACGCAGATTGCGTCACATTGCGAGTCTGGGCAGCACGAGTGAAACTGGATAGATCGGAGAGCACCAGAAAATCCTCCAACCACTCGATGTCCATGATGTCTCTCCCGCGCCTCGATGTCATTCTGTGTGCCCAAAAATCCAATCAGGCGGTCGCATCGCAGAATGAATATGTGGACAAATATCCGTCACCGACTGTAATCAAAAAAGTTCCCTTCAGATAGAGGGCATCTTGTTCGGGAAACTTTGGGCCTTGGCACTTTTCGCTAAATTGGAAACTTGGTGTGACGCGATCACAACAAATGAGCCTGTCGTTCATACATCGCAGCCCATGACGTGCTGAATTGCGATACCCAGCGCATACTATGCGTTCAAGTTTTCAGACTGATGCATCATTCATGCAAACGTCTGTGACGCAGGCATCCAAAAAAAACGCCGGCGCAAGGCCGGCGGTTTGAAGGATAGGCGAATACTCAATCAGTGCTGATGTATATCGTTGTCTTTGGTCTCAGCCACGAACAGTGTGCCAACGACCGCCGTGACGAGGGCGATGATGATCGGATACCAGAGGCCATAGTAGATGTCGCCTTTGAAGGCTACCAGCGCGAATGAGGTCGTTGGCAGCAGCCCGCCAAACCAGCCATTCCCGATGTGATAAGGAAGCGACATTGAGGTGTAGCGGATACGGGTCGGGAACATCTCGACCAGCATTGCAGCGATAGGGCCATAGACCATGGTCACGTAGAGCACCAGGATGAACAGCAGCAGCAAGACCATAGGCTTGTTGATCTGCGCAGGATCTGCCTTGGCGGGATAGCCCGCCTCTTTGATCAGTTCTTTCAGCTGATCTGTGAATTCCTTGTCCTTGGCCGTGGCTTCTTCTTTCGGCATACCAGCAGCGCTGTATGACTCCAGGGTCTTGTCGCCCACCTTGATGACTGCCGGAGTACCTGCCGGCGCGGCTTCGTTCTTGTAATTCACCGAGGCCGCAGCGAGCTTGGCTTTTGCAATGTCGCACGACGAGGTGAACTTCTTGGTACCGGTCGGGTTGAATTGGAATTGGCACTCAGCCGGGTCCGCAACCACTGTCACAGGCGAGCTCGTTTGCGCGGATTCCAGCGCCGGGTTCGCATAGTGCGTCAGTGCCTTGAAGATTGGGAAGTAGGTGACCGCAGCAATCACGCAACCGGCCATGATGATCTTCTTGCGGCCGATCTTGTCTGACAGCGAGCCGAACACGATGAAGAACGGCGTGCCTATCAGTAGCGACGCCGCGATCAGGATATTCGCGGTCGCGCCATCGACTTTCAGTGTCTGCGTCAGGAAGAACAGCGCATAGAACTGGCCGGTGTACCAGACCACGGCCTGACCGGCAGTGAGGCCGACCAGCGCCAGAATCACAAGCTTCAGATTTTTCCACTGGCCGAAGGCCTCGGACAGCGGCGCCTTAGAGATTTTGCCCTCATCTTTCATCTTCTGGAAGGCCGGCGATTCATTCATCGACAGTCGGATCCAGACCGAGATGGCCAGCAGGAACACGGAGACAAGGAAGGGTATGCGCCAGCCCCAGTCGGCAAAAGCTTCCTCGCCGATCGCAGTACGGGTCGCGAGAATCACCATCAGCGACAGGAACAGGCCCAAAGTCGCAGTCGTTTGAATCCACGCCGTGAATGCGCCGCGCTTGTCGTCCGGTGCATGCTCTGCCACATAGGTCGCTGCGCCACCGTATTCACCGCCCAGCGCCAGACCTTGCAAGATACGTAGCGTGATCAGAATGACAGGCGCGGCGATACCGATGCTTGCATAGTTGGGCAAAAGACCGACGACGAAGGTCGACACGCCCATGAGCATAATCGTGACCAGGAAGGTGTACTTGCGACCAACCATGTCGCCCAGCCGACCGAACACGATCGCGCCAAATGGACGGACGAGGAAACCTGCGGCAAAAGCCAGCAGCGCAAAGATGAATGCTGTATTCGGGTCGGTGCCCGCGAAGAACTGTTTGGCAATGATTGCAGCCAGCGAGCCATACAGGTAAAAGTCGTACCATTCGAAAACAGTACCGAGGGAAGAGGCGAAGATGACCTTCCGCTCCTCGGCTGTGATGCCCGGTGCTTGCGCCTCGGCAGTAGCCATTGCAGTCTCCTTAATAATTTTGTAAAACTCATCATGCAGAAACACCTCCGCACAATGGACGTGAGTGTAGGGAGGCAAACTTACGCGCAACTTGCTGCGAACTTACAGAAACTTACACTGACTAGCCATTTATAGAACGGTCGTGCTGATCATTATGCTATGCTCAGCTGGCCTCGTTGCCCGCAATGCCCTCTTATTCTGCATGGTGGGGCGCAATACATTTACTGGAGACCCTCATGACTGACGCCGTCATCGTTTCGACCGCCCGCACCCCGCTGACCAAGTCCTGGAAAGGCGCTTTCAACATGACTCATGGGGCAACGCTGGGCGGCCATGCACTGCAAGCGGCGATCTCGCGCGCGGGCATCGATCCGGCGCAAGTCGAAGACGTCATCATGGGCTGCGCCAATCCCGAAGGTGCGACTGGTTTCAATATCGCGCGCCAGATTGCGTTGCGCGCCGGCTGCCCGGTCAGTGTGCCTGGCATGACCATCAATCGCTTTTGCTCCTCCGGTCTGCAAACGATCGCCACTGCGGCTCAACGCGTCATCGCGGGCGAGGGCGACATCTATGCCGCCGGCGGTGTGGAGTCTATCTCGTGCGTGCAGAACGAAATGAACATGCACATGGTGCAAGAGGGCTGGCTGAATGAGCACAAGCCCGCGATCTATTGGCCCATGCTGCAGACTGCCGAGACCGTTGCCAAACGCTACAACATTAGCCGCGAGCGACAGGATCAGTACGGCGTGCAGAGCCAGCAACGCGCCGCCGCCGCGCGTGCCGCTGGCAAGTTCGATGACGAGATTGAGCCTATCACCACCGTGATGGCGGTGGCCGACAAAGACACCGGACAGATTGTCACTCGAGAAGTCACGGCCTCCGCCGACGAAGGCATACGCGCCGACACCACCTATGAAGGCGTATCGCAGATTCGCACGGCGATTCCCGGTGGCGTGATCGCGGCGGGTAATGCCAGCCAGTTTTCGGATGGCTCATCGGTGGCGATCGTCATGAGCGATAAGGCGGCCGCCGCTGCTGGCAAGACACCCCTGGGCATTTTCCGCGGTTTCGCCGTCGCTGGTTGCGAGCCGGACGAGATGGGCATAGGCCCGGTATTCGCCGTGCCCAAGCTGCTCAAAAAGGCAGGGCTGAAAGTGGAAGACATTGGTCTCTGGGAGCTGAACGAGGCATTCGCTGTGCAGGTACTTTATTGCGCGGACAAGCTCGGCATCCCCATGGATCGTCTGAATGTGAATGGTGGCGCAATCGCCGTCGGTCATCCTTACGGCACCTCGGGTGCGCGCCTGACCGGCCATGCACTGATCGAAGGCAAGCGTCGCGGCGCAAAGTATGTGGTGGTCACGATGTGCATCGGTGGTGGGCAAGGTGCGGCCGGATTGTTTGAAGTCGTTTGATCGCAGCGCCACATAATGTCATCGAAGATCCTGTCCAGGCGCGACCTGGACTTCCTGCTGTATGAGTGGCTGGACGCGGAATCGCTGACTACACGACTGCGTTTTGCTGACCATAGCCGAGAGACTTTCGATGCGGTGCTCGACTTGTGCGAGCAGCTGGCGATCGAAAAATTCGCTACGCATAACAAAAAATCCGATCAGAACGAGCCGCAATTTGACGGCGGGCGTGTGAGCATCATTCCTGAAGTTGCCGAGGCGCTGAAAGCCTTCGCCGATGCCGGACTGGTGGCTGCGGGCATTGATTATCAACACGGCGGCATGCAGCTGCCCTGTCTGATCGAGAAGGCCGGATTCGCTTGGTTCAAGGGGGCGAATGTCGCGACCTCGGCCTATGCGATGCTCAACATCGGCAATGCGAACACGCTGATCAAATGTGGTTCGTCTGAGCAAATCGCGCGCTATGCACAGCCGATTCTGTCAGGCCGTTTCTTCGGCACGATGTGCCTCTCCGAGCCTCAGGCAGGTTCCAGTCTCTCGGACATCACGACCCGTGCCGAGCCTGAGGCCGACGGCAGCTTCCGACTGCGTGGCAACAAGATGTGGATATCCGGCGGCGAGCATGAGATGTCGGAGAACATCATTCACTTAGTGCTAGCTAAAGTACCCAGTCCAGAGGGCAAGCTGATCCCCGGCGTGAGGGGCATTTCATTGTTCATCGTGCCCAAGTTATTGGTGAATGACGATGGCAGCCTGGGCGAGCGCAATGACGTCGTGTTGGCCGGTCTTAATCACAAGATGGGTTATCGCGGCACCACCAATACGCTGCTGAATTTTGGCGAGGGCAAGCATACGCCGGGCGGCAAGGCGGGCGCGGTCGGCTACCTGGTCGGGGAACTGCATCAGGGCCTCGCGGCAATGTTCAACATGATGAACGAAGCCCGGATTGCTGTCGGTCTGGGTGCCGTGATGCTGGGCTATGCCGGCTATCTGCATGCTCTGGACTATGCACGCAATCGTCCGCAGGGCAGGCATCCGCAAAACAAAGATCCCTCGCAGCCGCAACTACCCATCATTCAACACACGGATGTTCGGCGTATGCTGCTCGCGCAGAAGGCTTATGCCGAGGGCGGATTGGCACTGATTTTGTATTGCTCACGGCTGGTCGATGAAGAAAAGACTGCCGATAGCGAACAGACGCGGCAGGAAGCGACGCTGCTGCTGGACATATTGACACCGATCGCCAAGTCATGGCCATCACAATGGTGCCTAGAGGGGAATAACCTTGCGATACAGGTACACGGGGGCTATGGCTACACGCGCGAGTACGATGTCGAGCAAATGTATCGCGATAACCGGCTCAATCCTATTCATGAGGGGACGCACGGCATACAGGCGCTCGATCTGCTGGGACGCAAGGTGGTGATGCGCGATGGTCGCGCACTGGACCTGCTGTCCGCGCGGGTGATTGCGACACTCGCGCAAGCAGAGAATGGAACTCTCAAAGAGCTTGCCAGTGCATTGCGCAAGCGCTGGAAGCGCTTACTGGAAGTGACGCGCGTTTTGCACGAAGCGGGCGATCTGAATGTCACGCTCGCCAATGCGACGCTGTATCTCGAAGCCTTCGGACATATCATTATCAGCTGGATCTGGTTGGAACAGGCGCTTGCCGCGCAAAAGTCAGCAAAGCCCGACAGCGATTTTTATGCGGGAAAACTGCAGGCAGCCCATTGGTTCTTCCGGCATGAGCTGCCGCGTACCGATGCCCAGCTCGACCTGCTAGCGGCGCTGGACACCACCACGCTCGACATGCAAGACGCGTGGTTCTGAGACATCTTACAAACGCACATGGCAAGCATGATCAAGCATATCGTGATGTGGCAGCTAAAGGATCATGCGGAAGGCGCAGACAAGGCGACCAATGCCGCGAAGATGAAAGCCCTGCTCGATGACTGTGCGCACCTCGTGCCCGGGATACTGACATTCGAAGTCGTGATCGCGCAGCCCGGCTTCGAGTGCACCTACGATATCTTGCTTTATTCGGAATTTGAATCGATGGTGGCGCTCGACGCTTACCAGAATCATCCGCAACATGTCGCGCTCAAGCCCTTTGTCGCTGCTGTCCGGCAGGCTCGGCAGTGCATGGATTATGAAACCGATTAACGCTTGAATCAAAGCGAACATAAAAACAAGGCAGGAGACCATGCACACCATCAAACAATTATTCGACCTCGCCGGCAAGACTGCACTGATTACCGGCGGCTCGCGCGGCCTGGGATTGCAGATGGCCGAGGCGCTGGGGGAACAGGGCGCGCGACTTGTAATCACCTCGCGTAAACAGACTGAGCTGGATGAGGCGGTTGCCCATCTGAAGCAGCGTGGTATTGATGTGATGGCCGTCGCTTCCGATCTGTCCAAAGAAAGTGCCGTGGCACCGCTGACAGAGGCTGCTATGAAGCAGCTCGGGCATATCGATATCCTCATCAACAACGCTGGCGCGACCTGGGGCGCGCCGGCCGAGGATCATCCACTTGAAGCTTGGGATAAGGTAATGAACCTGAACGTGCGCAGCATCTTCCTGCTGTCTCAGGCAGTGGGCAAGCGATCGATGATTCCGCGTCGTTATGGGCGCATCGTGAACATCGCCTCGATCGCCGGCTTGTCGGGCAATGGCCCTGACATGCAAACGCTGGCGTACAACACCTCGAAAGCCGCGGTCATTAACTTCACCCGCACGCTGGCCGGCGAGTGGGGCCAATACGGCATTACCGTCAACGCGCTCGCGCCGGGCTTCTTCCCATCAAAAATGTCACGCGGCCTGCTGGAAAAAATGGGCGATGGCGCAGCACAGCGCGCACCGCTGCGGCGTCTTGGTGATGATGAGGACCTGAAAGGTGCGGTGCTGCTGTTCGCCACTGACGCCGGCAAGCACATCACCGGGCAAACACTGGCAATCGATGGCGGCGTGTCAGCGATAATCATCTGATGAGCCAAGCCAAGTTTCCATTTGATATACCTTTCCCAGAGCATCTGGGCGTTGAATTCGTGCAGATGGACAGCGGGCGAGCGGAGATTGCGCTCACCCTTGAGCATCGCCACATGAACAGCTGGTATGTCACTCATGGCGGCATCAGCATGACTCTGCTTGATGTGGTGATGTCGCTCGCCGGACGCTCACTCGACCCCGATGCGCGCGCCGCAGTCACCGTCGAGATGAAGACCAGCTTCCTGCAGCCAGGCGGGAAGCCGGGCAGCCGCATCATAGCCACGGGTCACGCGTTTCATCGCTCGACCACCATGTGCTTTTGCGAGGGCGAAATTCGCGACGGCGAGCGTCTCGTAGCCAAGGCGATGGGTACCTTCAAATACATTAAAAACCTGGCTATCGCCAGCAAGCTCTGAAACGGAGAACACATGAGCACTTATCAGCAGATCGTACTGGCATCGCGCCCGAAAGGCTCTGCGGTCACACCGGACCACTTCCGTCTGGAGCATAAGCCCATGCCAGCGATCGCCGACGGGCAGCTATTGGTGCGCAATCATTTTTTATCGCTTGATCCGTACATGCGGATGCGCATGGAGGATGTGAAGAGCTACGCCGCGCCTCAGGCGCTTGATGAGGTGATGATCGGTGGCACAGCGGGCGAAGTAATCGAATCGAAGCATCCGAAGTTCAAGGTTGGCGACAAGGTGGTTGGCATGCTGGGCTGGAGCGAGATCGGCGTGTCTGACGGCACCCTGCTCAAGCAGGTCGATACCAGCAGGATTCCATTGTCTGCTTATCTCGGTGTGGTCGGTATGCCCGGCATGACTGCATGGTACGGGCTGAACCAGATCATTCAGCCCAAAGCAGGTCAGACCATTGCGGTGACTGCCGCCAGCGGTGCGGTTGGCGGCGTGGTGGGACAGCTTGCCAAACTCAAGGGCTGCCGCGTGATTGGGATCGCCGGTGGCAAAGAGAAATGCGGCTATGTGTTGGATGAATTGGGTTTCGATGCCTGCATCGACTACAAGGGTGGAAACCTGTTCAAGGATGTCAAGGCGGCGGCGCCCGACGGCATCGATGGTCTGTTCGAGAATGTCGGCGGTGCGGTGATGGATGCGGTGCTCGCACGAATGAATCCCTATGGCCGCATTGCGTTGTGTGGACTGATCTCGGGCTACGACGGCCAGCCCATGCCCGTGCATAACCTGCATGCGGTACTGTCAATGCGTCTGATGATGCAGGGCTTTATCGTCTCCGAGCACATGGACTTGTGGCCGGCCGGATTGGGCGAGCTCGGCGTATTGGTGGCCGACGGTAAGCTGAAATTCCGCGAATCGATTTCGGAAGGACTTGCCTCTGCGCCGGAGGCTTTCATCGGTCTTTTGCGCGGCAAGAATTTCGGCAAACAACTGGTCAGACTGATTTGAGGACGCTATGAAGAATTTCAGTGGCCGCGTTGCGGTCATTACCGGTGCTGCCAGCGGCTTTGGCAAAGAATTTGCGCTGCTGGGAGCGAGCTTAGGCATGAAGCTGGTGCTAGCCGATGTGCAGAAAGAAGCACTCGACGCCACGGCCAATGAGCTGCGCGCAAGTGGCGCGGAGGTCGTTGCCCAACTGTGTGATGTGCGCAAGGCAGAGCAGATCGAGGCGCTAGCGCAGGCCGCAATGAATGCGTTCGGGGCTGTGCATCTGGTGTTCAACAACGCGGGCGTCGGTGCTGGGGGTCTGGTGTGGGAAAGCTCTCAGGCCGACTGGGAGTGGGTGCTCGGCGTGAACCTGTGGGGTGTGATCCACGGTGTGCGTGTTTTCACGCCGATCATGCTCGATTGCGCGAAAAAGGATCCCAGCTACGAAGGGCATATCGTCAATACGGCGTCGATGGCCGGTTTGCTGAATCCACCGACCATGGGCATCTACAACGTGTCCAAGCATGCCGTGGTGTCCCTGTCCGAAACCCTGTATCACGATCTGTCGCTGGTCGAGGCACCGATTGGTGCCTCGGTGCTGTGCCCGTATTTCGTCCAGACCGGCATCAGCCAGTCGCACAGGCACCGCCCCGATGATGTGCAGCCAGCAGACAAGCCGACCGTCAGCCAGCAGATCTCGCAGACGGTGCTGGAGAAAGCCGTCTCGTCCGGTAAAGTGACTGCGAACGAAGTCGCACAACGTACTTTCGATGCGATTCGAGACGGTACCTTCTACATCTACTCGCACCCTGGCTCGCTGGGTAATGTGCAGCGACGCATGGAAGACATCCTGGCCGGACGCAACCCAAGTGACCCGTATGAGTCGGTACCGCATGTGCGCGAGAAGCTGCAGGCAGGTCTGAAAGGCGAGGGCCAGTGAGTACCGCCATCCAGGATGAGCAGTATGCATCGCTGCCGAATGGCATGCGCTTGCACTATGCGAGTGCAGGGGAGCGAGGCAAACCACTGCTGATTTTCCTGCATGGTTTTCCGGAATTCTGGTTTGCCTGGCATGCGCAGTTGCAGGCGTTCGGTGATCGCTACTTTGCGGTCGCACCGGATCTCCGCGGCTTCAATTTGTCCGGCATGCCCAAAGAGGTATCGGATTATCGCCCGAAGCTGATCACTCAGGACATCGAACAACTGGTTGCCTATCTCGGCTATCAACGCTGCGTGATGGTCGCGCATGACTGGGGTGGCGCCATTGCGTGGAATATCGCGATCAGCAGGTCCGGGTTGCTTGACCGACTGATCATCATCAATGCAACGCATCCGTATGCATTCGCGAAAGCGCTGGCAAATGACCCGGAGCAGCAGCAAGCCAGCACCTACATGAACTGGCTGCGCGCGAGTGGTTCAGAGCAGGCCTTGGCGAAAGATGATTTCCGCGTCATGGAGCAACTAATGCTCGGCATGGGCAGGCCATCGGACCACTGGTTCGATGCAGCGACACGGCAGCGCTATCATGCGAGCTGGGCGCGTGGCCTCTCGGGTGGCGTCAATTACTATCGCGCGACGCCGCTGTATCCGCCAACCGATGAGGATCCCGGCGCGGGAAAATTGTCTCTGAACCCGGAAGACTTTCGTTGTCATGTACCGGTGCGTGTGATCTGGGGCATGCAAGACAAAGCTCTGCTGCCGCAATTGCTCGACCCGCTGCCCGAACTGATCGATGACCTGATTATCGAGCGACTGCCCGAGGCCACGCACTGGGTCGTCCATGAGCAGCCCGAGCGGATCAATCAGCTGATCGAACGTTTTCTAGTTGAATAACTATAACTTTGAAGAGACTGGCGATGGCAAAGCAGGATTTTTCTTTCTTCCACGCGCTGCGTGTGCGCTGGTCTGAAGTGGATATGCAGGCTATTGTCTTCAACGGCAATTACCTGAATTATTTCGATGTTGCATTTACTGAGTACTGGCGCGAGACCGGACTACCGGACGTCATTGCACAGGCCGAGGCTGGGCTGGAGCTGTTCGCTCGGAAAGCGGGCATCGAATATCACGCGCCGGCGCGCTTCGACGACATGCTGGAGATCGGTGTGCGTTGTGCCGAGCTGGGTCGCAGCTCGATGCGTTTCGTGCTGGAGATTTTCAAAGATGACGAACTGCTGGTCTCGGGCGAGATGATGTACGTCCATGCGGACAGTCGGGTGCGCAAGAGTATGCCTGTGCCGCAGGGCTGGCGCGAGACATTGGTGCGCTTCGAGAAAGCGCTTCCGGTTAGCGTTTGAGCGACCTTCATGAGCTTACGCATCGTCACTGGTGACTGGGACGGCCTGCGCGAGGATGCACAGAAGGTGCGTATCGAGGTCTTTGTCATTGAGCAGAACGTGCCCGTCGAGCTGGAGTGGGATGAGGCTGACGAGATCAGCACCCATGCAGTTGCCTACGATGAGCTAGGTCAACCCGTGGCGACCGGTCGCTTGCTGCCCGATGGTCATATCGGTCGAATGGCGGTAAGCCAGTCATTGCGCGGGCAAGGCATAGGCAAGCAGGTGCTGACTGCCTTGCTCGAGCATGCACGGCAGGAAGGCCACAGGGAGCTTGTGCTTCATGCGCAGACGCATGCGGTGCCGTTTTACGAGCAGCAAGGCTTCACTGCCGAGGGTGAGGAATTCATCGAAGCCGACATGCCGCATCGGCTGATGCGCAGAAGGCTGGGTTGAACCGACGAGTCGAGAGACGAAGCGTCGGGATCAGCGAAGGACACGCTCATTCATCTGTGCCTGCCCGCTGCTGTTCACCCGCAGTAGCGTCGATGCGCGAGTGCCGTACTCCGGCGACTCGATACAGATGGGCGAGAGCAGCCGTTCCCATTCGAGTGACACGCCGGTATCCGGAAGCCGGGCATCGGCCGCGTGCGTGGTATCCGCGAGCATCTCGAAGTACGCATCGTCGGGGGCGCCCTGACAGAGCAGGCTGGAGAATTGCGCCTTCGCGCGAAGCACCTTAGGCCAGGGCGTGTCGAGCGAACCGTTCGACAGCCCGTAAATACCCGGCTCGAGCTGCATCATCGATGTCTCGCCGTCATTGCTGAACCAGAAGCTGCGCTGATGGTCGCCGACCAGCAAATTGAAACCGTTGTACTCGGCACCGCGCTCACGCACGCGGGCCAGATAGTCTTCCGCACTAAGGTCGGATTGCAGAAAGCCGGCAACGAGCTCGCCGCGAGAGCGCACATCCGTGCGCCGCTCAGCGCCTTTGCGTATATTCGTTAGCGCCGCGAAACGGCCCGACCGGTTCATGCCCAACCAAGTACCTCCGCCCTGCAGATCGCGGCCCGCATACACGAAGGGATGATCGTTCCACCAGTGCGCGGCTTGAGAAGGACGATTGAAAAATTCGTCGCGATTCGCAGCCAGCACCAGCGGGCATTCGGGCAGCAGCTTCCACGCAAACACTATCAGGCACATGCTTCGATATCCACAAAGGTTTCGATGTGACGTTCGCCGGAGATCAGCGCGGGCAGCGCATGGGTGCTAACGGCCTCCGCCAGTGCTGCGGCGAAATCGGTGGGCACTTGCGGATAGATTTCCATCCAAGTCTGGCAATCATGGCTGAGCTCGGGACGGCGCTTGAGGCTGCACTGAATATGGAACTGCTGAGCCAATGAGTGCTGCATTGCCTTGACTCTCTGTTGCATGCTCGATGCATGGGCTACCGGCACGCGGTAATAGACGTAGATATCCATCTCAGACGCTGGCTTCCAGCGAGTAGGGTAATTCACCGAAGTGCAGCAATGGACCGTTAGCGCTTCCGAGGTGGACGGGCGAGCGGACGGCATCAATCTTGATCTCGACCAGACAGGCAATGCGGCCATCGGGGCCACGTTCGGCATTCACGATCATGCCGCCGGGCTGTCCTGGGTCGTCATCAGAAAACACCTCCGTACCAGGCGTAACGACCGCCATCTCATCGATATCGACGCTCGCCAGCAGCATGCGGCGCTTGAGCTTGCCAAGGTACTGGCTGCGCGCGACGATTTCTTGTCCGGGGTAGCAGCCCTTGCGGAAATTGACACCGCCCACCAACTCGAAGTTCACCATTTGCGGCACGAACTGCTCGCGCGTGGCGTCCAGTATCTGTGGCACGCCGGCCCGGATATCGAGCCAGCGCCAGTAGGATTCCGGCTGCTGCGGCAGATCAGCGGGCAGGGCGGCGAGCACGGCATCGCGCTGATCGGCCGGCCCGATCCAGAGTGCCCGGTGCAGTCCCTCTGCATCGGCGACGCGTATCAGATGGCCACCCGAGAAGTGCTTGCTTCGATAGGGTGTCTCCGGCAGCAGGCCGGCGCCCGGCGTGGCACTAACACGAGCCACCATACCGACACCTACCACGGCCAGCGAATCGCTGACATCTTCCAGCATTATTTTTGAGCGCAGCACGAACATCTGCAGGCGCTTCTGAAAACTCGGCAACAGGCTTTTCGGCAGCAGCATCAGGATGGCGTCATCCGCAGCCCAAGTCAGGAGGCTAGCCAGCAGCCGGCCCTTGGGCGAGCAGTAGCCGGCGAGCCGGGCATCGTTCGCGTCCAGATTCTCGATGTCATTGGTTAGCTGGTTATGAAGGAAGTGACGGGCATCGTCGCCCGAGGCCCGGATCACGCCGGGATCCGACAAGAGGGAAATGAAACCTTGTTGCTCAGCCATGAATTCGGAGTCGCTCGCAGTGGAGCGCTATCATTACAACATTGGCGAATTATAGAGGCGCATGAAAAATCGCGTCGATGCTGAATAGGTAACAAGACTGGGGGGAGAACGGCGTGTTCAAGAAGATTCTCGCACTGGGTGTGCTATTGGTGATGGCCGCCAGTGCATTCCTCGTCTACTGGACGCGTGATCCGCTGATCGCTGCCGGCAGCACCCCGGTCGAGTTCAGCATCGCCTCGGGCAGCGGCTTGCGTTCTGCAATGAAACAAGTGCACGCGGCAGGAGTGCCCGCACCGCCGCTCTTGATGGAATTTCTCGCCCGCGGTCTAGGCAAGGGCGGAGTGATCAAGCCCGGCAGCTACCGGCTGACGCCGGGTACCACGCCCCTCGGGCTAATTGATACGCTGGTCAGGGGCAACACCATCAAAGAGTCATTGACGCTGATCGAAGGCTGGACCTTCGAGCAAATGCGTGCCGAACTGGCACGGCAGACCTGGCTGAAGCACGACAGCGCAGAATTAAGTCTGGAGCAATTGCTCGATAAAGTCGCACCGGGCTTTCCCCACCCGGAAGGTATTTTTTATCCGGACACTTATGTGTACGAGCGAGGCAGTAGCGACCTCAAGATTTATCAGCAGGCCCATCAGCAGCTGATGAAAAAGCTGCAGCAAGCGTGGGATGCACGCGCGGCAGACCTGCCCTATGACAACCCCTACGAGGCTCTGATCATGGCGTCGATCGTGGAAAAGGAAACCGGCAAGGCTGAGGAACGCAAGCGGATTGCATCGGTATTCATCAACCGGCTGCGGCGGGGCATGCTGCTGCAGACGGATCCCACCGTCATTTATGGCATGGGTGATCGTTTTGACGGCAATATCCGCAAGCAGGATTTGCAGACCGACACGCCCTACAACACCTACCTGCGGCCCGGTCTGCCGCCCACGCCCATTGCCTTGCCAGGCCGTGCCGCGATTGATGCGGCATTGAACCCGTTGCGAGGCAAAGATCTTTATTTCGTGGCGCGCGGTGACGGCAGCAGTGAATTCTCGGACAATCTCGAAGATCACAACCGCGCAGTCAACCGCTACCAGCGCCGTTCTCAGTAAAGCACACCTGCTCAAGGCTCACAGGCGTCAATGGTCATGGCAAGAGGAAAATTCATTACCTTCGAGGGTATAGACGGAGCCGGTAAATCCACGCACGTCGAAGGTGTCGCGGCATTTTTGCGTGAACGCGGAAAGAATGTCATCACCACCCGGGAACCCGGCGGTACCCCGCTCGGAGAGCACCTCCGAGCGCTGCTGCTGCATGAAAAAATGCACCTGGAGACCGAGGCGCTGCTGATGTTTGCCGCGCGCCGGGAGCACATTGCCTTGCTGATCGCACCAGCGCTGGAACGCGGGGACTGGGTGATTTCTGATCGCTTCACCGACGCCAGCTTTGCCTACCAGGGTGGCGGACGCAAGCTCTCGCTCGACAAGCTACGGGCGCTGGAGCAGTGGGTGCATGCGGATTTGCAGCCCGACCTGACGCTGCTGTTCGATGTGCCGTTGGAAGTTGCGCGACAGCGGCTGGATCAAAGCCGAGCGCTGGACAAATTCGAACAAGAGCAGCAAGCATTTTTCGCGGGTGTGCGCGAGGCCTACCTGCAGCGCGCAACTGAATTCCCCCAGCGAATACACGTGATCGATTCCACCCGACCGCTGGACGATGTCAGTCGCCAGCTGGAACAGCTTGTCTCGGCGCTCTGAAGGACTATCGATCGTGCATGCATCCCTCTACCCGTGGCAGAGCGCAGACTGGCAGCGCTGGCAACAGATGCGCGAAAGGCTGCCGCACGCAATCCTGTTCCATGGCGCTGAAGGTATCGGCAAGGTGGACTTTGCCGAACACGCGGCGCAGTCCTTGCTGTGCGAGAGTCCGGATGTCGAGGGTCATGCCTGCGGCGAGTGCGCGTCCTGCGGCTGGTTTGCGCAGTACAGCCACCCGGATTTTCGGCGCGTGCGTCCGGAGGCTTTGGATGCAGAAGACGACGAGGCAACGCCTGAGACCGAAGAAAGCAGCACTAAGAAAGCGGCCGCCAGCAAGACTCCGTCACGCGATATCCGGATTGAGCAAGTGCGTTCGTTGGCCACCTTCATGAATGTCTCTACGCACCGCGCGGGATTCAGAGTGGTGATGCTTTACCCGGCGGAGGCGCTGAATCCTGCCTCCGCGAACGCGCTGCTCAAGACGCTTGAGGAGCCACCGCCCGATACCGTTTTTTTGCTGGTAACCCACCGCGTCGACCGTTTGTTGCCGACCATACTTTCCCGCTGCCGGCAGTTTCCGTTGCATATGCCTGCTGCGGACGAAGCACTGTCCTGGCTGGAATCGCAAGAGGTGAATAGCCCTGCGCGTTGGCTCGCGGAGCAGGGCGGTGCGCCGCTGGCAGCGTTGGCCGCTGCCAAGGGTGAGTTTGCCGAAGCACAGGACGAGTGGCTGTCGTATCTGGCCCGGCCACATACGGCGACAGCGCTGGTCGTGGCAGAGCGGCTACAGAAAGTCCCGCTGTCACTGCTCGTCGCATGGCAGCAGCGCTGGCTCTATGACCTGCTCGCCATTCAATGCGCCGGACGGGTACGCTACTATCCGCATCATCGCAAAAGCCTCGAAGCGCTCGCAGCCACCATCTCCGCCGACAGCCTTCACCAGGCACTGCGTGATGCAGCTTCCCGTCGCGCCGTGTCCGAGCATCCGTTGTCCGCGCGGCTTTTTATTGAAGACATGTTGCTCGACTACGTACGCCTAATGCAGCCGACTCGCGCCGCTGCCTGAGCGCTCTGCGCCAGAGGCGGATCGGTTCGGTCGGCAGCTGCTGACCCGACAGGCACTCACATGCAAGAGCCTCTCTCTGCCGACACGACGCTGCGTCCCTCCGTTGTTTCGCTGGCGATTCGCGATCGCGCGGCGCTGTACGCCGCCTACATGCCTTTTCTCAGACATGGCGGCATCTTCGTGCCGGGTACCCGCCCTAGTCGTCTGGGCGAGGAAATATTCTTGCTCCTGACACTGATGCAGGATGAGCAGCGTTATCGGCTAGCGGGCAAGGTCGCGTGGATTACTCCCGCCGGCGCGGGCAATCATCACACCCAGGGTTTCGGGGTGCACTTCCTGGATGACGAGGCAGGTCGCATGCTGAAAAAACGCATCGAGGAATTGCTGGGAACCTCGCTTGGCGCATCCCGATCCACGCACACCATGTAGCGTTGCCGGCGGCGGGCTCTGCGCCCAGCACGTACAATAACGGCCATTCGCCATCTGCTGGCTGTTGCCATGTTCGTTGATTCCCATTGTCATATTGATTTTCCCGAGCTGGCGGCTCGTCTGCCGGAAATACTCGACACAATGCAGACCAATCAGGTCAGCGAGGCTCTGTGCGTGTCAGTCACCTTGCAGGAGTTTCCCAGGGTGCTGGCTCTTGCCGAGACCCACCCGAATATCTACGCATCCGTCGGCGTACATCCCGACTATGAAGACACCGTAGAACCCACGGTGGACGGACTGCTGAAGCTGGCCGTTCATCCGCGCATCGTCGCCATTGGCGAGACCGGGCTCGACTACTATCGTCTGCAGGGTGATCTTGAGTGGCAGCGCGAACGCTTTCGCGTGCATATCCGTGCTTCGCGCGAGAGCCGCAAGCCGTTGATTATTCATACCCGGTCGGCCTCGGCGGATACCTTGCGCTTGATGCGTGAGGAAAAGGCCGGTACGGATGTTGGCGGCGCTGGTGGTGTAATGCATTGTTTTACCGAAAGCCTCGAAGTCGCCGAGGCCGCCATGGCGATGGGCTTTTACATCTCTTTTTCCGGCATCGTCACCTTCAAAAATGCAAAAGAGCTGCAGGCGGTAGCGCGTGCCGTGCCATTGGAACGAATGCTGATCGAGACGGACTCTCCCTACCTCGCCCCCGTGCCGAAACGCGGCAAGACTAATGAACCAGGTTTTGTGCGGCACGTGGCGGAGTTCCTTGCCGATCTAAAAGGAGTGCCGCTGGCAACGCTGGCGGAGGCGACCACGCGTAATTTCCGCAATTTGTTCAACATCCCCGCACCCGACTCAGCGCCGTCAGTATGATGGACCAAGAACAGTCACACGACCCCGGAAGGCGCCAATTGCTTGCTGCGGCATTGCTACCGGGCTTGGAGCGCATGCTGCAGCCCTTGTCGAAGAAGCCAGATTCCTATACCGAGTGGTTCGACGCGATTCATCTCGATGATGGCAATCGCTGCCGGCAGTTGCTGGAACGAGGCTTTGACCCCAACACCATCGAGCCCGAGCGTTTCGACACCGGGCTGATACTCTCGGTGCGGAAAAAATCCTGGAGGGTATTCGCTGCGCTACTTAGCGCCAGAGGTATTGAGCTCGATGCCCGATCCCGCAATGGCGACACCGCGCTGATGATCGCGGCCTTCAATGGTGAAGTCGCCGCTGCGAATCGTCTTATTGACAAGGGTGCCGAGATCAATCGGCCCGGCTGGACTGCGCTGCACTATGCCGCTGCTTCAGGCAGCTTGCCCATCACTCGCAAATTGCTGGAACACGCCGCCTACATCGATGCAGAATCGCCGAACAAGACCACGCCACTGATGATGGCAGCGCGTGCCGGGCACGAGAAAGTGGTCGTGCTGCTGCTAGAGGAAGGCGCGGATGTGCTTCTGAAAAACGAACTCGGTCTGGATGCGATCGATTTCGCAAAATCGCAGGAACGCATAGCCATCGTACGCATTCTCGAACGCTGGCAGACCAAAGCCCGCAGCTCACCGACCAAAGCAGAAACTGGCGAATCATCCGTCAAATCAGCGCCCGATGACAGAGAAGCGGACGTTGGCCAAGAGCTCGGCATTCCAACGCCGCCGGAACAAAGCAGCACTGAACGACAGCAATAAGGCGCCGCAATAGCGTGCAACACCAGCCATGCTTGCCGTCAGCCCTTGCCTTGGCCGAGGGATTCGACCAGCATCAACCTTCCTTCCGCCAGTATTCGCCCTTCATGAAACTAGAGACACCACCCCCAGTCTGATTGGCAGCCGTGATATTCCTTTCTTCGTCATGCACACAGCGCCTGGAGGTTTCATGAAGATATCCGTTACCCGTCTTTTCTTGTTGTTGATGTTGGTTTCCGGCTGGACCTGGGCACAGACCGCCAGCAGCGACGGCGTGAGAGAGAGTACCGATCCTTCACGCGCTGCTGAAGTCGAGCGTAAAGCGGAAACTATGTCCGGTCAGAGCAGCAGCGACACCGGGGCATCGGGGCAAGAAATCAAATCGCGGAAAAAGGCGAAAAAATCGAAAAAGTCGAAGAAGAAATCTCGCAAGCAGGGTACCAAGGGCGGCTAAGGCGCCGCTCAGTAAGCCCGAGAATCACTCTGCGGCACTGTCTCTGCTACAGTGCTGGGATGAACAAGTCAAGTCTGGATCGCATACTGCAATCGCAAGGTGTTGGCACGCGCAAATGGTGCCGACAGCTGATTGAGGCGGGTGAGGTCAGCGTTCATGGTGAGATTGTCACCGACTACAAGAGAAGCTTCGAAACCTCGGGACTGCGATTTCGCCTGTTTGATGAAGACTGGGAGTACCGTGAATTCGTCTATCTTGCGCTGAACAAGCCGCCAGATGTGGAATGCTCTCGCAAACCCAGTCATCGCCCCGGCGTGATGAGTCTGCTGCCAGAGGAATTCAGCTGGCGTGGCGTCCAGGCCATAGGCCGTCTTGATCATGACACGACGGGGTTGCTGCTGCTGACGGATGATGGCAGCTTCAATCATGCGATGTCGTCGCCCAAGCGGCATGTCCCCAAGCTGTATCTCGCCACCACGCAGGATCCGGTCACGCCCGCGCTGGTCGAGCATCTGCTGAAAGGCGTTCAGCTCAGTGACGAGCCCGCGCCGCTGGCGGCACTGCGCTGCGAGCCGCGCGGCACTCATCAGGTAGAGATCGTGATCGAGCAGGGCAAATATCATCAGGTCAAGCGCATGCTTGCTGCGGCCGGCAATCATTGTGCAGCATTGCAGCGCATTGCGGTCGGCAGGTTGACACTGGAATCGCTGGCGTTGCAAGAAGGTGAGTGGCGATATCTCGATACCGCAGAGCTGGCGCTGCTAAGCACCGAGGCGGCATGACCTTCCCTGATCAACAAAAGCCGACAATAGCTCATCCAGCTGCGCCATGAGCCGGGAGTCGCCCTGTATCTCGAACAGCCCATGCTCTTCAATCGCCTGTATCCCCTGTAGCTTCACATTACCGGCGACGACGCCAGAGAACGCTCTGCGAAGGTTGGCAGCCAGCTGGTGCTCGGGTTGCTGCATGTGCAAACTAAGACCGCGCATGGATGCGTGCGCCGGAATGAAGGGCTGCTGGAATGCAGGATCGATATGCAATCTCCAGTTGAAGTAATACGCGTCTCCGTGCGATTTGCGATAACCGCGGACAAGACCGATTCCCTCCTGCGCCGCCCTAGCCACACCGGATGGATCATCAATGATCACCTGATACAGCTCTTGTGCTTTGGGCCCCAGCGTCGCGCCAATGAATGCATCGATCTGGGAAAAATAAGAAGCTGATTCCTCGGGGCCGGTAAAGATCAGCGGGAAGGGTAGCGCTTGATTTTCCGGGTGCAGCAGTATGCCTAGCAGGTACAGAATTTCCTCTGCCGTGCCCACGCCACCCGGGAAAACAATAATCGCATGACCGGTACGCACGAAGGCTTCAAGCCGTTTCTCAATATCCGGCAAGATGACGAG